>JBDGQP010000063.1:0-4897 GCA_042218975.1 Salinibacter sp.
CTTCATTATCCCCTGCGAGATCGAGTTGGAGTCGAGGTTGAGCGGCCGGAGCATCGCGTCGAAGATGGAGCCGAGAACCGCTCCGCCGGCGCCGGCGAGTGCCCCGATCACGGCCCCGTCTCCGGCCTCGATCGCCCGTCCGGTGCGGCTCGTAAACTGCTGCGTTGCAACCACCCCCCCGACGATGACGCCGAGACAGCAGATTGCGTTCACGAAGCTGAGGTAGGACGTGCTGAGGACGCCCGTGACGACCGCACCGGTAAGGATGGACTGTTGCCGGGGAGTCATGGCGTTGCGCCGTTCGGTTCGAGAGAGGATCGGCTGAGGACGTGCCCTGCGGGTCGATATGTTTGCCCCAACAAGACGGTTGAAAACGTAGGGAACGGACGCGGCAACCGAAAGGCGCGGGGCGGGGGGGCTACCCCGTTCTCTCGAGCCCCAACAGGAGGCGGTCGGCGGCGAAGCTCGCGGCCACGGCCCCAAACAAGAACCCGGTCCCGGCGCGGCTGAGGGGCGCGTTCGGCCAGAGGCCGAGCACCGGCCCGATCCAGTCGAGTACAATCGGCACGAGACTGCCGAGCAACACGATCCGGTCGACGGACCGGAGCCGCGCCCACAGGCGCCGCCCCCATCCCAGCGTGAGGATGCCCACCAGGACGCCCCCGTAGATGCCGAGGCAGCGGTCGCACACCGCGAGCTGCACGCCGTCGAGAATCGGCGACCGGGCCGGCAACTGGTGGCAGACGGGCGCGAAGGCGTGCATCACGAGGGCCCGCGCCCCGGCCGAAAGAAAAGGCGGCGAAGACGCGCCCAGGAGGATCACCGACGCGGCCGCCCCCATTAGCCTCTGGGCCTGCCGAGGGGACACGTCCGAAGAGCGAACTCGCATGGCGGCGCACAAGGTGTTGGACAGACGGCGGGCCGGTTCCACCTCCCTTACGTCGGGCCCGGCCCCGGAGGTTCACCTGTGGGGGGCCCTCCTGTCGCCCATCCCTAAAGGATCTTCACCGACCCGCACGCCGCCTCGGGAAACATCAGACGGCGATGTGCTTTGTTTATATGACGTTGTTATCACTCACCACCGGCGAGTGATAACAACGTCGGAGCATCCACCGCACATCACTCACAAGTCAGTCTGACCCGATCATGACGAGCATCAAACCCCTTGGCGACCGCGTCGTCGTCCAGCCGAAACCGGCCGACGACAAGACCGAAAGTGGTCTGTACATTCCGGATTCGGCAAAGGAGAAGCCGCAGGAGGGCACGGTCGTCGCCATCGGTCCGGGCCGCGTCGAAAACGGCAACCGGATCGAAATGACCGTTGAGGAGGGCGACGAGGTCCTCTACGGCAAGTACGCGGGCACCGAAGTCACTCTCGACGGAGACGAGTACCTCATCATGCGCGAGAGCGACATCTTCGGTGTCGTCGAAGGATAGCACCCTGCCCCTTTCCGCGGCGGAGCACACGACCGCGGTCACGCACCGCACCCTGAGTTGCACACCACACGAACCAATTACGACTATCGATTATGGCCAAACAGATTAAGTTTGATTCCGAGGCCCGAAACGCCCTGAAGGACGGCGTCGACCAGATGGCACGTGCCGTCAAGGTCACGCTCGGCCCCAAGGGTCGGAACGTGGTTCTCGAGAAGTCCTTCGGCTCCCCGACCATCACGAAGGACGGCGTCACCGTTGCCAAAGAGATTGAGCTGAAGAACAAGCTCCCGAACATTGGGGCCCAGCTCCTGAAGGAAGCGGCGTCGAAGACCAACGACGCGGCCGGCGACGGCACCACGACGGCCACCGTCCTCGCGGAGTCGATCATCAACGCCGGACTGAAGAGCGTAACCGCCGGCGCGAACCCGATGGAGATTCAGCGCGGCATCAAGAAGGCCTCCGAGAAGGTTGTGGAGCGTCTTCGCGAGCAGAGCGAGGTCGTGGAGGGCAAGGACCGCATCCAGCAGGTCGCCACGATTTCGGCGAACAACGACGACGACGTTGGGCAGCTGATTGCCGACGCCTTTGAGAAGGTCGGCCAGGACGGTGTGATCACCGTCGAGGAGGCCCGCGGCATCGAGACGCATCTCGACGTGGTCGAGGGCATGCAGTTCGACCGCGGCTACCAGTCGCCCTACTTCGTGACCGACTCCGAGAACATGGAGGCGGTGCTCGAGGATGCCTACATTCTCATCTACGACGACACGATCAGCAACATGCAGGACCTTCTCCCCCTTCTGGAGAAGGTCTCGCAGACGAACAACCCGCTGCTGATCGTCGCCGAGGACGTGGAGGGCGAGGCCCTCGCGACCCTCGTGGTGAACAAGCTGCGCGGCACGCTGAAGGTGGCCGCCGTGAAGGCGCCCGGCTTCGGCGACCGTCGACAGGCGATGCTCGAGGACCTTGCGGTGCTGACCGGCGGTACGGTCATCAGCGAGGAGAAGGGCTACCGCCTCGAGAACGCCACGCTCGACTACCTTGGGCAGGCCGATCGCCTCACGATCGACCAGGACACCACGACGCTCGTGGACGGTGCCGGCTCGCAGGAGGAGATCAACGCCCGCGTCAACCAGATCCGGCAGCAGATCGAGCAGTCGACGTCCGACTACGATCAGGAGAAGCTGCAGGAGCGGCTCGCGAAGCTCGCGGGCGGCGTCGCCGTGCTGAAGGTCGGCGCGGCCACCGAGCCCGAGATGAAGGCCAAGAAGGCCCTCGTCGAGGATGCCCTCAGCGCCACCCGCGCGGCCGTCGATGAAGGCGTGCTCCCGGGCGGCGGTGTGGCCTACCTCCGGGCCCTCGACTCCCTCGAGGACGCGGAGACGGAGAACGAAGACCAGAAGATTGGCTTCGACATCGTCAAGAAGGCGCTTGAGTCGCCGCTGCGTCAGATCGCCGAGAACACCGGCCACGAGGGCTCCATCGTGGTCCAGAAGGTGAAGGAGGGCGACGGCGACTTCGGCTTCAACGCCCGCTCCGAGACCTACGGCGACCTCCGCGAGGAGGGCGTGCTCGACCCGACGAAGGTCACGCGCTCGGCGCTCGAGAACGCCGCGTCCGTGGGCTCGATGCTGCTGACCACCGAGTCCGTCATCGCCGACCTCGACACCGAGGACGATGACGACGACGGCGGCGCCGGCGGTGGCGGCGGTGCCGGTGGCGGCGGCATGCCGGCCGGCGGCATGGGCGGCATGGGCGGCGGCATGGGCGGCATGGGTGGCATGATGTAACAACGCCGACCCGGCCGCGCAGCCGCGCCCGACTGGCGCCTCTGCGCAACGACAACGAAAGGTTGCCTCTCCCGATCGGGAGGGGCAGCCTTTTTTATTTGTCGGGCCGGGGGTTCTGGTCGGGATGCTGGTGCGCGCCGCCGCGGATCGGAGGCGTTCACTAGAGGGGCTTGACGGCCTTCACCATGTCCTCGGCGGGGTCGTCGCTGTGGACAATGTCGAAGTCGAGCTTCTCGCAGACGCGCTGCATGGCCTGGTTCTGCTCCAGGATGTCGGCGGTGATGCGGTCCAGGTCCTCGTCCTCGCCGACCTGTACGAGGCGGCGCAGCAGTTCGGTGCCGATGCCCTCTTCCTGAAAGTCGTCGATCACGAGCATAGCGAACTCCGCCTCGTTGCGGCCCGGCTGCTGGGTGAGGCGCCCCACACCGATGATCTCCTCCTCGTTCTCCGCGTCGGTGCGTTCGGCCACGAGGGCCATCTCGCGGTCGTAGTCGATGAAGCAGATGCGGGCGAGTCGCTCGTGCGCCACGCGCTGCTCGAGCTTCATGAGGCTGGCGTAGCGCAGGTACACGCTCCGTTCGGAGAGGCGCTCGTGGAAGGTCACCAGCTTCGGCTCGTCCTCCGGCCGGATGGGTCGGATCGTGACCGTCTCCCCGCTCCGCATCGTGTGCGTGCCGACGTACTGGCGCGGATAGGGCCGGATGGCGGAGGTGGGCAGGTCCTGCTCCTCGGTGCTGTAGGGATGGAGCACCACGCGGGCGTCGAGCGCTAGGAGCCCGCCGTCGCCCGACCGGGCCAGCAGCGGGTTCACGTCGACCTCCTTGACCCGCGGCTGTTCGACGACCAACTGACTGAAGCGCACCAGGAGCGTCTCGAGGGCGTCGAGGTCGACCGGCTCGCGTCCCCGCACGCCCTTCAGGGCCTCGTAGATCTTGGTCTGCTCCATCATGCGGCGGGCCAGCGTCGTGTTGAGCGGGGGCAGGCCCAGCGCCCGGTCCTTGTAGACCTCGACCAACTGCCCCCCGGAGCCGAAGAGCAACACCGGGCCGAACTGCTGGTCCATGCTGCTGCCGATGATGAGCTCGTAGCCGTCGTTCCGGTCGACCATCGGCTGCACGGTGACCCCGTCGAAGGCCTGGCCCGTCACGCTGTTTCGGATCTGGTCGAAGGCCGTCCGGACATCGTCGCCGTCGGTGAGGCCCAGCTTCACGCCCCCGACGTCCGACTTGTGCGTGATGGACTTGGAGTGGAGCTTAACGGCGACCGGGTAGCCGATGGCCTGCGCGGCCTCGACCGCCTCGGGGGGCGTCTCGGCCACGCGCGTCTCGACGGTGGGAATGCCGTAGGCCGAGAGCAACTGCTTCGACCCGTATTCCGTCATCAGCACGCGGCCGGACTCGTGCGTCTCTTCGACGATGGCGGTGGCGGCGTCCCGGTCGGGAACCCCCTCCGCGTCCGCCGGCAGGCTGGGCGTCTCGTAGAGCGCCTTCAGGTTGTAGCTGTAGCGCCACATGTTGTTGAACACGCGGGCCGCCGTGTCCGGGTAGGCGAAGGTCGGGAGCCCGGCCTCGTTGAGGATGTTCTCGCCGGGGGCCACCGCGTCCCCGCCCATCCAGCTCGCCAGCACCGGCTTCCGGCTGTCGCGGGCGTAGTTGTCGCGGGCGTAGGGGCGC
>JBDGQP010000063.1:4907-6612 GCA_042218975.1 Salinibacter sp.
GTGCTCGGCCGTCTTCGTGGGCTCGGTCATGGCCTGCGGCGTGAGGACGACGAGAAGCCCGTCGCTGTTCTCGTCCTCGGCCGCCACCTCCAGGGACTTCGCGTAGCGCTCCGGGTCGGCGTCGCCAAGAATGTCGACGGGGTTGCTGTGGCTCCAGGCCGGCGGCAGGATCTCGTCGAACGCATCCATCGCCTCGGGCGAGAGGGGCGTGAGCTCCCCGCCGCCGTCGATGAGGGCGTCGGTCGCGAGGACGCCCGGCCCCCCCGCGTTGGTGAGGATCGTGAGGCGCGGGCCCTCCGGCCGCGGCTGCTTACCCAGCACCTCGGCCATGTAAAAGAGGTCGTTGATGTCGTCGACGCGGAGCACGCCGGACCGGCGGAAGGCGGCGTTGAGCACAGCGTCGCTGCCGGTGAGGGTGCCGGTGTGGGAGGCCGCAGCCTCGGCGGCCGCCTCCGTGCGCCCGGCCTTGATGACGATAATCGGCTTGCTGAGGGCCACGTCCCGCGCCGCCGAGAGGAACGAGCGGGCGTTCCCGATCGACTCCATGTAGAGGACGATGCTGTCGGTCTTCGGGTCGTCGCCGAGGTACTCGATCATGTCCCCCCAGTCGACGTCGAGCATCGAGCCGATCGACACGAACGCGCTGAAGCCCACGTTCTCGCGGAAGCTCCAGTCGAGGATCGAGGTGAGGAGCGCGCCGCTCTGGCTCACGAACGCGACGTTGCCCTCCTGCGCCATCGACCCCGCAAAGGTGGCGTTGAGCCCGTTCGGCGGGCGCATGACGCCGAGGCAATTCGGCCCGATGATGCGGATGTCGTGCTCGCGGGCCGCCGCCTTGACCTCCCGCTCCAGCTCGGCCCCCTCCTCGCCCACCTCCCGGAACCCGGCCGACACGATCACGAGCCCGTCCACGCCGGCCTCGCCGCACTCCTCGACGATTCTGGGCACCGTGGGGGCGGGTGTGGCAATGACCGCCAGGTCCACGTCCGCCTCCACGTCCGTGATGCGGCCGTAGGCCTCGATGCCCAGCACGCTGTCCCGCTTCGGGTTCACGGGAAAGACCGTGCCCCCGAACGGATTGCTGACGAGGTTCCAGAGCAGGGTGCGCCCCACGCTGCCGACGGCCTCGCTGGCCCCGATGACCGCCACGTTCTCCGGCCGGAAGATGGCGTCGAGGGGCTGGCGCCGCGACGCAATCAGGTCGTAGGACGGGTCGTTGGTGGGCGTGGAGTCGGGAGTGACCTCGGAGGAATCAGCCATGGAAGGACGGGGTCTGGAGGAGCATCGTGCAGGCGGCGGGGCCGGCCGGCGGGGAAAGGTCCGGGCCACGCGTAAGGTATCGGGGCCGCACAGTCATTTCAATCGGAGAGGCGGACCGTGGAAAATTTCGCAGAGCCTCCGAACGGCGCCCCTTCCGTCCTCACTTTTTCGTGTCCCGTTCCGTTTCGGACAGTGCCCCCTCCTCGACGGAACAGTGCCCTCTCCCCAACGGAGATGTCTCGTCTTTCGGGGCCGATGTCGCATCTTTCGGGTGCTTTTGCCTTTTACTTCCGCCCAGCGACCCCTCTTTTGCGCGTAGCACTTCTCGGATCAGCTCGGACGGGACAGAGCGCTCTTCGGGACACTCTGCATCTCGGTCCCACTCTGCCCCAGCGGCCGGGGGTACACCGGCTCGCCGGTCCGAGCGTCCTCCGTGGGACTGCAC
>JBDGQP010000064.1:0-28587 GCA_042218975.1 Salinibacter sp.
CGGCGACCTCCTGCTCCCAAAGCAGGTGCGCTACCGGACTGCGCCACGCCCCGCGTCTGCGGAGACTCCTCCTCTCCGGGCGCCTCGCTCGTCAATTTTCCTCTTTCGCGGCCTCGAGCTCGTCCTCGACGTCGTCGAGGGGGACGATCTTCTGACGGAAGCCGTAGCTGCCGTTGTCGCGCTTCTCCGCGACAACGAGCTTCGCCATCTTCCGAGAGGCCGTGCTGGTGGTTCCGTTCGCCATGGCTTACTTGGTCTCTCGATGGAGGGTATGCTTCTGGAGGACGGGGTTGTATTTCATCAGCTCGATTCGGTCCGAGTCGTTCCGCCGGTTCTTCGTGGTGTGGTACCGCGACGTGCCCGGCTCCTCGGTGCACTCGAGCGTGACCTGCACGCGATCGCCTTCGGCCATTGGACTGTAGGGGTAGGTTCAACAGAGCATGAGCGGCGCGTGGGGCGACGCCGGGGAGGTGTACACGGGGTGTATGCCTGCCAGCGCCGGACCGCCCGGGAAACTACACGTCGAATCCCTGCTTCCGGGCCTCTTCCAGGACGGCCGCGATGCCCTTCTTGTTGATTGTCTTCAGGGTCTTGGCCGATACCTTCAGGGTGATTTTTCGGTCCTGCGACGGAATGTAGAACGTCTTCTTCTGCAGATTCCGCTTGAAGCGCCGGTTCGTCTTTTTGTTGGACGGGGACACGCTGTTGCCCGTTACGGGGCCTTCACCGGTGATGTCGTCTTTGCGGGCCATAGCGGGTCGGGGTCGTTCGTGTAGGGGGAGTGGACGCGGCGTCGGGCGACGTCGGCCCCGGCGGGGCCTTCGCCTGAAATCGACAGTCGGATTATAGGTCGTTCGGTGGTTGGTTGTTCGTGAAGACGGCGCGATTTGTTTCCCCCGTGCCGCGGACCGGTTGGGGACCTACCGGTCCATCTGAACGGCACGGGCCGGCTCGATGGCCGCGGCACGGGCCGCCGGGTAGAGGGCAGCCAGCACGCAGAGGCCGAACGCCACGGCCGCCACCAGAACAACGTCGAGCGGCTGGATCGCAACCGGGTACGCGCTAATCAAGAACGACTCGGCCTGCGCCATCGGCACGAGGTCGTACCGCTGCTGCAGGAGGGACAGGCCCAGCCCCAGGATGAGCCCCAACCCCGTCCCGACGGTCCCGATGAGGGCCCCCTCCATCAGAAAAATGCGGCGAATGTTGGCGCGGGACACGCCCATTGCCTGTAGGACCCCCACGTCGCGCCGTTTCTCGATGACGACCATCGTGAGGGACCCGACGATGTTGAAGGCGGCCACGATCACGATGAGCCCGAGGATCACGGACGCGCCCCACTTCTCCAGCCGCATCACGTCGTAGAGAGACTCCTGGAGGTCGTACCACGTCTGCACCGTGTAGCGGCCGGGGGGAAGCCGCTGCCGGAGCCGCGCCTGAACGGCGTCGGCCCGCTCGAGGTCGTCGAGGCGAAGGGCGATGCCCGTGACCCGGGGACCGGTCCGGAAGAGGCGCTGCGCCGCCTCCAGGCCCACAAAGACCCGTCGGCGATCGGTGGCGGCCCGCATCTCGAAGAGGCCGCGCACCTCGAAGCGGCGGACCGGCGGGCTCGCAAATACCTGCGTCAGTGTGCGCTCGATGGCCGGGGCCGAGAGCAGGCCCACCGTGCTGGCCGTCTCGCCGTTCCGCCCCGCGACCAGCCCCAGACTGCGACCGATCGAGACGTCCATGACGAGGCCCGGAAGCCCCGCGGCGCTCCGTCCCACATCGAACCGACCGGCCGCCATGGCGGGGGCCGCCGGCCCCATGGTCGAGTCATCCACGCCACGGACCTGCACCACCTGTCCGCCGCCCGTCCCCTCCGGCAGCAGCAGCGCCTTGCCCGTTACGTAGGGCGAGGCCTCCACCACGTGATCGACCGAGCGGGCGACGCGCAGGAGCGAGTCGGCGTTCGCGATGCCCTGCGCCCCGGTGCTAACCACGCGGACATGCGGGTCCACCGACACCAGCAGGTCGCGCACGAAGTCGTAGAACCCATTCATCACCGAGAGCACCACGATGAGGGCCGCGACCCCGAGCGTCACCCCGGTCATCGAGATGCCGGTAATGATCGAGATGAGGGACACCTTGCGGCGGCTCGCGAGGTACCGTCGGGCAATCTGAAACCGGTAGTCCACAGCGCGGCGGTCGCGGGTTGAGGGATTGAGGGGTCACCGACGATTATACTGGCTCCCGCCGTCGGTCGTGCCCGGTGAGGAGGCGTGGGGGCATCTAGGTGAGGTGCATCTCCCCCCCGAGGGACGACGCCACTTCGTCGCGCTGCGATTAGTTCCCCCCGGCGTCCCCGTCGGCCAGCATGGGCTCCGGGTTGGTGAACGCCCCGTCCGGCGGACTCGACGGCAGGGCGAGCTGGTTCGTAAGGAGGGCGTTGTCTCCCCCCACCGCTTCCTTTCGCGTGGACAGCTCGACGGGTCCGTCGGGGGCCTGCAGGGTGGTGTAGCCGGTCCAGTCGAAGGCCTGGGGCGGGGCATCGTCGGGCATCCCCTGGAGGTGGAACGCCCACCGGTCGAGGCGCCCCGTCTCCTTCGAGACGTAGAACCAGTACTCGTCGTCGGGGGTGAGGCCGACGTCCCCGAACGTGAGGTGCAGCACGTCGTGCGTGGCCGTAGAAGAGTCCGGCAGGTATCTCCGGTTCACGCCGGGATCGAACGCCTTGAGGGGAGCCAGGAGCCAGTAGGTGTCGTTGATAAAACGGCCATACGCCTCTTCTCGGGCCGCCCGGGCGGCGTCCCCCTTCAACGGCGTGCCGTTGAGGTAGGCCTCCCCGCTCGGGACCCCGTCCGTCACGTTCCGCACGTTTACGAGGGCCACGTAGCTCGAGTCCGGGCCCTGGTTCCACTCCACCCGGTAGTCGCCGGTGGTGCGGTCCCAAAAGTGTCGCCCGATGACCTGTGTGCCGCTCGGCGTCTCGACGGCGAAGTTGAAGCGGAGATAGGGGGCCGAGGCCAGCGCGTCGGCCCCGTGGGCCTCTAGCAGCCGGGCGGCGACCGAGTCGGCCGTCGTGTCGAGGGTCAGCGTGTCGGTCAGGGCGAGATCGGCGGTCGAGGAGCCCCCGTCGCTAGAGGAGCAGCCGACGAGGCCCCCGCCCGCGGCGAGGAAGGCGATGAGGAGGCAGGGCAGGAAGCGGGTCATGAGGCGCGCGGAACGGACGTCGAGAGCGGAAGAGGATGCATGTGACCAACATAGGGGGCAAGCGAGAGAGGTGCAGACGCAGCCGCGCACGGGGCGCGTCGGGCGTGAGGGGCACGCCGCCCTGGCCTTACGCCCGCTCGTCCTCTCCTTTTCCGGCACAATCGGAAGGCACAGAGCGGGTGAGCCTCCATCTTTCGTTTCGCACCCCGAGGTGCGATGGCCCCGCGCCCACACTCCCATTCTTTCATTCGCCGGTGCTCACACGTTGAATCGGAACTCCATCACGTCCCCGTCCTCGACCACGTAGTCTTTGCCCTCGGTGCGGAGAAGCCCGGCGTTGCGGGCGGCCTTCTCGGAGCCCGCCTCGTCGAAGGCGGAGAAGGGGATCGTCTCGGCCCGGATGAAGCCCTCCTCGAAGTCGCTGTGCACCTGACCGGCGGCCTGCGGGGCTTTCGTCCCCTTCTCGACGGTCCAGGCGTAGGCGCCCTTCTCGTCGGCCGTGAAGAAGGTGATGAGGTCCAGCTCCTCGTAGGCGGCGCGGATGAGGCGCTCGAGGCCGGAGCGTTCCAGGCCCATGTCGTCGAGGAACAGCTGCCGGTCCTCCGGGGGCAGCTCCGCGATCTGGGCCTCGGCCTCGGCCGAAATCACGACCACCTGCGCGTTCTCGTCGTCGGCGACGGCCCGGAGCGCCTCTACGTGCTCGTTGCCCCCGGGCAGGTCATCCCCGGCCACGTTGGCGACGTACAGGACCGGCTTGTCGGTCAGCAAGAACAGCTCGTCGACAAGGAGCTGCTCGTCGGTCCCGACGTCGAAGGTGCGGGCCCACCGGCCCTCGCTCAGGTGTGCGTGGAGCCGTTCGAACAGGGGCAGGGTCTCGGCGGCGTCCGGGTCCCCCTTCTTGGCGGCGGGCTCGAGCTTGTCGATGCGTTTCTCGACGGTCTGCAGGTCCCTCAGCAGAAGTTCGGTGTGGATCGTCTCCACGTCGCGTGCGGGGTCGACCGAGCCGTCGACGTGGGCCACGCTGTCGTCCTCGAAGCAACGGACGACGTGGATGATGGCGTCGACCTCTCGGATGTGGGCCAGGAACTGGTTGCCCAGGCCCTCGCCCTCGGACGCGCCCTCCACGAGCCCGGCGATGTCGACGAACTCGATGGTGGTAGGCACCGTCTTCGGCGAGCCGGCCAGTTCGCGCACCCGCTCGAGCCGCTCGTCGGGCACGGGCACCACCCCGACATTGGCGTCAACCGTGCAGAACGGGTAGTTTTCGGCGTCGACGCCGGCGTCGCTCATCGCGTTGAAGATCGTGGACTTGCCGACGTTGGGCAGCCCGACGAGTCCACACTGGAGAGACATAACGAACGCAGCGGTTATCGACAAGCGCGCGCTGGAGGAACACGATCCACGCGGGAGGACGAGCGTCCGGTCCCGTGGGCCGGCCCGCTGCGCGGCGACGATGGAGCTTTCGGTGCCGACCTCCCCACGGGGACCGAATCAGTCGACGTGGTCCACCGTGATGAACTTTCGCTCCGGGAGGCGAACGGCCGTGAGACGGCCCATGCCCGGCTGCATATGGTACACGCATCCGGTGTCGATGAGGATCAGCTTATCCCGGTTGATGGGCTCCGGCTTCGGGGTGTGACCGCACACGACGGTTTTTTCCCAGGCGACTTCCTCGGCCCCAAGGTGCTCCCGCTCCCACATAAAGACCTTCTCGTCGCTCTGCTCTAGGTTTTCCTCGATCGTCAGGTCCGGCTTCAGCCCGGCGTGGACGAAGAAGAAGTCGTCGGTTTCGTGATAGAGCTTCGTCTCGCGGACGAACTCGGCGTGGTGCTCGGGAATTTCGATTTCCGACTCGTCGTTGCCAAGGTAGCTTTGAAGAGTCGAGACCCCGCCATTGACCCGCCACAGGTTGAAGGCCCCCTCCTCGAGGTATCCGAGCATCAGCGATTCGTGGTTCCCTCGGAGGAAGGTACACTCGACCTCGTCGCGGAGGTCGAGGAGACGGTCGATCACGCCTTTCGAGTCGGGCCCCCGGTCAATGTAGTCGCCGACGAAGAGGAGATGATCGTCGGACGCGGGGTCAATCTCTTCGAGAAGTGCGTCGAAGGACTTTGCGCATCCGTGTATGTCGCCGATTGCTATGAGACCCATCGCGGTGTGCCCCGCCTCTCGGCGGTGGAGTGCCATCGTGAAGTGAGCGTTCGAAGAGAAGGGGGGCTTTTCCTTCTCGTTAACTTGCAGAATATGCGAAGCGGACGGCAACTGATCCCCACGCACCGGCAGACGGCGCCCCTATTCCGACTTGGCTCGTTCCCGGATCGACTCCATGCCCACGAGTCCACGGCCGGATTTGTCGAGGCGATCCTGCCGATGGAGGTCCATGAGCACCGCGTCGAGGACGCCGTTGATGAAGGGGCCGCTGTCGTCGGTGCTGTAGGTCTTCGCGATTTCGATGGCCTCGTCGATCGAAACCTTCGGGGGAATCTCCTCAAACGCGAGGAACTCGGCCGTTGCCATGCGGAGCAGGGCCCGGTCGACGGCGGTGATGCGGGCGAGATCCCAGTTCGTGGCGTGGGTTCGAATCACCTCGTCCGCCTCATCCATCACGTCCACCGTGGCGCGGAAGAGCTGCTCCGCAAATTCGCGGGTCTGCGGGTCGTCCTCAAGCTCTGTCGTAACGAGGGTCCGGACGACATAATCGGTGCTTCCGCTGCCCTGCTCATGCGCGTAGAGCGCCTTCATCACACGTTCGCGGGCCTCACGTCGGGTGCTCATGGGGGGGAGGGCCTGGACTCGGTGGAGAGCGCCCGCCGGTGCGGCAGCGGCAGGTGGAGCATCGGAGACGCAGAGATGGGCTGGTATTCTCGAGGCAACAGGAGGTTCAGCCAAAAAATCGGATTCCTTCAATCTTGGATGTCGCCGGGGGCGGGTTATGATCGGGGCCGGCCGTGTGTCTAGCCGATCCGGAAGGCCGCCGTCCCGTGCACTGTCCGTCGAAGTGCCGTGCGTCCCGTCTCGTCGTCGATCCAGTGGGCCGCCTATCCCGCCCTCCTGCTCGCCGGGGCGTTTGCGACCGGCGTCCTCGCGGACCAGACGCCGGTGGGAGGTAGACCCGGGGTGTGGGGCATCGGGGTCGGGGTCGGAGTCGCCGCGTTCGGGCTGTCGTGGTGGTGGGAGCGGCGACGACTGGTGTCCCTCGCGCCGCTCGCTCGCATCGGCGCGGTGGTGCTGGTGGGGATCTGCGCCGGGGGGGCCCGCCACGCGCTGTACAGAGACGCTGCGTTCGGCGCGCTGGAACCGGTGGCAAGGCAAACGTCCGAGGCCCCGCTCTCCGTGGTGGGTGTCGTTGCGGGGACGCCGGAGCGGACCGACGCGTACAGCCGGTTTACGGTGGCGGTGGATTCCGTCGGGGCCCACGCCGTCACGACGCCCGTCGATGGGCGGGTTCGGGTCACGCTCCGGGCCCCGTCCTGGGCGGACGACCCGGTTGCCTTCCCACCGGTCCACCAGGGCGATCGGGTCCGGGTCCGTGGTTCGATCCGGCCGGCGCCCGGACAGCGCAACCCGGGCGGGTTCGACTACGCCGCGTATCTGGCCCGGCGGGGCACCTGCTGTGTGATGTCCGTCGGCGAGGGGCAGAACGTAATGGTGGATCCCGGTGCGCGGGGACCGCTCCTCGACCTCATCGTCGGGGCCCGCCGCTACGTCCGCGGCCGGATCGGCCGGCTCGTGCCGAGCGAGGAGGGCCGGGCCGTGCTCCGGGCTCTCCTGCTGGGAGATCGAAGCGGAATCACCGAGGATCAGCGGACGCGCTTTGCCCGAACGGGTCTGATGCATCTCTTCGCCGTGTCGGGACTTCACGTCTTCCTGGTGGGGATGGTGCTGTACGCGCTCCTCCGCCCGCTGCTGATGCGGTTTCGGCTGAGCTGGCGCGCCGTGGAAGGGGGACGGGCTGCGCTTACGGTCGTCGTGCTCGGGCTGTACATGGCGATCACGGGGGCGCGGCCCTCAGTGGTGCGGGCAGTGGTCATGGCGGTTCTGTTCATCGGGGGAATTCTCCTTCAGCGGTCCACTCATCCGCTGAACACCCTGGGGGTGGCGGCACTCGTGCTCCTGGCGGTGCGGCCGCCCGCCCTCTTCGACATCGGGTTTCAGCTCTCGATAGCGGCCGTGGCGGCGATCGTGACGATCCACCCCCGCCTGATGGAGTGGATTCCTGATCGGTGGACATCCCGCTTCCCCGGGGAGTGGGCAGCCTCGGTTTCGGTCGCCTCCGCGGCCGCGACAATCGGGACCGCGCCCGTCCTGCTCTGGCACTTCGGCCGGGTGTCGGTCGGGGGGCTCCTTCTCAACATTCCGGGCATCCCGTGCACGGGTCTCGCGCTTTCGGCGGCACTCGGCATGGTCACCGCGGGGGGGCTCTGGTCGGGAATGGGGGCGGTGTTCGGGGCGGCGGCGGATCTGTTCGTCCACGGGCTCCTGCTCATTTCCCGGTGGGGGGCTGGGTGGCTGGGGTGGGCAGGGGTCCAGATGCCTCGTCCTGAGCCCTGGGTCCTGGCCGCCATGGTGGCCGGAGGGGGTGCGCTTGCGCAGTGGCCGCGACCGCGCCATCGGTGGCGCTGCGTGGTATGTAGTCTTCTTCTGCTCGTGGGTGGAGTGTGGGGCGCTGTCCTCGGTCGGGGAAGCGGACCGACCCTCGACGTGCTTTTCTTTGATGTGGGGCAGGGAGACGCCGCCCTCGTCACGGCCCCGGGGGGAGAACGCATGCTGGTGGACACGGGGCCGCGGTCGCCGGGGGGAGACGCCGCGGTCTCGCACTCGGTCCTGCCGTATCTGAGAGCACGTGGGGTTCAGCACCTGGAGACGGTGGTCATCACCCATCCCGACGAGGACCATCTCGGGGGGCTCCCGTCACTTCTGCGGGAAATGTCCGTCGGCCGGGTCCTCCACAGTGGACAGAGAGCGGGAACGGAGCTTTATCGGAAAAGCCGGCGTCTTCTCCGACGGACGGGCACGGTGAGCCGATCGGTGAAGCGGGGCGAGGACTTCCTGCTCGGAGAGTCTTTGCAGGTACAGGTCCTGGGGCCGCCGGTGAGGCCCGGACGGCACGGCATCGAAGGAGAGAATGGACGCTCGGTGGTCCTCCACCTAACGTACGGAGGGACGCAGGTCCTCCTTCCAGGGGATGTCGAGGCCGCCGCCGAGCAGAGCCTAATTCGGGCATACGGGGAACAGTTGGATGCCCGAATAGCGAAGATCCCCCATCATGGCTCTCGCTCGAGTAGTACACCGGGGTTCGTTCGGCGGGTGGTGCGCGAGGAGGGGACGACGGCAGTCGTGAGTGTGGGGCGGTCCAATCGGTTTGGAATGCCGTCCGCCGAAGTGATTGCCCGATGGAGGTCGGAGGGAGCGCGAGTTAGAAGCACGGCGCAGGCTGGAGCAGTGTGGCTTCGCAGCAATGGAAAGACCGTCTGGCCTGTGGAGTGGAGGTAGCCGAACGGTCGAAAGAGCCCACCCATCGGGTCCTTGGTAGTATATTCCTCGGGACGAATACGTGAGCATCGGTTCCGGTACATGGCAGTATACCAACTGGGCCGCCGTGATGGTGCACGTCCGTTCTCAGACCGAGAACTCGCCGTGGAGGAGGGTTATCCACACGCCCTACGTACGAATGAAGCACCCTGGGAAGTTTAAAAAGATGTGGTTGTTGTTGTTGGTCGTGTGGAAATGTGGAAAAGCGAGCCGCCCACAATGCTTCGATCTTCGTGTGGACAGAAGGGCCGTTCGTTCCACAGGGTTATGCACATCGGCGCGGTCTGAAAAGTCGGTAGACGGCCAAAATCGGGGAAATCCGGGTAGTTTTCCACGTTTCCACAGCCATCCACACTCAGGGCCGGGAATTTTGCACACGGTTGTGCACATCCATCCACAGTGTGGAGAACGCGAGGACGGCTGTGGATAGCCCCCGCAGTTATGCACCGGCGCTGAGGCCGGGACGGCGGCGGTCAAGTTATCCAGGGGTTATGGACTACTTTTCCACCGGCTATCCACACCGTTGTGGATGGGACCGAAGCCGTCCTCTCCTCGTCTGCAGAGAGCGTGGAGCGATATACGCTAGCGGTCGAGGTGGTCGTACATCTCGCGCTTGTGGTCCCACTCCGGGGCGTCGGTCGGCGCCCGGCCGGGCCGTCGGGCGTCGAGTCGAACCATGGGGGGCGTCGGGACTGTGCGCGGAATGAAGCGGAGAGAGAAAGCGGCCGTAGATCGGGAGTTCGCGTGCCGGAAAGGGGACGCGATCCGCCCGCAACCGACGAAACGGACGATCCATCGGTGAAACGGGGGTGGGGTTGGGGCCGGCCCGTTCGCCGGGCGCGGAACTCTTGGCCGTTGGCCGGACGTAGGGGCGTTCAGAACCGTTACCTCCGAGGCTTCACCCCCGCCCTGTCGCGTTCGGCTTCGGAATCGGTCTTCGGCCCCTCGCACGTGTCGCGCGGGACTCGGCGCGTCCGGCTCCGCTCTGCAACCTCCCACCAACCGACGAGAGCGCGCCGGGCCCTTGGGAGAAGGGGGCCGCCGCTCCCTGGCAGTACCGGCCCGTGCCCTTCTCTTCCACACCGAGTGACGGGAACGTCGCGACTCATGCAACTCCTCTTGTACCTCGGATACGTGGTGGGAGGCACTGTCATCTGCTGGGTTGGGAGCAGTCTCCTCGAGCGGGCTTCCCGGCGGCTTTCCGTCCACCACCAGCTCCCGGCAGTCGTGCAGGGGGCCGTGATCACGGCCATCGGGTCCAGCTTCCCGGAACTGTCCAGTACCGTACTCGCCACGCTGGTGCACGGCACCTTCGATCTGGGCGTGGCCTCCGTGGTGGGGTCGGCGCTCTTCAACATTCTCGTCATTCCCGGGGTGTCCGGCCTCGTCGGCGGGCGTCTCGAGTCGGGGCGCCTGTTCGTCTTCAAAGACGTGCAGTTCTACGTGATGTCGGTGGCGGTGCTGATGCTCACCTTCGCGCTGGCGGCCCTCTACAATCCGGCGCCCGGCGCCGACCGGATCGGGGTCGTCACCCGTCCCCTTGCGCTCCTGCCGCTTCTGCTGTACGGCCTGTACCTGTACCTCCAAGTGTTGGCCGTGCGGGACCACGCCGGCGAGCCGCCGGCCGACCCCATCGAGCCGCTCAGAGAGTGGCTCCGGCTGGGCCTGAGCCTTCTCCTCATCCTGGCGGGCACGGAGGGCCTGGTGCGGGCCGCCGTCGGGCTCGGCGACTGGTTTGGGACGCCGTCGTTCCTCTGGGGGCTCACCGTCGTCGCCGCCGGGACGAGCCTGCCCGACATGCTCGTCAGTGTGCGCGCGGCGCGCGGGGGGCGTGGAACCGTGAGTCTGTCCAACGTAATGGGCAGTAACGTCTTCGACCTCCTCGTGGCGGTGCCGCTCGGCGTCGTCATCGCCGGGGCGTCCACCGTCAACCTGTCCGCGGCGGTGCCCATGATGAGCATCCTGGCCCTCGCGACCGTCGCTCTCTTCGTGATCCTGCGAACCAACGAGTCCCTGGAGCCACTCGAGGCGGCGGCCCTGCTGGGGTTCTACGGGGCCTTTCTGATTCTCGTCGGGCTCGAGACGGTCGGCCTCGTCGCCTTCATGTCGTGAGGCCCCGCGGGGGCAGGTCGGAACTCGGGCGAACCGCCCAGCATACTTTTCCTCTCCATTGAGTCCCACGATCTGATTCCCGAAAGGGACCGGTCGGGAGACCCTGCCCTGTTCGTTCACGTGACGCCGATGCCCATGCTGACGGTCGACATCAGCTCGCTTTCGTCCGGCATTCACCAGCTGGAGATGACTCCATCGGCGGAGGCGGCCGCCCTCGACCCCACGACGTTTGAGGACCTGCACGTCGAGGCTGAACTGCAGTGCCACCGGGATCGCATCCTCGTGGACCTGCGGGCCACCGCCACGGCCGAACTCACGTGTGACCGCACGCTCCAGCCGTTCGAGCAGGCCGTCGAGGGCCGCTACCGCGTCCTCTTCGGGCCCCCGGAAATGGTAGGCCAGGAGGGCGAGGCGTTCGACGAGGTCCGCCCCCTCACTGCCGCGGACCAGGAGATCGACCTGACCGACATCGTGCGGGATACGCTCCTGCTTTCCCTCCCGCAACGCCAGATTGCGCCCGGGGCCGAGGACCAACCGATTGACCGGGAGTTCGGCGCCCCCGACGACGAGGAAGAGACGCCCGTCGACCCGCGGTGGAGCGAGCTTCGGAAGCTGCGTGACGACGAGGCGTCCTGACCCGTTCGCCGCCTGGACTGGGCGCTGGGCGGAGGCCCGCGGGTAAATTCTGCGCAAAATGAACGGCGAACCGCGAACATCCGGTCTCCCTGCGCCATCTTACCTAGGTCCCCTGTACGCGCGCCGGACTACTTTCTAGACTGGATGCGTAGCACCGCCTCTGGTGCGTTCCCCGCCCGTGTTTTCGTATTTCCACCGACCGGTACCGAGTCATGGCCGTACCCAAGAGACGACATTCGAAGTCCCGCACCCGCAAGCGCCGCTCCACCTACTACAATGAGCTGGAGCCTCCTCAGCTCATGGAGTGCAACAACTGCGGCAACCCCAAGGTGATGCACCGGGCCTGCAAGCACTGCGGGCACTACCGCGGACGGCAGGTTATTGAGCCATCCGACGAGCTCATGGCGTAGCCGCTCCGGGGGCGCCGCCGTTCGGGCTGCCTTCTCGCACGTCCCCCCGACGATGCCTTCCCGTTCGGGTCGGGACGTGTCATTTCTTTGTCGGGTCTTCGTCCCGTCTTTCGGCGTGACCCCGGCGTTTGTCCCTGCGCACACCTATGTTTGCGGCGGGTCCCCCTATGCGCCCAGAAAGCGCCGAGGGGACTACAGAGTGCCCTCCCCAGCACCGGAGCACGCGTTTTCGCTACACAGTCCGACGGCTTGTATGGCTTCGCGCATCGCAGTGGACGCAATGGGGGGCGACAACGCCCCGGACGCGGTCGTAGAGGGCACGATCCAGGCCGTCCGTCACGCAGACGCAGACCTCCACATCCTCCTCGTCGGGCCCGAGGCACAGATCCAGGAGGTCCTCGACGCCCATCCAGACGCTCCCGCAGGGGCCTTCCGGATTGTCGACGCGCCCGACGTGATTGGGATGGGAGAGGCGCCGGCCGCGGCGGTGAAGCAGAAGACGAACTCGTCCATCCATCAGGGGCTGGCGGCCCACCACGACGACAAGGCCGATGCCTTTGTCAGCGCCGGAAACACCGGGGCCATCATGGGGGCCGCGATGTTCATTCTAGGCTGTATTCCCGGCGTCGAGCGGCCCTCGATCGCGGGGTTCTTCCCCAACCTCCGCGGCTCGTCGGTCGTGCTGGACATCGGCTCGAACGTCGACTGCAAGCCGAATCACCTCGTCCAGTTCGCCCGGATGGGCACCATCTACGCCCGCCAGGCCCTCGGCAACGACGACCCCACGGTCGGGCTCCTCAACATCGGGGAAGAGCCGGGGAAGGGCGACGAACTGGCCAAACGGACCTACGACCTGCTTCAGGACACCGACGACGTCCACTTTACGGGCAACGTCGAGGGGGGCGACCTGCTCCTCTACGCCGCCGACATCATCATCTGCGACGGGTTCGTCGGCAACGTCCTTCTCAAATTCGGCGAGAGCATGACCACGGTGCTCTCGGAGATGACCCAGCAGGAGATGGACCGGCAGGCCCTCGCCCCCGACGAGCAGGCGCTCGTGACCGGCGTGCTGGGAGAGGTCCGCAAGCACTTCGACCCGGAGTCGCTCGGCGGCGCGCCCCTCCTGGGGGTCGACGGCAACGTGCTCATCGGGCACGGCAGCTCCTCCCCCGACGTCATTGAGCAGATGGTTCACACCGCCTCCGCGGTTGCCGGCACCGAGATGGTTCCGGCCCTCAAGTCGGCCTTCCAGTCCGAGGCCGCGTAGCGTTCAGGGCGCCCCCGCCCGCCGTACCGACCCACCCGCACCGCCATGCCCCCCTCCCCCTCCTTGCGCCGCGCCGCCATCACGTCCGTCGGGCACTACCTGCCGGAGGAGCGGCTCACGAACAGCGACCTGGAGGCGATGGTCGAGACCAACGACGAATGGATCCGCACGCGCACCGGCATCCGGGAGCGTCGCATCCTCGGGGACGAGGAGAAGGCAACCTCGCACATGGCCACCGAGGCCGCCCGCGAGGCCCTCGACAAGCGGGGCCTCGCCCCCGACGACGTCGACATGATCGTCGTGGCCACGGTAACCCCCGACATGCTCTTTCCGGCCACCGCGTGCCTGGTCCAGGAGAACCTCGGGGCCTCCAACGCATGGGGCTTCGACCTGTCCGCGGCGTGCAGCGGCTTCCTGTACGCCCTCACCACCGGGGCCCAGTTCATCGAGACGGGCCACTCGGACACGGTGCTCGTGGTGGGGGCCGACAAGATGAGCTCCATCGTCGACTATACCGACCGCACCACCTGCATTCTCTTCGGCGACGCGGCGGGGGCGGTCCTGCTGGAGGCCGACGACGAGATGGGCCTTCGCGACACCGTTCATCACGTCGATGGGGAGCACGCCGACCTCCTCTGCATGGAAGGGGGCGGCAGCCTCAACCCGCCCACCCACGAGACGGTGGACCGGCACATGCACTACCTGCACCAGGACGGCCGACAGGTCTTCAAGTTCGCCGTCACGCGCATGGCCGACGTCTGCGTCGAGGTGATGGACCGCAACGACCTCACGACCGACGACGTGCAGTACCTGGTGCCGCACCAGGCCAACCAGCGCATCATCGACGCCACGGCCACGCGGATGGGGCTGCCCGACGAGAAGGTGATGAGCAACATCGACCGGTACGGCAACACCACGGCCGCCACGATCCCGCTCTGCCTCTTCGACTGGGAGAACGACTTGGAGCGGGGCGACGGGCTCGTCCTTACGGCCTTCGGCGGCGGCTTTACCTGGGGGGCCAGCTACCTCACCTGGGCGTACGGATAGCAGCGGCGAATGTCGAGTTTCGAATGGCGACTGACCGAGCCCTGTGCCCCCGACGTCCGGCCCGTCCGCACCCGCATTTCGACATTCGCAACTCGACAGTGCCATGACGGCCTTTCTCTTTCCTGGACAGGGGTCCCAATCCGTCGGGATGGGGTACGAGCTCTACGAGCAGCACGACGAGGCGCGGGCCCGCTTCGAGGCGGCCAACGAGATGCTTGACGTGGACCTGCTCACCCTGATGTTTGGGATCGGCTCGAGCCTCGACGATCCCGAAGAGCAGTTGAAGCAGACGGCCGTCACCCAGCCCGCACTCTATACGCACAGCCTCGCCGCGATGGCTGTGCTCGAGGCCCGCGGCGTGACGCCGGCCATGGCGGCCGGGCACAGCCTCGGCGAGTACAGCGCCCTGGCGGCGGCGGGCGCCCTCTCGTTCGAGGACGGGCTGCGCGTGGTGCGCCGCCGGGGGGAGCTCATGGCGGAGGCCGGCGAGCGGCGACCGGGCGCGATGGCCGCCATCATGGGGGCCGACGACGAGGACGTCGAGGCCGCCTGCGCGGCCGCGTCCGACGAGGCGGACGGCGTCGTGCAGCCCGCCAGCTACAACGCCCCCGGGCAGGTCGTCATCTCCGGGGACGAGGCGGCCCTCGAGCGGGCCACGGCCCGCATCAAGGGACGTGCCCTTCCCCTTCCGGTGAGCGGCGCGTTTCATTCTCCCCTCATGGAGTATGCCCGAGAAGGTCTCGGGGAGGTCCTCGAGGCCGTGACGATCACCGCGCCTGCCTGCCCGGTTTACCTCAACGTGACGGCCGAGCCGACCACCGACCCCGACGAGATCCGCCGCTGCCTCATGGAGCAGCTGCTCTCGCCGGTGCGGTGGGCCCAGCTGCTCCGCCGCATGCAGTCGGACGGCGCCACCCGGTTCGTCGAGGTGGGCGCCGGGGACGTGCTCCGCGGCCTGGTGAGACGCACACTCGGAACCGACGTCGAGACGGCCGGGGCGGGGACGCCCGAGGACATTGACGCCCTCACCGAGTAGTGGCCGCTGCGTTTGGTCGTGGTCCCTGCGTTCGCGGAGCGGAACGTGCGCTGCACCGGGCGAGTGATACAAAACCCCTTGCTTTCCCGTCGACGCCTGCGCACGACATGGCTCGTCTTCGCCCCCCCGTCGCCGTTTTCGTCGCCCTCCTGGGCCTCATCGGGGGCGCCGTGCTAACGGGGTGTGCGGGAGGGGATACCTACTCCGCCGACGTCAGCGACCTTGCCGACCGGTACCTCCCCACCACCCGTCAGGTGGACTATCATCCCGACTCGCTTGGGGCCCTCTCCATTCGAGAGAAAGAGAACCGCTTTCAGATCGAACTGGCCGTCGGCTACGAGGGGCTCCACCGCCGCTGGTCGAGTTCCTACCAGAATCTGGGCATGGGGCGCTCCCAGCGCACCCGGTCGTACGCCACCCTCTGGAGCAAAGAGCTCTCGCTGGCCTCCCTGGAGGCCGAAACGGGCGTCTCCGGCCTCACCCAGAAGCGGGCCCGAAAGCTCCTTGCCGAGCGCCGACAGGAATATCAGAAGGTCGTTCAGATCGACATTTACTGGTTTGAGTCCGAGGGCAACACCCTCCTCGCCGGGCCCGGAAGTCGGATTCGGCTTCAGATCGACGGCAATACCTACCGGCCCGCGAGGGAGGACCACGGTCCCCTCCGCGAGGCCTTTCTGATCGGGGACAGCCAGGGCGTCCTGTACCGCCGCAATTCCTTCTACTTTACCCGGATCGTCGACGGCACCGACATCCTGGAGGACACGGAGAAGATGACGCTCATGGTCGACCGGTCCGACGCCCAGTCCCGGGTGCGATTCGCCTGGGAATGGCCGGCCCAATGACCCCGGGCCCGACAGGCTTCACTTCCCCGCTGTGCTCCCGTCCGTCCTTTTTCGCAAATCCGCCCGCGCACTGCTCATGGAGGTCGACCTCAGCGACACCACTGTCCTCGTCACCGGGGGCACCCGCGGCATCGGGCGGGCCATCGTCGAACGGTTTGCCCGAACCGGGGCCCGGATTGCGTTCACCTACCGGTCCTCCGTCCACGAGGCCGACTCGCTCGTCGACGCCCTCGAGGACGGAGGCACCGAGGTGTTCGCCCTGCAGGGCGACGTGGCGGACCCCGACGTGGCTCAGTCCCACGTCGAGTCGGTTCTCGATCGGTTCGGTACGCTCGACGTGCTGGTCAACAACGCCGGCATCACGCGGGACGGGCTCCTCCTCCGGCTCAAGGAGCAGGACTGGGACGCCGTCCTCGACACCAACCTGAAGGGCGTATTCAACTTCTCGAAGGCGGCCTACCGGCCGATGATGCGCCAGCAGGGAGGGGCAATCATCAACATCTCCTCGGTGGTCGGCACGACCGGCAACGCCGGACAGACGAACTACGCCGCCTCGAAGGCCGGAGTGGTCGGCTTCTCGAAGAGCCTCGCCAAGGAACTGGGCAGCCGCAACGTCAGCGTCAACGTGGTGGCGCCCGGCTATGTGCAGACCGATATGACCGACGACCTCGACGCCGACACCCGCGAGGCCATCCTCGACGCCGTGCCCCTCGACCGGCTCGCCGAGCCCCACGAAATTGCCGAGTCGGTGCTCTTTCTCGCCTCGCCGGCGGCCGACTACATCACCGGCCACGTGCTTCACGTCAACGGAGGAATGTCGATGTAGTCTGCGCTGCAGACGTTCCCGGGGCCGCCGTCCACGGTTCCCGAAAATCGAACAGCAGAGAGGATCGTGACGCCCTGGTCTTCGTACCACCACACACGTTAAGTCTTCCCCGAAGGTCGGGGTTTCCGTTCACGTGTCGAGTGATTTTGTAAACCCAGTTTTGCAAACCCAGACGTCTAGCAGATGGCATCTGAGCCCTCGAAGAGCCCCTACACGAACGTCATCGACCTGACCTCGGAGGCCCAGGAGGAGAAGCGGCGCGAGGAGATCGACGGCGGCCTGCGCGAGCCGGACCCGCCGCTCGATGAGATCACGGTCGATGAGCTGCCCAACGAGATTGATCAGGCCATGCGGGCCGCCGGCTGGAACGACCTCATGCCGGTGCAGCGCAAGGCGCTTCCGTACCTGCTGGATCGGCGGGACCTGATCGTGCAGTCGCAGACGGGGTCGGGGAAGACCGGGGCCTTCCTGCTTCCTCTCTTCGAGCTGCTCGACCCGGACAAGAAGGAGCAGCAGGTCCTCATCCTCACCCCGACCCGCGAGCTGGCCCGGCAGATCCACGAGGAGTTCGAGCGGATGAAGATCGCCACGCCGGAGAGCAACAAGCTTGAGGCCGCGCTCGTCTACGGCGGCGTCAGCTACAACCCGCAGATCAAGGCCCTGAAGAAGGGCGCGCAGGTCGTCATCGGGACGCCCGGTCGAACGCTCGACCACCTGAAGAAGAAAAACTTCATCGCCAAGCACGTTCGGATGCTCATTCTGGACGAGGCCGACGAGATGCTCTCGATGGGCTTCTATCCGGACATGAAGGACATCGTCGACTTCCTGCCGCAGAAGCGGGAGTCGCACATGTACAGTGCCACGATGCCGCCGAAGGTGCGGTCGGTGGCGCGCGAGTTCCTCGACGACCCGGGATTCCTGTCGCTCAGCAGCGACAAGGTGAGCGTTGACGAGATCAAGTATCGCTACTACCTGGTGAGCCCCATGGAGAAGGACCGGGTGTTGGAGCGGCTCCTGGAGCTCGAGGAACCGAGCTCGGCGCTCATTTTCGCCAACACGAAGCGGGAGGTGCGCTACCTGGCTCGCTTCCTGGGAAACGCCGGGTACGACGTGGATCAGATGTCGGGCGACCTCTCACAGCCGAAGCGCGAGGAGGCCCTCGACCGGCTCCGGGACGGCACCCTCCGCCTGCTGGTGGCCACCGACGTCGCTGCGCGCGGCATCGACGTCTCCGACCTCAGCCACGTCTTTATCTACGATGTGCCGCAGGACCACGAGTACATCATCCACCGCTCCGGGCGCACGGCGCGCGCCGGCAAGGAGGGCACCACCATCGTGCTGGCCACCCACGAGGACGAGTTTGAGCTCAAGCGGATGGCCAACACCTACGACATCGACATCGAGCGGGCCGAACTACCGGAAGATCCCCACCGCACCGCCACCGAACTTCTGGAGGAGCGCTACGACGAGTCCAAGGGCGAGCTCGAGGACATCGACGAGTTCGTGCCGCTGGTGCGGGAGCTGTCGGAGGATCGTCCGGAGCTGTTGGCGTCCCTCGTCAGCGAGCTCTACGCGCAGTCGACGGAGGACGCCAACGGCGAGGTCGAGTAGGGCGCTCGACCGCCGGGCCGTCGGCCGCACAGATCCGTCTCCACGAGCCGATCGACCCGGGCCGCCGACCCCGCCGGCAGGAGGGCCGCCGTCGCATCGTTTCGTTCGGCGCCATTTTTGCGGGAATTGTTTGGAGGAGTCCGTCCTCTACACCGAACCTTGATCTTCTTCGCCCGGTATACGGGTCGTACTTCCCTGAACCGGGCGGTGCCCATCTCTCCTGCCCCGCATCTCCATCCGTTGCCGTCTGCCGTCAGGCAACGAGCCCATCATGTTCACCCCCGCCGAGACCGGACACGCCGTTGCCCAGAAGCAGATCGCCGCGCAGTACGTCCGGCGGCTCCGGGCCACGATCGTGGCGGTGCTGGTGGCGGTGGCGGCCCTGTGGCTGGGACTCTCGCCGTGGATGGCCGTCGCCACCGTGGGAGGGGCCGCGGCCCTTGACCTGTGGTTTTGGTGGGAGCGCCGCCGCGTCAAGGGGCTCCTCTCGCCCGAGCTTGCGAATGCGGCCCTGGACCTGCTGCCTGCCGTCTTCTTTGTGCTCGACCAGAGCGGCGCGATTCAGCACTGGAACGACCGCTTTGCCGACCAGTCCGGGCACGAGGTCGAGGACTTCTACGGGCGGCGCCTCTACCGCTTTTTCGCGGCAGAGGATCGCCAGAACGTGATCGTGGCCGTCACGCGCGCCCTCACAAGGGGCGCCTCGAGTGTCGAGGCGCAGTTCGTGGGGCCGGACGGCACGTCGATTCCTATGCTCCTGACCGGCATCCGCGTGAACCTCGGCGGCACCTACCGGCTCATCGGGGTGGGGCAGGACATCAGTGCCCGCAAGGAGGCGGAGGCCCGGCTCCGTCGGCAGGAGGAGCAGTACCGCCTCCTCGCCGAGAACGTCACCGACGTGGTGACGCACCTCGACCCCTCGACGCGGCTCCTCTACGTGTCGCCTTCGGTCGAAAACCTGCTGGGCTACGACCCCGAGGCCATAACGGGCAAGCGGGCCCTCGACTTCGTACACCCCGAGGATCAGGCGGCCTGCGCCCAGGCCGTCATGGACACCCTCGGCGATGGGGGGCGGCCCCGCATCGAGTTTCGGGTCCGCACCAAAGACGAGGGCTACCTCTGGGTCGAGTCGGTGGGAAAAGAGCTCAAGGGGGCCGACACCCGGAGCGGCCTCATCCTCACGACCCGCGACATCTCGGAGCGAAAGGCCCGCGAGGCCGATCTCATGAAGGCCCGCGACACCGCCGAGGCCGCGCGGCAGGAGGCGGAACGCGCCCGCGAAGACGCCGAGCAGGCCAACCGCCTCAAGTCCGCCTTTCTCGCAAACATGAGTCACGAGATCCGGACGCCCCTCACGAGCGTCATCGGGTTCTCGGAAGTGCTCGAAGAGGAGGTGGAGGCGGACTACACTCGGTTCGCCCGGCTCATCGGCAAGAGTAGCACCCGCCTCAAAGAGGTCCTCAACTCCGTCCTCCGGCTCTCGAAGCTGGAGGTGGGCGCGGTCGAGTTCGAGCCGGAGGACCTTGACCTCGCCACCGAAGTGGAGCGGACGGTCGAGCTGCTTCAGCCGCAGGCCCAGGAGAAGGACCTCACCCTTCGGATGGAGGCGCCGAACGAGCTCTCTGCCCACCTCGACCCAGGGGCCACGGGCCGCATCCTCGACAATCTCGTGAGCAACGCCATCAAGTACACACCCGACGGCGGCCGGATCGACGTGTGCCTCCTCTCCGACGGCGCCTGGGCCGAACTGAAGGTGCGCGACACCGGGAAGGGCATCGATGAGGATTTGCTCCCGAACCTATTCGAACCGTTTGTGCAGGCCCCCGGCGAGGACGGCCGCGACGAGGGAAGTGGCCTGGGCCTGGCCATCACCAAGCGGCTCGTGGAGGGAATGAACGGGGAAATTGACGTCGACACCGAGCCCGGCGAGGGCACCTGCTTCACGGTGCGCCTGTCACGGCACTGGAAGACCGCCCGGAACGGCGTGGCCGACCACTGATCGATTGCCGCCTCCCCCGTCCCCGGCGGCCCCCGATGCGGCCCGTTCAGTCAGCCTCGTCGAGCACGCGCTCGGTGAGCCGGTACGCGATCAGGCCGCCCACAGCGAAGATGACGCCGTAGAGCCCCACTGGGTTTTGGGCCTGCGCGACCGACTCGTACGCGAGGGCGGACAGGCCGGCCGCGGTGCCCCCGGCCAGAATGAACAGAACCATGTGCAGGACCCACCGGCCGAGTGCCTGGCCCACGGACAACGGCGACTGATCGGGCATGAGGGCGCAGTGTTTGGAGCAGGAGCAGACAGGCTCAATATAGCGGTGAGGAGCGGCAACGGCAACGGGTCGAGTCGCTTCCCCGCGGCCTTTCTGTGCTCGCGAACCCCGAGTCTCGGGCCCCTTTTTGTTACATGATCTTCCTGTTTTCGTAATCCGGTCCCCGGGGTCGGTTTTGTTATACTATCTCCAGACATCGTGCCAAAGTTCACGCCCTCCCAGCTTCCCCGCGGGACGGGCGTTTTTATTTTGCCGAACTGTCGTTTCGGGCCCGTGTCCCGCCTGCATGTGAGGGTCCGGCGTCCCGGTTGAGGGATCTGTACCGGAGCCTACCGCGTCCGAGGAAGGCGGCATCCCCTCTGTATTCCTTATTGTTCTTCCTCCGCCTCATGGACGACGATCAGCTCCTGGGCCTCCACCACGTCTCGGCCATCACCGGACAGGCCGCGGCCAACGTCCACTTCTACACGCAGGTGCTCGGCCTCCGGTTGGTCACGAAGACGGTCAACCAGGACGACGTCTCCTCCTACCACCTCTTCTACGGGGATGAGACCGGCAGCCCCGGCACGGAGTTCACCGTCTTCGACCTTCCGCATGCCCGGGACCAGCGGTCGGGCACGGGCTTGATCACCGGCATCGCCCTCCGCGTCCGGGGCGAGAAGGCCCTGCAGGCCTGGGCCGATCGGCTCGACGCGCACGGCGTGCGACGCACCCCGATGCACCGGCGCGCCGGGCGCCGTGCGCTCACCCTGTTCGACGATGAGGGGCAGACGCTTCATCTCGTCGACGACAGCGCGGAGGTCGACCGCGTTCCGGAGACTACCCCTTGGACGGATGGGCCCGTGCCGACCGACGCGGCCATCCGCGGCCTGGGACCGGTGGAAATCACGGTGGGACATCTTGAGCCCACCCAGCAGGCCCTAACGGAGGTGTTCGGCTTCCGCGAGACACGCTCCTACGAGGTCGAGCCGGACGAAGCGGCGGGCCCCGCCCCCGAGCCCGTGTCCGTTCCGCCGTCCACCGCCGTCGTTTTCGAGACGGGGCCGGGCGGCGTGGCCGCCGAATTGCACGTCGTCGAGCGGCCGGACGCGGAGCGCGGCTGGCTGGGCCGGGGCGGCGTTCACCACCTCGCGCTCCGCACCCCGAACGGTGAGACGATCCGGGCCTGGCGCGAGCGGATTGCGCAGGCCGGGCTACAGCCCTCGCCCGTCATCGACCGCCACTACTTCGAGTCGGTCTACACCCGCGAGCCCGGCGGCGTCCTCATCGAAATTGCGACCGACACCGGCACGCCCTTTCCCGTCGAAGAGGCCGCCGCCGGTCGGCTCACCCTCCCGCCCACCCTGGAGTCGCGGCGCGACGAGATCGAGGCCCAACTCCCCGCGCTCGACGCCACCGAGTAACGGGGCCCACGCGGGAGTGCCCCGCGGGTCTCCCTTTGGTAGCGAGCGTGGAGGAACGCGCTACGTGTCGCTCTTCCAGGTTCGTGTTACGACATCGTTGTTCTGAGTTTAACGATGCCCCGGGTGCCGTTTTGCTATATTACAAACGTCCATTGTCACAAAAAAAGTGCCCGTCCCGCGACTTCCGGGAGGGCCTTTTCTATGTTTGGGGGACAGATTCTATGTCTGTAGGGCGGCCCGCGTCCCCTTCTCGACCCCGTCGGCCCCGTGGTATCCGATCCTGTCCTCGCAGAATCGTCGCACCCTTGATGAAACGCTCGGGGTCGTCTCGTCACTAAGAATGCATAGGTCTCACCTCTCCCGAACGAATCGCAGTCCCATCATGGACCGTGCTACCTTTTTGAAACACCTAGCCTGGACATCGGCGGCGCCCCTCGCGCTCGCTGCCTGCGGCCGCTCCCGGTCGCGACCAGCGCCCGACACCGCCGTGGCCGACACGATCAACGTCCATCAACTGCGGGCCGACATCCCGCCGATCGATAAGTCCCCCGACGAGTGGAAGGCGCTCCTGTCGGACGACGTCTACCACATTCTCTTTGAGGCCGGAACCGAGCCCCGCCACTCAAGTCCCCTCCTCGATGAGAAGCGGACGGGCACGTACATTTGCGCTGCCTGTCGCCTGCCGCTCTTCTCGTCGAAGACCAAGTTTGAGAGTGGCACCGGCTGGCCCAGCTTCTGGGCCCCGCTCGAGGGGCGGATCGAGACGAAGAAGGACACGAAACTCGGGTATCCCCGCACGGAGTACCACTGCGTGCGCTGTAAGGGACACCAAGGGCACGTCTTCGAGGACGGCCCCGAACCGACCGGGCTCCGGTACTGCAACAACGGCCTCGCCCTCACCTTCGTCCCGGCCGAGAAGTCGCTGCCGCCGCTTCGCACCTAGGAACCTCGCCTCACCGAGTCCGCCCGCGGGGGCCGGAAAGGGCAGTCCGAGTGGGCGGGGGCACGGGGACAACCCCTGCCGGCCCCGCGGCAGTTGGGACGGGGAAAGGAGCACCCGACGCCGGAATCAGGGTATCCCCCCAGCGTTATCGCTGCCTGCGCTCTCCTTGGTCCCGAAGACGCCCCGCCGCGCGTCGAGCGACCACCGCCCCCCGCCGAACAGGGCGACGAGCCCGAGCAGGAAGAGCACCAGCGCCGAAAACTCCAGCGACTGGTTCGCCGAGAGGAGTCCGTCCTGCCAGTGCACGAGCACGACGGCCCCTATCAGGATGGGCAGTTGAACGAGGGCCGCGAGCCGGGTGTACAGGCCCACGGCGAGCAGGACGCCCCCGACGAGGTGCGCCGCGATTACGTAGACGGCGACCCCCGTGGTGGCAACCGAGGGCGCCGCTTCCCCGGCGAGCCGCTGCAGCCCCGTGTCGGTGATCAGGAGCGCGAGGCCGCGGAAGAAAAGCCCCGCTCCCAGATACACGCGAATGGCGTCGAGTACGAGGTGGCGATTCGACTCGAGACGGCGGAGCGTACGGCCGGACTCGCTCATGGCACCGGGGTGCGTTCAAGAAAACCAATTCGTAACATGAACTGGCCTGAGCGGCCATCGATCCGGTCGCGTGCGAGGAGAGCGGGTCGGCGTGTCAACTCGACTCTGGGTAGCGAGGAGATCACGGCTGGTCGCGAGGCCGAGGTCCACGGCGTTCGGCGACGGAGGGGGACATCGACGGGGCGACGGCCGGTGCGATGATTCCGTGGAGTCCGACACGAAGGGTGGAGGCTCGTCGCCCCCTGGCCGTCCAGGGCCGCCCGAAAAGAAGAGGGCGACCCGGCGCGCAGGGGACGGAGGCCCTCTGCCTTCGTGCTGTGGGACGGGCCTGGTGCGTACTCGTCTGGGTGCGGTCCACCCGAGCCCCGACGGTCGCGCCGCCGCCGACCCCCAGTCCGCCGGACGCGCTTTCGTGCATGCTGCGCAGTGTTGAACTCCGAGCCCGTACTCTCGTCCCGACGCCCGCCGTTCCGATGAGCGCCCCTGCAGACGCACCGTTGCAGCAACTCCGTGCCGAGTGGCGGGAGCGCCTTCGTCTCGCCTGCGACCGCGCCGTCGAGCAAGTCGACGCGCTCGGCCTGGCGGACCTCCGGGCCCTCCGCGACACGATCGACGAGGAGATGGCGGCCCTCGAGGCCCGGCTGCCCGCACCGGGGCCCGTCGAGGCAAAGGGCCCGATGACGGCCGAGGAGCAGGCCGAGCACGTGCAGACGGCCCTTCAGTACAACGCCCTTCAGGTGCGGCGCCAGGTGGTGCACCACGAGCTGCGTCGACGGGCGCTCGGCCCCGCGGCGCGGGAGGAGGCGGTCGACGTGCCCCCCACGACGAGAGAGTTTGCGATCCTGGCCTGGAGGGTGATGGGGGAGCCGGACGTCGACACCACGGCGGCGGTCTACCGCGAGGTGGCCCGCCGGGCCGACGGCGACGTGCACCTCACGACCGTCGAGAAGTGGCTCCGGGAAAAGAACCCGCACCACCCGGAAGAGACCGAGGGCCGCTGGACGGAGCTCCGCCGGGCCGTGCTTCTGGCCTCCGCGTCGGATTGACGGCTGGGTCCACGATCCGTATACTGGCGGTGAGGGCGTTCCGCGCAGCCGCCTTGCTCGGTCGAACGTACCCATGTCCTGCGTCTGCTTCTTCGTCCCGTGGTTTCGTTCGCTTCCCGTCTGCCTCGTTCTGGGGCTCCTGGTGGTCGGGATGGGGGGATGTGGAGGCGACGACCCGGCGTCCCCCGGTCCTCGGGTCTACGTGGGCACCGGGTCCGGCGACCCGGCGGAGGGCATCCACACGTTTCGATTCGACTCGACTGCCGGCACGCTTACGCGGATTCAGCCGTTGACACCGCTCCTGAACCCGACGTATCTGGCCCTGGACCGGAAGGGGACGCATCTCTACAGTGTTCGGGAGACGACCGACTCGGCCACCGTCCACGCGTTCGACGTGGACCGGTCGACCGGCGCCCTCTCTCCGATAAACGCGGTGCCCGCGGAGGGGGGCGCACCGTGCTACATCAGCCTCGATCGGACGGGGCAGTGGGTCTTCGTCGCCAACTACGTGGGGGGCAACGTGGCGGTGTTTCCCAGACGGGACGACGGGGGCCTCGGACCGGCGACCCAGGTCGTGCAGCACACCGGCTCCGGGGCCGACCCGGACCGGCAGGCCGGGCCGCATGCGCACTCCGTCCGCGCCGACCCCCTGAACCGGTACGTGCTCGTGGCCGACCTCGGGATCGACCAGGTTCGCATCTACCCGTTCGACCCCGACACCGGCCGCCTCAACACCGCCAACGTCCGCACCGTCTCCACGCCGCCCGGGACCGGCCCACGACACTTCGCCTTCCACCCGAGCGGCGACTACGTGTACCTCGTCGGCGAGCTCAGCGGCACCGTCACCGTCTACGAGTACAACGCCGCGGCGGGCCGCATGTCGGCTGTGCAGACCGTCTCCACCGTGCCCGAGGACTTTCAGGGGGCGGCCCTCAGTGCCGACGTCCACGTCCACCCGTCCGGCGACGTCCTCTACGTCTCCAACCGGGGCGCAGCCAACGACATCGTCCGCTACCGCGTCGATGAGCAGACCGGCCGCCTCTCCGTTGCCGGGCGGCAGGGCACGTCGATCCGCTGGCCCCGAACCTTCGCCCTTTCCCCGGGCGGCAAGTACCTGCTCGTGGCCAACCGCCGGGCGGACACCGTCACGGTCTACCGCGTCGACCCGGGCACCGGCGCCCTGACCTTCACCGGCACGTCCGTCGCCGTTCCCGAACCCACGAAGATCGAATTTACCGGGACGGGGAGGGGCTGACGCCGCGGAGGGGCGGAGCCACGCCGACGCACTCCGGGCACCGAGGCCGAGAAGCGGGCCCTCAACGCCTCCATCCGGGTGGCCCGCGCCCTCACCACCGCGGCCCGCGAGGTCAGCCGGGTTTGTCGCGCCCGCGACCTTCCCTCCGGGCAGTTCGGGGGGCTGGAGACGGTCCACCGCCTCGGCCCGATGCATCAGGGCCGGCCCGGGCGGAAGCTGCCCCGGAGCGAGGGCCCCATCAGCACCCTCAAGGGGCGCGGCCTCGTCGACCGGCGGCGGGACGAAGAAGCCGGCGTGCCGCGGGTCGACCGCGAGAATGTGCGGGGGCTGGCGGTGTCGTCTGGGGCCCGCCCACCCGCTCCGGCAACACGGCGATCCCGGGCAGGCAGTTCATCGACACGCCCGGCGACTGGTGGTTCGGGGGCGCTGGGGGACAGGCCCACCGGTGTCTTCGCGTCGACCGGGTCCATTCACGGGGACCGGAGACCACCGTCCCTACGAGCCCCGCGCACCGATTCTCTTGCTTTCCCTGAGACTAACGCTTAAAATTGCACGAGAAAGCCTGCGCACGATTCTCTGTCAATCTCTGCAGACGCCTCGGGAACCATCCGCTTCTCACTCACCCGCCACCGCCCGCTATGACGATTCGACTAAGCCTCTGCGCCCTTGTCGCCGTTCTCCTCATCGGTCTGCTCGGTGCCTGTGGGGGGGGGCAGGGGGGCGCCGAGGACGCCTCCACGATGGACGTTCCCACCACCAGCCACCCCGACACCACGGGCTGGAACCGCCTCTTCCAGCCGGACCTCTCCGACGCGGTTCTGGACAGCTCGGGCAGCTGGGCGATGACGAACGGCGTGCTCGCCGCCAACGACCACACCACGATCTGGACCCCCGAGTCGTACGGCGACTTCGTCCTCGACTTCGAGGTCCGGGCGCCCGACGGCACCAACAGCGGCGTCTTCTTCCGCACGGCGGACACGAGCAACATTCTCTCGGCCCTCGAGCTGCAGATGCATAACCCGCCGGGCCCCGACTCCACGGCCGACGCGCAGCACCGCTTCGGCGGGAAGAACGCGATGGGGGCCATGTACGACCTGAAAGGGGCCTCCGGCGGCACGACGCACTCGCCCGACGGATGGGACCGCTTTACGATTACCGCGCGGGACAGCATGATCTACGTCGTCATGAACGGCGAGCAGATCCACGAGATGAACCTGAGCCGGTGGACCGAGCCCGGACAGACGCCCGACGGGGCGTCGCACAAGTTCGACCGGGCCCTGGCGAACCAGGCCGAGAGCGGGCCGATTGGCCTGCAGGGCATCCACAGCGAAAACGGGGTGTCGGTCCGGTACCGCAACCTCAAGATCCGTCGTCTGGACGAATGACTCCCCGGACAGGACCGGTCGCCGGGGCGGTCACGGGGCCGATCGGGCGTTCGGCGGGGCGGACCGCTGCGCACGGAGGCTGTCCGCCCCGCCTGAGGGCCCCTCGCCCTCGACGAGGCGGAGCGTCTGATTGGCGGCCACGTCCGTAACTCGGGTGGTGCGTCCGCTGGGCCACGCCACCGCGACGCGGTCGACCTGTGTTGCGGCCCCCAACCCGATCGTGGCCACCCGTTCCGAAGAGGAGAGATAGCTCGTACCGGTGCGGACAAGGCGCTCCTCGCGCTCGTCGTTCCACGCGACCTGGATGCGCGCGCCGATCGCGGGCCGGTTGCTCTCGGTGCCCCGCAGGGCAACGCGCAGGTAGTTCGGCCCGTCCCCCGACCGCCGCACGTCATTGCGCCAGAGGTGGGCGTCGCCCGCATTCTCCGTGATGAGGACGTCCAGGTCGCCGTCGCCGTCGACGTCGCCGTAGGCCGCCCCGCGGGCGGCGAGGGGCGTGGCGAGCGGTCCCCTGGTGGCCTGAACCGGCTGGAATCGCCCGCTGCCGTTGTTCAAAAAGAGCTGGGCGGGCTGGCGGTAGTCCACGACCCGGCTGTATTCTTCGATGTCGGGCTGGACGTGGCCGTTGGCCACAAAGAGGTCCAGGTCGCCGTCCAGCTCGCCGTCGAACAGAAACAGCCCGAACGTAAGCGAGAGGCGGCTGGGACGGCCGACCCGGGAGGGGGCCGCCCGGTCTACGAAGAGGCCGTCGCCGCGGTGGCGGAAGACCCCAATCATCTCCCGGGAGAAGTTGCCGACGAAGACCGTCGGCTCGCCGGTGCTGTCGACTACGCCGACGTCGACCCCCATGCCCGCCCGGGCCGTGCCGTTGCCGCTGTAGCCGACGCCGCTTCGGATGCCGCGTTCCGTAAACGTCCCGTCGCCGTCGTTCTCGAAGAGCTGGTTCCGGGCCAGGTCGTTGGCGACCAGGAGGTCCATCCAGCCGTCGCGGTTGTAGTCGAGGATCGTCGCGCCGAGCGTCTTGCCCGGGCCGTCGCCGATCCCGACCTGTTCCGTCCGTTCGGTGAAGGTGCCGTCCCCGTCGTTGTGGTAGAAGCGCCCCGGGACGCCCTCGTACTCCTCCGGGGTGCAATACGCCTTCGTCTTCCCATCCACCGAACAAAAAAGGTCGTTC
>JBDGQP010000065.1:0-9285 GCA_042218975.1 Salinibacter sp.
CAAGTTCTGACTTCGCAGGAGAGCGGCATCGTCGGTCAGCGCGGAGAGATCAACCCCGCCCGCGAGGTCGCCGTAGGTGCTCTGCTCGGCCGAGATGCCCGTGGTCGGGAGGGTCTTGTTGCCGATGCTGCCCGTGTACAGCTCGTCGAGGACGGTTTCGGAGTTGTCGGACGCGCTCCCGACCCGGACCCCGAGGTCGAAGGCCAGCAGGTTGACGGCCGTCTCCTCCCCGTAGGTGCTGGACGGGTACTCGAACGCGTTGGAGTCACTGGTGCCGCCGTTCGGACCGGTGCTGTCGCAGCCCGTCAGGACCAGCCCCACGGCGAGGAGCGGAACGAGAAGCAGGTGTATGTACCCGAAGAAGGAACGTCGCATAGGAGGGTTCGCGTAGCTGTGAGTGTCAGAGTGAAAACGCGCGCCCCCTCCGGAGTCGGGAGGGGGATGCGTGATTTTAGAAGTCGTACTGGACCGAGAGATTGATCTGTCGGCGGGCGCCGGGGATGATCCCGGTGCTCAGGTTGGCGCTCGGCTGGCGGGGGTTGGAGTGCAGCCGCGAGCCGATATAGACGTTGTCCGTCACGTTCTTGGCGGTGAGCTGGACGCTGAGGGCATCGGAGTACTCGTAGGTCACCCCGGCGTCGAGCACGGTGTGGGCGGGCACCGGGCCGCGTTCGCCGCGGTTGTTGGTCTGCTCCAGGTTTTCGAGATCAGTGTAGAAGCGGCCCGTGTAGCTGAGGTCGGTCGACAGGGTGAGCCCAATCTCCGAAAACGTTTTCGACAGGCCCACCGTGGCGGTGTGAGTGGGCGCGGCGGGCAGTTCGTTGCCGCTGATGTCCTCGGGCAGGCCGTCGATGGCGCTCGTGATGGTGCCCCGCACGACGGCCGTCTGCAGGTAGGTGTAGGAGACGTCCAGCGTGGGCAGCGGCCCGGCGAAGACGCCTCCCTCGATTCGGGTTCGTGTCTCCAGCCCGTAGCTCTCGACCACGCCCAGGTTCTTGCGGAAGCGGGTGCGCCCCCCCACCAGGTCCTCCACGTAGAGGTAGAAGCCGGTGACGTCGAACCGACCGGCGGCGGATTGGCCCCGCACGCCCAGCTCCGAGTTCCAGCTCTTTTCGGCCTTCAGGTCGAACCCGTCATTGCTCGCGGCGGTGGCACGGGGCGGGTCGAAGCCCACGATGGCGAACGTGGCGCTGGAGGGCGGCGTGTAGCCGCGGTGGACGCCACCGTAGAGGCGGAGGTTGCTCTCTCCGAGGCTCGGGCCCAGGTCGGCGGTGCCCAGGTTCCAGTTGAACCCGAAGCTAGGCAGGGGCACTACGCTCGTCTGATCGCGGTACCGGCTGCCCTTGAGGCGGTTGATGCGCGACTGCTCGAAGACCTCCAGCCGGAAGCCGGGCGAAAGGCGAAACGGGCCCCACTGCACGTCCTCCAGCGCGTAGAGCGACAGGGCGCGCGTCTCGTAGACCGAGCTCCCGCCGATGATCGTCACGGGCGTGGGATCGGACACGTCGCCCTGGTAGAAGACCCCCTCCCGTACACCCACCGCGTCGCTGATCTTGCGGTTGTCCTTGAAGCGCTCCCAGTGGAGGCGGCCCCCGACCTCCAGGTCCGCCTCCCGGCCGAGAAGCCGGTGCTGGACGTCGACGGAGTGCTCGACCCCCGTCACGTAGAAGGTGCGGACGTTGCCGAAGTAGGGCGCGTCGTCGAGCGTGAGATCCCGCTCCAGGGCGTCACTGATGCCGACGCGCATGAGCGGCCCCGGTGTGTTCGGGGGGACCGGGTCGGCGTCCAGGTCTTCGTTCTTGTAGGCGTCGGCCCGCACGAATACGTCTTTTTCCCGCCACCACGGGCGGTGAAAGACGTTGGCGTAGAGCCGGGTCGTGCCCTGCACGTCGGCGCCGTAGCGCCGGTTGTAGATCGTGCCCAGCGAGGCTCGGTAGATCCGGTAGAGATCGTCGTCCTTCGGGTTGAAGTCCGGGTCGGTCTCGAAGGTATGGGGCGTGAGGCCGGTGTACGTGGCGTTGAGGCGCTCGTAGTCCACGTTGGTCCGCACGTAGAGCGACCGGTCGTCCCCGAGGGTCGCCTGCAGCTTGGCGGTGCCGTTAACCTGCCGGAAGTCGTTGTTCTCGCGAAAGCCGTTGCCCCGCTTGAAGAGAAGCTGCACCTGCGGGCGCACGGTGTCGGTGCCGAAGCCGCCGAGCTCGCCGAAGGCACTCACGTAGCCGTTGGTCCCGGACGTCAGCTCGACTGTCCCGCCCAGAGAGCGGCGCTTCGGCCGACTGGTGACGTAGTTGATGACGCCGGCCATCGTCTGCGGGCCATGCCGGATCGTAGAGGGCCCCTTCACGACCTCGATCTCCTTGATGCGCTCGATGGGCGGGTTGTAGTAGAGGGGGGAGAAGACGTAGGGGGCCGGCTGGATGGGCATGCCGTCCTCCATGACGAGGACGCGCTGGGTGCGGCGCGGCTGCAGGCCCCGGATGCCCACCGACATGCGGGTCTGGGCCATGCCGTCGTCGGCCAGGCCGTACACGCCGGGCACGTGGGCGAGGGCCGCCTGCGTGCCGATGGGGTCCATCTGCTCAAGGGCCGCGGCGTCCACCCGCGAGGCGGCCCCCGGAAGGGCGGCCCGGGCGCCCCGGGTGGTCCCGGTAATCTCGAGCCCCGAGAGCTCGACGGTCGCGCTTTCGAGGCGGATGGTGAGACGGGTCGTCGCCCCGCCCCGCACGCGCACGGTGCGGGTGGTCGTTACGTAGCCCACGTGTCGCACCCGCAACCGCACCGAGTCGGCCGGGAGGCCCTTAAGGACGAACCGGCCCTCGCCGTCGGTCGTGGTCCCGCGCGTTTCGGCCCCACGCACCGGGGCCACCGTGGCGGTGGGGAGTGGGCGCCCGTTGGCCGCGGCGACCACCTGGCCGACGACTCGTCCCCGGTCGCCGGTCTGGCCGGTCGCGGGCCTGCAATTTAGACTAATTACAAAGAGAAGGGCCGCGGCGAAGCAAAAGGGCCGGCGCATGTGCATCGAGAGCATCGGGTCGAACGAACAGATCCGCGGTCGGCTCCGGGGGCGTGACGCCCCGGGGCGGGGCTAGAAGCGCTCGGGATTCGGGGGGGACGGCGCCGTGGAGTCGGACGGCGCGAGGCGCTTGATGGTGCTATAGCTTCCGCCCTCCTGCTCTTTGCCGTCGTTCGGGCCCAGGATGGGATCGTCCGCGCATCCCGCGACGAGAAGGAGCACCGACAAAATGATCGTTCCGATCGCGGCGGGCGCGCGCCACGAAGAAGGGACAGACATGGGGACTGCGATCTTTGCTTATTTAGACTGATTATATACAACGGGGCACTTCTCAGACCTGCAACGCTCTGCCGTTGAGAACGGATGAAAATGGAGGCGCTCGAGCGTGAGGCGACTTCATTCGCATCCCGCGCCGGGCGGCCTGACGTCGCGCTCGTCCCGAGCGGTACCGCGCGCCCCTCTCCGTTCCCCGTTCGACAGGCTCCGCAATTTTTCCTATACTCGTTCGGTGCGTAAAACTGCCTCTTCCTTACCTCCCCACCCCAACATGATCTGGACGAACCTTGGCCGATTTCGCGATCTCGGGCTGCTTCTGCTGCGCGCGGGCTTCGGCCTGTACCTGGCCTTCGGGCACGGACTGGGCAAGATTACCGGTGGGCCCGAGCGATGGGCCGGACTTGGGGGCACGATGGAGATCTTTGGCCTCGGCTTCGCCCCGACCTTCTGGGGGTTCATGGCCGCGATCGCCGAGTTCGTCGGGGCGCTACTGGTTGCCATCGGGTTGCTGACCCGCCCCGCGGCGCTGCTGGTGACGCTCAACATGTCGGTCGCCGCGACGGCCCACCTCACGGGGGTCATCGACGGCGGGCCGGAGATGGCCCTGCTCTACGGCATTGTCTTTCTGAGCCTCCTCTTCATCGGGCCCGGCAAGTACAGTGTCGACGAGATCGCGGGTTAGCGTGCGGTGCCTTGCGTTGCCTCGTGCTGATCCTGACTATCCCCCTCGTCCTCTCCCTATGATCTCCGCCGTAGATACCTCCCGCTGGGCCCCGGTGGACCTCGCCGTGCTCGTGCTGCGGGTCGGCATCGGCGTCTCGTTCGTGTTCGTGTACGGGGCCGACAAGATCACGGGCGGGCCGAGCACCTGGATCGACCTGGGGCAGAACATGGCGATCTTCGGCGTTACCTTCTGGCCGACCTTCTGGGGCTTCATGGCCGCCCTCACAGAGTTTGGCGGGGGCCTCCTCCTGATGCTCGGGCTGTTTTTTCGTCCTGCCCTCGCGTTCCTCCTGATTACCATGACCGTCGCGACCGCCAGTCACCTCGCGGCGGGGGAAGGGCCGTGGCACGCCACCGAGATGGCCACGGTGTTCGTCGCCCTCTTCCTCCTAGGCCCCGGCCGTTACAGCCTCGACGCCTGGCTCTGGGAACGACCCGACGCGGAGGGGGATGTGCATGCCGGATAGCCCCGACGTGCTGGTCTTAGGAGCGGGCCTCAGCGGGCTCGTCGCGGCCGAGCGCCTGCAGGCCGCCGGGCGTGGCGCCGCCGACGCCCTCGCACCCCGCCGCGCCTCCTCACGACGCCCCGCTGGGACGGGGCCCTGCTGTGGGCCGGCGCCGAGACGGCGCGCACCCATCCCGGCTTCCTCGACGGGGCCGTCGAGGCCGGTGAGCGGGCCGCCGCACAACTCACAGAAGCGGCGGCCTGACCCGACGCCGGACTCGGATCTTTCGGCCGCGGGCGGGCGTTTCACAAAAGCATCGTACAGTAGGCCTCATCTTCTTCTCACCCACCCCCCATCGACCCATGTCCCAGAACATTCTGATGCTCGTCGGCGACTACGTCGAGGACTACGAGGTGATGGTCCCGTTTCAGGCCCTGCAGATGGTGGGGCACGAGGTCGACGCCGTGTGTCCCGAGAAGTCGGAGGGCGAGACCGTGCGGACCGCGATCCACGACTTCGAGGGCGACCAGACCTACAGCGAGAAGCGGGGCCACAACTTTGCCCTGAACGCCACCTTCGAGGAGGTCGACGAGACGGCCTACGACGCGCTCTGCCTGCCGGGGGGCCGCGCGCCGGAGTACATTCGCCTCAACGACCGCGTGCTGGAGATCGTCCGGCACTTCGCGGAGGCGGACAAGCCCATCGCCGCCCTCTGCCACGCGGCCCAGCTCCTCGCGGCGGCGGACGTGCTCGAGGGCCGGCGCTGCTCGGCCTATCCGGCCTGCGCCCCGGAGGTGGAGGCCGCCGGCGGCACCTTCGTGGACGTGGACATGACCGAAGCCGTCACCGACGGCAATCTGGTAACTGGTCCCGCCTGGCCGGCCCACCCGGCCTGGCTGGCCCAGTTCCTCGAGGTGCTTGGCACCCAGATCGAGCACGAGGCGCCGGTGCCGGCGTAGGGTCCCGTACAGTCCGGGCAGTACGACGCCGGGCCGCGCCCCCTGCGGTCCGGCGTCGCCGTTGCGGGCCATCCTGTGGACGAGTGCGGGCATTGCGATCACTCGGGAACTGTCGTAATCCCGACGAGCAGCCGACGTCCGGCGGAACGGGCCGAGAGCTCACTTGATACCAGGTGGATGGTACAGGCGGGACGGCGCGTCGCGTTTCTATCTCCAATTCCCCACCAGCATGGAGCGGGACGACGTTTTCCAGAACAGTCCCCCCGGCCGGCGCCCGCTCGCGCTCGATCAGGGAACGCTGTTGGACGACCAGTTTCGTGTAGGGCGGGTTCTCGGTGTTGGCGGTTTCGGCATCACCTACCTCGCGTTCGACGAGGTGCTCGAGATGGTGGTGGCCGTGAAGGAGTTTCTCCCGAGCAACCTCGCCGTCCGCAAGACCGGGACCAACACCGTGCAGCCGCGCTCCTCGGGCGAAGGGGCCGACGACTTCGCGTTCGGGCTCCGGCGGTTCCTCCAGGAGGCCCGCACCCTTGCCAAGTTCGAGGCCCACCCCAACATCGTCCGGGTGCGGACTTTCTTCCGGGAGAACGGCACCGGCTATCTGGTGATGAACTTCTACGAGGGCCGCACCCTGTCGGAGTACCTGGCGGCCCGGAACGGCTTCCTGCCGGAGGGCGAGGCCCTTCTGGTCATGGAGCAGGTGGTTGAGGGGCTCGGGGCGGTCCACGGCGAAGACATTCTGCACCGCGACATCGACCCGGAAAACGTCTACCTGGCGGACAACGGGACGGTCGTGCTGCTTGACTTCGGGGCGGCGCGCACGGCCGTGGGAGGGCGGACGCAGAGCATGTCGGTCGTGCTGAAGCGCGGCTATGCCCCCCACGAGCAGTACCACAGCCACGGCGACCAGGGGCCGTGGACCGACGTCTACGCCTGTTCGGCCACCCTGTACCGGACGCTCACCGGCTACAAGCCGCCGGAGGCCGCCGCCCGCATCCTCGAGGACGACCTCGCCCCGCCGAAGGAACTGGTGCCCTCCCTGTCGGCGGCCACGAACGAGGCGGTGCTGGAGGGGCTCGCGGTTCGGCCCGGGGACCGGCCGCAGACCATGGAGGCGTTCGCGTCACGCCTGCCCGAGCTGTCCGACGGGGCCGACCCCGGATGGATTGGGGAGCAAACCACCCTCGAGGCCCCGGCCCTGGACGGGGAGGGCGCGTCGGCCGAACTGCAAGTGTCAAGCACTCACGCCTGCCGACTGTACGTGGACGGCGGTCAGGCCGCTGAGTTGGAGCCCGAGGAGGCGTACGTCCTCGGGGTGGAGGCGGGGACGCATCGTCTCCGGGCCGTGCGGACCGATCAGACCCATGTCGGGAACGCTACCGTGACGGCGTCGGGCCCGCCGGTCCAGGGAACGACTGATGAGCGTCGGATGTCCCTCGACGCCCTGATGTGGGAGGAGGTCGTCTCCGCTTCGACCGGGGAGCCGACGACCGTGTGCATCGACTTTCAGGAGCTTCCCGCCCCTGCAGACCCGGCCTCCGACGCCGGGCGGGGCGACGAGGCGGTTGACCCCGGGGCCCCAGACGCCCCCAACGGCCAGGCGGTCGTGGAGCGGCAACGTCCGGCCGGCGCGACGTCGAGAGAGACCGCCGCGAGAGACGACCGAGACGACGAGACCGGGACCGTCCCTGCCCACGTCCGGGTGCAGGCCAACCGGGCCGCCCACCTCTACGTGGACGACGCCCGGAACGGGCGGCTCGGCCCCGACGACGAGCATCGGATCGCCCTCTCCCCCGGAGAGCATCGCGTGTGGGCTATCGCCGCGGACGGGGAGGCCCGCTGGCGTCGGACCGTGACCGTCGAGGCGGGACAGGACCGGCGGCTCGAGATTCGGTTCGACGACAAAGCCCCCTGGTTCGACGACGCGCTCCTCCGGAAAGCCCCCCTTCGGTCCCTCGGCGTCGGGGCCGGAGTGCTGATCGCCGCCCTCATGGTCGGATGGTGGATGTTCGGCAACCGTGCCCCCCGACCCCAACCCGATCGGGTCCTCACCACCACCGAGGAGGTCCTCGTCGACCTGACGGCGAACGACGCCGATCCGGAAGGCGAGCGGGTGCGCGTGACGGCCGCCGGCCCGGTGCCCGACTCGGTCGCCGACGTGACGGTCGTAGATTCGGTCCAGGTGCGTGTCCGACTGGCCGCCGGCTTCGCCGGAACGGCCACGATCCCCTACGAGGCGACCGACCCCGACGGGGGGACGGCCCGCTCCGCCGTCACTCTGCGCGTGCCCTTCAACGGGGGGCAGCATCCCATTTCGGAGGACGTTCAGCAACCGCAGGTCGTCCACGCCGACTCGCTCGGGGGCGACGACGACCTCGACGTGCTGGTGGCCGCGCTCGGCGAGCAGGCAGTCACCTGGAGCGAGAACATGCTGTCGGGGGCCGGCCGCTTTCGGGCCCCAGTGACCATCGATTCCACCACCGGCGGGGCGGTCGATGCGACTACGGCCGACCTCAACGGCGACGGGCGGGTCGACGCGGTGTCGGCCTCCATGCAGGACGACGTGGTGGCGTGGTACGAGAATCGAGACGGCACCTTCGGCGAGGCCCGCCCCCTCGACACGGAGGCCGGCGGGGCCGTTGCCGTCCGCACGGCCGACCTGACCCGTGATGGCGACACCGACGTGGTGGCGGGACACCTCCTCGATCGGACCGTCACCTGGTACGAAAACCAAGGGGCGGGACAGTTCGGGGAAGGGTCGGTCGTCGTCGACAGCGTGCAGGGACTTGAGACCCTCCACATCTCGGACCTCGACGCAGACGACGTGCCCGACGTCCTCGTCGTCTCGTACAAGGACAGCACGATTGCCCGCTACGAACCGGAGCGGCAGGCCGACTCGGTGCGCTTCGTGCAGCGGCCCCCGGTCGGGACCAACCTGCGGGAGCCGATCGAGGTGCACACCGCCGACGTCCTCGGCAACGGGCGGAAGGATGTCCTCGCCGGGAAAGTGGGGGAGGAGCCGCTCGTCCTCTACGAAAACCGGGCGGAGGGGGCCAACCAGCCCACGTTCGGCAATAAGCGGATCTTGTCCACCGGCCTCCGAACCATCGAGGAGATTGACACCGGCGACATCGACGGGGACGGAGACCTGGACATCTTCGTGGCCTCCTTCAAGAGCGACCGGGTGGCGTGGTTCGAAAATCTCGGCGACGGCACGTTCGGGCCCGCCCAGCCCGTGGCGACGGGCGTGCCGAACGTGATCTCCCTCACCGTGGCCGACGTCGACCAGGACGGGGACGTCGACGTCCTGGCGGCCTCTCAGACCGGAAACAGGGTCGGGTGGTACGAAAACCACCTCGTCGAGTAGGACGCGATCGTCGTCGTCCCGGCGCCCCCCGCGGTCCCAACGTGAGGCCCCGCCGTCGACGCCCGGACAGGACCCGTACGGCCCCCTCCGACACCCTGAATCTGTGTGAATTTACGGACAAGGTCAGTTGGGGCCGACCGTCCCGGCTACATGTCCGCGGACCGTCGGGGAGGCGCGACGCCGTTCGCGTTGGAGCAGCGGCGCTCGGGAGGAGACGACGAGAAGAGAAAAAAGCGGTTTCACCCCCTCGCCCGGTCCGACGAGACTGAAACTCAGGACAAAAGCAAGGCCGCGCGTCGTAGGGCGGCGGGCATTACAAGTCCGTCACCCTGATTATCAAATGATTACTGCACGATGAAAGAACGGCAAGAGCCGACGAGACCGGTCCTCGGCGGTGGATAATGAGGTGTGCGGTCTATACCCTAACGAGTGTTATTAAGCCAAGAACGGTCCCGTCGGCCTACCGGTGCGGACCGGTGCGCTGGTCGGCGCACGCCGAGG
>JBDGQP010000066.1:0-4696 GCA_042218975.1 Salinibacter sp.
CCTCGAGGGGTGCTAGCGGCTAAAGTTATAACAACCGATAAGACGAACTTATCGGTTGCAATAGCGAAAATTCTGCCCTCCATTTTCCACCCTGAGACGCTCAGAGCATCTTCCTCAGCGCACCTCTTCCCAAAATGTGCGCGGGGTCATGACGCGAAGCGCATCGACTCCATCCGCGATATCGAGGAGGTCCTTGTCTCCTGTAATCAGAATCCCCGCTCCCGAGGCGAGGGCCGACGCCAGAACGGCTTCGTCGTCCGGGTCCCGCACCTCGACCGGCGGATCCGACTCCGGAACGGGCTCGACGTGGCGCTGGCGGAGGAGCCGCTCGATCTGGTCGGCTTTTTCCTCCGGCACGCCGAACTTCTCGGTCAGGACCCGCCGGGTCTCTTCCAGGACTACCTCGCCGGTGAGCAGCTCATGCTTTGCTAAAAGCAATCGGACGACGTCGGCGCTGAGCCCGCGCGTCGCGAAGCCGCTGATCAAGACATTTGTGTCTAGAAATACGCGCATCTGCTCGGTCGTCCGAGTCGAACCCGGGAGTCTTTCCCATCGGGATGTCCTCCCCGTTGGGATGTCCTCCCACTGGGTCTCCCCATTGACCCCTATTGGGTCTCCTCCGGGACGTTCTTCAAGACCGGTCTCACTCCAAGGTCGTCTCAGGACACGTCTTCGAAGACATCCTCGTCGGTGAGGTACCCGCGCGCTTCGGCAAACGGCATGACTTGCTCCCTCAGCTCCTCGAAGCGAAGCACCGAAAGCTGCCGCCGAAGCGCGTCGCGGACGATTTCGCTTCGGCTTTGGCCGAGCGCCTCAGACACTTCGCTGAGCTCCCGGTCGAGGTCCTCACCTAAGCGGACGGTCACGGTGGATTTCATGACGGCTGGCGCATTGAAGAAAAATACCGGTGTATTACAGCGTAACACAATACCTGAGAGGCGACTCTCTGGTTCCTGCCTCCCTACTTTCAGAGAACGGATTTCCTCTTCCTTCCCTCCGGACGTACACCTGGTTGAAGCATAGGTGGCGGTCCCCCGCCAGGTCGACAAATCCGATCCCCTCTTCCGACAGGATCGATGCAGAGCGCTCGCTCACGTACGGGGCGATCAATATCCCGTATTCCTCATCACCGAGGTACCTCCGGAGTTACTGCGCCGCGCTTCGCGCGAAGCGCGGCTGCCCATTGGCCTTTGCCTCCACCACGAGGCGGGACCGCTCGCCGGCGTTTCCGAGCTCGGCGATAAGATCCGGCTGCCCTCCTCTCCGGCGGGCGCTGGCCGCAAGGACTCGATCGTGAGGAACGGTACTTCGCCCAAACACGAACGGAGTGCCTCTTCAGCCCGGTGGTGGACGTCTGTTTCTCTCATTTCACCAGAGTACCTGTTCTCAGCATACGCTGAAAAAGCGTATACAGTGAAGCTTCCACATGGCGGGAGCCAGAGCTAACGGTCTGAGCGGAGGCGGGCATGGCCGATACAGGTGCGATGGCTGCCCTACCCCCTACAGTGACAGCCTTAGTGCCTGTCCCAAAACCCCAATCGAGGTTGAACGAAAATCGGATCCATCCCCTTTTTTGCTGCTCAGCCTTTAGAAAAGCAGCATCGAAAAGAGGATGGATCCGAAAGACCACTTCGCTGAAGAATTGCAACGAAGCCAACTTCCAACGCTCTGGCAAATTCCCGATCCGATGTGGAAGGAGATTCGCTCCATTTTGCCGTCGGAGAAGGAGCCCGGAACGCCGGGACGTCCTCCAGTTCCATTTCGCACAGTGCTTGATGGCATCCTGCCCGTTCTCCGTACGGGCAGTCATTGGAACGCGGTTCCCTCCTCATTTGGATCGGGCTCGACCTGCCACCGGCGATTTCAAGAGTGGGTTCAAGCAGGCTATCTCGATAAGGCTATCTCGATAAGATCGTTGAACGGCTTCTCCGGCTCTACGACCAAATCCGCGAGATCGATTGGCATTGGCAGTCGGCCGACACGAAGCTTCTGCCCGCCCCGCTGGGTGGGGAGAAGACCGGACCCAATCCAACAGATCTCGGAAAGCAGGGAACCAAACGGCACTTGCTTATCGACGGAAGGGGGATTCCGTTGGCCATTTTGCTCACGAAGGCAAACCGCCACGACGTGAAGGGGCTCTCGACCTTACTCGAAGAGAAGCACTTGACTCGAAGAGAAGCACTTGGTCGATCGCCCAGATCCGGAAGATTAACCCCAGCACCTGTGCCTGGACAAGGCCTACGACGCGGAAGACACCGACGAACTGCTCGACGAGCTCGGATATACCGGTCACGTCAAACGACAGAATCGGTCTGAAGAAAATTCTGAGGAGGACAGCGAGACCGGGTCTGCCGACCAACAGAACTCAGAAGCTGGAATCGGGGAGCCGGTCTATCCACCGCGCAGATGGAAAGTCGAGCGGTCGATCTCCTGGACCAACAACATGAGAAAACTTCGAACGCGATGGGCGAAGACAGCGGCGAATTACCGAGGATTGTGGCTACTGGGCATCGCGCTGATCATCTACCGCAGAATCATTTTGGGATAGGCTCTTAGTCAAGGTACACTTGCCAGTTCGACCTCCAGATCTGAGGCGCTCGGCATACTGGACGAAGGCAGTGAGAGCTGGTCAGGGGCACAATCTCGAAAAATTCAGGACACGAGGCCGAGGTAGGAGTCCACTACCTCATTTCGACTTGACATTGGCTATATAGTGCGGTCACGTACCATGTGCGCCACCCGGACCTGACGTCTCTTCGCCTTCAATAAGTCTTCTTATATCTCTTCTCATATGCAGTCTGGTTAGGTGCAAACTTTGCAGCGCAAGTAGGCCCCCTTTGCAGCGCAAGTGGGCCCCAGACGTGACAGAGGCGCCCTCATCGCGACGCGTCGACATTCAGATCGCCTCGACTCCCGCACCGACCAGCGACGTCATGCCTGCCGACTCCCTTCCGAGACGCACGCTTTTGGTCCTTGGATCAATCTGCATGTGGATCGCCGTTGTGGGCTGCGATTCCTCTGGGTCCGGGATGGAGGAGAATGCGTCGGAGACTGGCATCGACGTCCAGGCGGCGGCCGAGGCCGCCCGGACGGCCCAAAGCGAGACCCAGAAGGCATTTTCCGGCCCGGACAAGGGCCCGTGTCAGGAGATGCTGGAAGCGGTCCGGCGGCTCCGGGCGACCTCCAGGGTCGATACGGTCGTGACCGGAAGCGGCCTGCTTTCGGTCGTGGCCGTGCTTGACGGAGGCGTGCCGATGCTCGTGGGCAACAACCGGCCCACCGCTGAGGATAGTCTCGCAGGGACTTCGGCCCAGGCCTGCAAAAAGCTACGCAACATACAGGGAGTCACCCGGCAGGCGCGTCCTCGGCGGGCGTCCCTTCAGCGGGCGCATCCTCGGCGGGCGCGTCCTCGGCGGACGTCCCCTCGACGCGCGAGTGCTTTTCGAGGAGGGGCCGAGCGTCTTGGGGCCCGGGTCAAAGCGGCGCAGGGGGAAGGGACCTTCGTCACGTCCAGGAAGGCCGTCGTGGCCTCGTACGATGGGGGCGCTGCCCAGGCCAGCAAGGTCGAGCAGAAGCTGTCCGAGGCCGGCTTCAACGTGAGGAGCCTCGGAACTTCTCTTACCGATATGCGGCAGTACAAAAACCTCGGGGTTCTGTACCTAGACACGCACGGAGCCGCGTACGTACGCATCGCAAATCGTGAGGGGACTCTTGCAGAGAACACCTACGGCCTGGAAACCTCGACGAAGGTGACTTCGGAGAATCTTGCAGACTTCATTGAGCAAGAAAAACGAGCGTTTGCGGACGGCCGGCTCATTTTGAGTCAGTTTCAGCAGGAAAATAGCGTCGGCAATACCATATCGGGAATCAAGGTCGCCGTGACCGGCAAGTTTATCCGCAAGCACTGGTCGTTCTCGAAGGGAAGCTTTGCGCTGATTCACGCCTGCCGCCTCGCCGACAGCCTCAACGGCGGGCCTCCGAGGACCCGACAGGCGATTCTCGAGGACGCAGGGGCCGGTGCTCTCATGGCGTTTAAAGGAAAGACGAACACCGATTACGCTCAGGAGACGATCGTTTCGGCGATCGACATGCTTTTGGGCACCGCCCGGACGAAGTTTGGGCGGCCCTGGAGCCTGCCCACGACCGAGATGGCTCTGGAGGAACTTGGTCTTTCGAAGTTTGCGGTACCAGGGTGGCATGATTTGACCGGAGCGCCCCGGAGCGTCGATACGATCGAGGTGGTGATCGACGGTCGAGCAGAATCCCCGCTTCGGCTGGTGCCCTCCACCCGCCGTATGGAAGTGGTCGACGATGCAGCCGAGCCGAGCGGGACCCTTCGGATCAAGGGAGCTTTTCCTTCGAAGAAAGGGAAGGTTCTTCTCGGCTCGAATCAGCTGTCGGTCCGGTCGTGGAGCCAGAGCGAGATCGTGGCGGAGGTGCCATTCAACGGGGCGGCCTCAAGCGGGCCGGTGCGGGTTGACGCGTCGGGAGGGACGCGCGGAAACCGCGTGGCCCTCACGAAGTGGAGCGGCTCTCTGAGCGGGCTCGTGAAGGGGGCTGGAACCCAACTGGCCCGCTCGACCGGAACGATTGTCTTTCGGGGAGACCTCCACCCGACGCGCAAGAGCCCGACCGCCGCCCCGACCCTACCGAAGCAGGTTGAGGCGTACGTGTCCCCGGCGAGCAAGATGTCCTT
>JBDGQP010000067.1:0-2606 GCA_042218975.1 Salinibacter sp.
GAGCAAGAGCCGCGGCAACGTCGTCAACCCCGACGACGTGGTCGACGAGTACGGGGCCGACGCCCTGCGCCTCTACGAGATGTTCATGGGCCCGCTCGAGCAGGTAAAGGCCTGGAGCACCAGCGACGTCGACGGGGTCTTCCGCTTCCTAAACCGGGTCTGGCGCCTCATCGTCGACGAGGAGAGCGGGGGGGTGGTCGTGACCGACGACGAGCCCGACCGCGAGCAGCTGCGGGCGCTGCACCGGACGATCAAGAAGGTGACCCAGGACATCGAGCACCTCGACTTCAACACCGCCATCGCGGCGATGATGGAGCTGGTGAACACGGCCAACAAGTGGGACGCGATGCCACGCGCCGTCGCGGAGCCACTGGTGCTGCTGCTGAGCCCGTTCGCCCCTCACATCAGCGAGGAGCTGTGGGCTCGCCTGGGTCACGACGAGACGCTCGCCTACGCGGACTGGCCCACGTACGAGGAAGCGCTCCTGCACCGCGAGGTCGTGGAGATGGCCGTGCAGGTCAACGGCACGGTGCGGGGCACCATCGAGGTCGAGGCCGACGCGGCCGAGGAGGACGTCCTCGCCGCCGCGAGAGCGGAGAAGAACGTAGCCCGTCACCTCGACGGCAAGACCATCGAGCGCGAGATCTACGTGCCCGGCCAGATCGTCAACTTCGTCGCGAACTGAGCCTGCGCGGCGCCGGGCGGCGATCCCGCGGAACGATCGGCGTGGACCGCTTAATTTTTACCCGATACGAGGGCGGGACCGTCGCCACGCCCGTACAAAGAATACCATACCAGCATGGCGTCGTCCGTCTCCCCGTACGGACAGCCGACGGCCCGGTAGTCCGTCCAGGCCTCCCGATAGAGGGTGAGGGCGTGCCGCTGAAGAGAGGGAGGCAGGTCGGAGGCGTCGCTCGGAGCGGTGCCGAGCGGAAGGAGGGACTGATCGGTGCAGTCGTCCATCGGGTCGGGGGGCGTAGGCGAAGAAGGTGTGCGAGAGGGGCGCGACGTACCGCCACGGTTGTCTTCGGAGGGCACCAAAACCATTCCACTCTGCTTTTTTCGACGATCAGCTTCGTTCCATGGCCGATGTCCCCACCCTCGACGTCCTCGCCCTCGCCGCCCATCCGGACGACGCGGAGCTCTGTGCGGGGGGCACGATGTGCCTGCTCGCCCAGCAGGGCTACGACGTCGGCATCGTCGACTTCACGAAGGGCCAGCTCGGGTCGCGGGGCACGCCGGCCCTGCGCATGGAGGAGGCCGAGCGGGCTTCCGAGATTATCGGCCTGACGACCCGCGACAACCTCGGCCTGATGGACGGCGACATCCGCAACACGAAGGACAGCCGCCGCCGCGTGATTGAGGTGGTGCGCCGCTACCGGCCCCACATCGTGCTCATCAACGCCCCGCAGAGCCGCCACCCCGACCACAGCGACGCCGCCGACCTGGCCACCGACGCCCTCTACTACAGCGGCCTCCAGAAGATCGAGACGACCGGGCCCGGCGGCGACCTCCAGGCCCCGTGGCGCCCGCACCACGTCCTCCACTACATGCAGGCCGTCTCGTTCGAGCCGACTATGGTCGTGGACGTGACCGACGTGTGGGACCGGCGCATTGAAGCGCTCCAGGCGTTTAAGTCCCAGTTCCACAACCCCGACTACGAGCCCGACGAGGACGAGCCGGAGACGTTCGTGTCGAACCCGCAGTTCTTCGAGTGGGTGAAGTCGCGGGCCCGCACCTACGGCTACAAGGTGGGGGCCACCTACGGGGAGCCGTTCCTCTACCGGCAGGGCCCGTTCGGCGTGACGGACCTCCCCGCGGCCCTGAGCAAGGAGAAGGAGTTTCGGTAACGTTCAAGGACCGCGCAGTTATCCGCTCAAGGTAGTCGAACTTGCTCTAAATGCAGGAATGAGCCACAGCACCCAGGCAACAAGGAGCCAAAATGGACCTGCCAAAAAGATTGGGATGATGAGCACGAAAAATCCGGGGCCGTTCAGTCCGGCATAGCCCGCAAGCTTGGGATTCTCTGAAAGCGCGAGTGACCACATCAAACCGCCAAGGCCAGCGGTGCTCATTCCGGCCCCGATGAGCTTGATTATGAAGATGATTTCGGCAGATCCCGTAAGTTCCGAAAACTTCTCTATTCCCGCGAAAGAGGATCCAAGGCCGAAAATTAGAAGGCCGCAGATGAAAAGGACCAGGGAGTAGAGACTGATGAACGTTCGTTTTCTCATGGCAGGTGCACGAAGGTTCAACGTGTCATAGGCGGACTTTCACCCTGGACTTCTTCCGGAATCTCACATGGATGAATGCGAACTACTGAAAATCCAGTTCCACGTATAATAGTTTGCAACGAAGTCTGTGGGCGGAAGTCGCCCCCAAAATCAGCCGCCGTCGGTGGGCTAGGTGTTGTTGTAGATAAAGCAGGCAGCGGCTATCGAAAGTGTGCATTGGCCTCCTGCTACATCCAGCACATCGCACAGAAGCTTGCAGTCTCCGTTGTTATCGCAGGCATCTTTCGCCGTCCTGTAGCATTCTCCCGTACCACAATCTAATACCAAATGCTGAGGATCAATATACAGGTTTGGCGATTCCTTGCCCTGAAT
>JBDGQP010000068.1:0-4384 GCA_042218975.1 Salinibacter sp.
TTCAGCGCGCTCGACCCACTGATTCGGGAGGAGATGCAGAACGAGCTCCTGGACCTCCAGGATCAGTGGGATCCGGCCTGCACGATCCTTTTCATCACGCACGACCTCGACGAGGCGCTGAAGATGGGCGACCGGATCGCCATCATGAAGGACGGAGAGCTCGCGCAGGTCGGCACGCCCACAGAGATTCTTACCGAGCCCGCCGACGATTACGTCCAGTCTTTCGTGCAGAATGTGGACCGGACCAAGGTGATTCCGGTCCGCACGGTGATGCGGGACCTTCGGGAGACCGACCAGCTCCAGGAGGACCGCTCCGCCGTATCGCCCCACACGTCGATCGCCGAGGTGCTCCCCCGCGTCCTGGAGACCGACGGCCCGGTTCCCGTCCGCGACAGCGCAGGGGAGCTGCAGGGGGTCGTTTCGCGGAAGACGGTCATGGAGGAGATCAGCCGCAACGCGAACAACGTGTCCCAGACGCGGGAGGCCGCCCGGGAAGAGAAAGCGATGGAGACGGCGTAGGCGGTCCCTCGGCCCTCCTAAGACGTCTGTTCATCACCATAGACGCTGCGTTCCATTATGGAATTTAGCATCGGCGGTGCGTTTGAGGCCCTTATCGAATGGCTGCAAAACAACTTCACTCCGTTCTTCGACGCCATCACGGCGGTGATTTCCACCACAACCGAGGGGCTCGAGGATGTTCTTCTCTTCCTGCCGGATTGGGCGATGGTGCTGATCCTGACGGCCCTGGCCTGGTGGGTGGCCTCTCGGGGCGTGGCCCTCTTCACACTCATCGGAATGGGACTGCTGGGAGAGATGGAGTTCGTGCTCTTCGGGGTGGAGCTTACGTTCGGCATGGGCTACTGGGAAACGACGATGCAGACCCTGGCCCTGATCGTGACGGCCTCGCTCTTCTCGCTGCTCGTGGGCATTCCGGTGGGCATCTGGGCCGCCAAGAGCGAAACGGTCGACACGATCGTACGGCCCATCCTCGACTTTATGCAGACGATGCCGCCGTTCGTCTACCTCATTCCCGCCGTCGTGCTGTTTGGCCTCGGGACAGTGCCCGGGGTGATTGCGACGTTCATCTTCGCGACGCCGCCCTGTGTGCGCCTCACGAACCTTGGCATCCGGCAGGTCTCGGAGGAGGCCGTCGAGGCGGCCCAATCGTTCGGATCGACGCCCACCCAGATGCTCTTCAAGGTCGAACTCCCGATGGCGCTGCCCACCATCATGGCGGGAGTGAACCAGACGGTCATGCTGGCCCTCTCGATGGTCGTCATCGCCGCCCTCATCGGGGCGAGTGGCCTCGGGCAGCCGGTCGTCGCGGGCCTTCAGCAGCTGCAAGTCGCAAAGGGGTTCGAGGGCGGACTGGGCATCGTCATCCTCGCCATCTTTCTCGATCGCGTCACCCAGGCCGCCGGGGAGAGGGCCAGCGGGGCCGTGGCGTGACAGGCCGCACGGTCGATCGGTTGTCACGAACGCAGACTCTTCTTCCCGAAACTGAGAGCCGTCTATGAGCAAGCCACCGACATCATTTCGCTCCCTGTACTCGTCGTAGGACGAAGAGACGACGAGACGCACTCCACCACCCGCATACATTTCAGCCATTAGCACACCGCTTACCATGACACACCGACTCACGCCTTTTCGCACGCTTGTCGCCGCCGTAGCGCTGGCCCTTGTCGGGGTTGGACTGGCCGGATGCGGTGGCGGCTCGTCGGGGGACGGGGGCCCGTCCCGCCAGATGCAGATGGTCACCGTCAACTGGATCGAGGGGATGGCCATGACCTACATGCAGGAGGCGATCCTGGAGGATAGTCTCAACATGGAGGTTGAGGTCAACGAGGTGCAGGGCGGGGGCATCGCCTTCTCGTCCGTCGCGCAGGGGGACGCCGACTTCTTCAACGAGGCGTGGCTCCCCACCACCCACCAGGACCCGTGGACGAAGAACCAGGACAACGCCCAGAAGCTGGGTTACACCTACAAGGGCACGTCCGTGGGCATTGCGGTTCCGGCCTCCGTCGAGATCGACACGTTCCCGGACTTTGCCGACTATCAGAGTGAGTTGGACGGCACGATCAACGGGATCGAGTCCGGCGCCGCGATCAACGGCCAGATTCGCAAGACCATTGAGATGTACAACATGGGCGATCAGTTCAGCGTGACGGCGGCCAGCGGCCCGGCGAACTGGCAGGCCCTCGGGAGCGCAATCGAGAACAACGAGCCGATCGCCGTCGCGGCCTGGAAGCCCCACTGGAAGTGGAATGTCTACGACATCAAGTACGTCGATGGGGCGCACACCGGCCACAACACCGACATCTGGGGGCAGCCCGAGGACATCTTCACGATCGTCGACAACGAGTTTATCGACGAGTTTCCGAAGAAGGTGGTCTGCTTCCTGAAGGAGTTCGAGGCGAACGACCAGCAGGTCGGGAGCCTCATGAACACCTTCCGGAATCGCGGCGACACGAGCAAGCGGGATGCGGCCCGGCAGTGGATTCAGGAGCATCCCGACGATGTGAACCAGTGGATGCAGCAGGCGCGAAAGTGCGCCGCGTCCAGCGAACCGGTTGAGCCGCTCCCCGACGACGCGACGTTCTCGTCGAATTGAAGCAGCTGACACGGCCCGGCATCTCCACCTCGGACGGCCCCCGGCCTCTCCGATGAGGGCGGGGGCTTCTTCATGGGCGTCGCCGCCGGGGTGGGCCCCACTCCGCGTTCGGGAGGGCCGTCGACGGCGAGGCCCGCCCAATCACCACTCCACCGATCCGTGAGAACGTCCGCGAATGCCTCCTCCGGAAGGGGGGCCGTATTCGGCGGCCGGCGAAAATGGATGCCGTAAGCGTTCCCGCATCGGGAAAGACTCTTCTTTCCGCGTCTCATCCGAGACGCTTCTCTACAAACCACTCTCCTACACATGAACCGCTTCTCAATATTTGTTGCCGCCCTCCTGTTTGTCGCGGGACCGGTATCGGCCCAGAGCATCGGGGCCACTGACCTCGTTCCGCCCGACAGTGCCGACGATTCGGTCGTGACTGTCGACGACAACAACGCCACCGACGACGAGGCCCCCACCGACGAGGGGACGGCCCCCGAGTCCGCCGCGCCTCAGGAAGACGACAGTCCCTCGCTCAGCGTGAGCGTGGGCGGCTCGCTCCGCTTCAATGCCCTCTTCCGCTCGTACGGGGGGCAGGCCGACAAGACACTGGGCGACGGTGGCTTTACGTTCGATACGTTCCGAATCGGGGCCAGTGGATCGTACGGGGGCCTGACGTTCGACAGCGAGCTGGCCGTCTACCCGGAATCCTTCGGGGGCGTCTTTCTGCAGAAGGGCTGGGTCGGCTATAAATTCAGTGAGACCCGCCAGTTTCAGGTTGGCGTGAGCCAGGTACCGTTTGGCATCCAGCCGTACGCCTCTAGCAGTTGGTTCTTCAACACCACCTACTACGTAGGCCTGGAGGACGACTACGACGCCGGCATCAAGGCCATTCTCCAGCCCGGCAACTGGGACATTCAGGGCGGATACTACATGAACGCCGAGCAAACGGACTTCTTCGCCGGCAGCAATTTCGGTCGATACTCCTACGACGTCGTGCCTGTGACTTCCTTCCCGGCCTTCGGTGGCACGGGAGACGCCAACGACGTGAATGGTTCTGGAGGCTACACGGTCGTGCCGGGAGGAAACGCCGATCGCAGTCCGATTGCCGAGGCGAATCAATTCAACGTCAAGCTGGCCTACTCTTTTGACCACGGAGATCTCGGCTTCACAAAAGTCGGCGTGTCGGGCCAGCGTGGCCAGTTGAAGAACCTGAATACGGGCGATACGGACTGGCACGCCGCCTACGCCGCCCACCTTCAGGGCCGCTATGGGGGCCTCGGGCTGAAGCTGGAGCTTGCACAGCAGGAACTCAATCCTCCCCTTACCAACGGGGAAAAGCAGGCGTTTGCGAACCAGTCGGGCGTCAACTACGCCGCGGACGACTTCGTGGTGATGGGGGCGTACAACTTCCCGCAGCGGGTGGCCGCTGAACACACCGTATACTCGTCCAGCGTGTCGTACCGCATTCCGGTGAATTTTGGGCCGGTCTCCCAGGTCAAGCCGTACTACGACTTCAGCCTGGTGACGAAGAACGTGAGTGGCTGGAACGACAACGCGACCCACAACATCGGTTTCCTGACGTCCGCTGGGCCGCTATTCGTCTACACGGACCTGAATATCAGCAAGGGCCATCCGTTCAATCACCCGGGATTGAACTTCGCCAGCGTGATGGCGGAGAACAACGACAACCAGTGGCGGACGGCCTTTAACGTCAACATCGGAGTGTACTTCTAGTGGATTTGCACTCTTCCTCTGCCAGATCTCGCCGATACTGAGTACCTGGCA
>JBDGQP010000069.1:0-14532 GCA_042218975.1 Salinibacter sp.
GACGGACGATGTCCGTCCAGAGCCCGCTTGCACAACGGACCAGTTGAAGCTGCAGCTAGGGATGCGGGCGACGTCGAAGCCTGTCTCCCCGAGGCCCACGACTGCAGTCTACACGAGGGGTATTCGTTTCGCCGAACAAAACCAACCGGCGGAAAGGTAGGGCGTACCCCAAGCGGAGACAAACGCGCCCACGGACCCGGTGTCCTCGGCGGCTCAGGGGGCGAGGACGCGCTCGCAGTCGACAAGGGCAAAAACGCAGTCTGTTCGGCGGCCCGGGTGTGCCAGTGCCTGGCAAACACGTACACCGTCTTCCGGGCGATTCCCACGGCACTACACTCGCACGGTACTCGCATCTTGATGTCCATGCGCCGACCCTGGCTGTGCGACAGGGGGGAAGTTGGAGTACTCGTGCCCCCACGTACTCGTTCGGCCACGCCCCCCAAGCCCAACCGGACCGTCTTGGCAGGCGAACCTCCGTCTCCGGTCGCCTTGTACGAACTCGTCCCAGGGGGGCCCGCGCCTCGTCGGAGCGGAAGGACCCGGATGCCTTCGATTGCAACGCCGGTCCTCCGCGTTCGTCTCTACGACGGGTCGCGGAAGAGCGTCGTCAGCGGCAGCGTCCAGTCGGGCAGGAGGGGAGTCGAGAGCGTGTCCTCGTCCTCGGCGCGCCTCTCCGCCGCGCGCTCGTAGCCACCGTCCGGCTCCCGGTAGACCTTGACGGTTTCGAGGGCCGGGTCGACCACCCAGTACTCCGGCACGCCGTGCCGGGCGTACAGCCTCCGTTTCCGCACCTCGTCGTGGCGCCGGTTGCCCTCCGACACGACCTCCGCGACGAGGGTCGGCTCCCCCTCGAGGCCCCGCTCCTTCACGAGGTCGCGGCGCTCGGCGGAGACGAACAGGACATCCGGCTGCACGATGTCGTGCTCGGAGAGCAATACGTCGTAGGGAGCGACGAACGCTTCCCCCAGGTTTCGCTCTTGAACGTGACCGTAGAGACTGTTGAACAATCTGCCGACAATGCGCTGATGCGGGGTCGTGGGGGAGGGAGACATGTATTCCTCGCCGTCGATGATCTCGTGGCGCTTCCCGTCGTCGGGAAGGAGGCAGTAGTCCTCGTAGGTGAGGGGGGGCGCGGCCGACGTCTCAGGCATGGGCCTCTATCGATGTGCATGGAATCTTCGCACGACGTCAACGTCTCCGGCGCGGCGGATGATTCTCCGAGCCCCCGCGACGGCACCCCTTTCGTCCGTCCCCGTACAGATCGTGGTCGTCTTTCGAATCAGCCGCCCCCACTCGTGACCGTCAACGTCGTTCTGCCTATTCCGGTGGACCGGGCCTACACGTACCGCCTGCCCGGCGCCCTCGCCGCGGAGGCGCAGGTGGGGGCCCGCGTGCTGGTGCCCCTCCGCAACCGGCGCCTCACCGGCGTGATCGTCGAGGCGGGCCCGCCGGCCGACACGCTCGACTTTGCGGTGAAGGACGTGATCGACGTGCTGGACGACGTGCCCGTCTGCACCGCCGAGCTGCTCGACCTCACGCAGTGGATCGCCGACTACTACGTCTGCAGCTGGGGCGAGGCGCTGAAGGCGGCCCTCCCTGCCGGCACCACCGTCGAGACCCAGCACGCGCTCCGCCGCACGGACGCCGATCCGGGCGACTGGGCCGAGCACGAGGTGGGCCGGGCCGTCCTCGAGGACCTGGCCGCCCGGTCCGAGACGACCCTCTCGGCGGTCCGCAGGCGCCTGGGGCCCGCCGTGCCGCTGGCGCTGGTGCGCCGCATGGCCGACGACGGGGTCCTGGCGGTCGACACCCGCCTCTCCGACGAGCAGGTGAGCACCAAGACGGAGACGCACCTCCGCTTCGCCCCCGCGTTCCAGCACGCCGGCGCCGTGGCCGATCTGGTCGAGCAACTTCGGGGCCACAAGCAGAAGGCCGTGATCCGGGCGCTGGCGGGCTTTCGGGAGGAGGGGACCCCCGAGCCCCGTCAGGCCGACGTCGTCGAGCGGGCCGACGCGTCCTACTCGACCGTCCGCAGCCTCGTGGACAAGGGCATGATCGAGCGGGTGGACCGGGAGGTCCTGCGCTCCCCCCTCGACGACCTGCCTGCCCCCGACCCGCCGCCCGACCACACCCTGCTGCCCGCCCAGCAGGAGGCCCTCGGCGCCATCACCGGCGCGGTGGACGACCGTCGCTACGGCACCTTTCTGCTGCACGGCATCACCGGCAGCGGCAAGACGGAGGTCTACATCCGCGCCCTCAAGGCGGTGCGGGCCCGGGGCCGCACCGGGATCGTCCTCGTGCCCGAGATCGCGCTCACGCCCCAGACGGTCCAGCGCTTCCGCGCCCACTTCGGCGACCAGATCGCCGTGCTCCACTCGCAGATGAGCCGGGGAGAGCGCTACGACGCGTGGCGGCGGCTCCGCACGGGCGACGCGACGATCGCCGTCGGCCCCCGCTCGGCCGTCCTGGCCCCGCTGGAGGACCTCGGCCTCATCGTGGTCGACGAGGAGCACGAGGCCTCCTACAAGCAGTTCGACCCGGCCCCGCGCTACCATGCCCGCGACGCAGCGGTGATGCGCGCCCACATGAACGACGCGGTCTGCGTCCTCGGCTCGGCCACGCCCAGCCTGGAGAGCACCATGAACGCGCGCTGGGGCAAGTACGAGCGGCTGGCGCTGCCGGAGCGGGTGCCCGACTCGTCGGGCGAGGCCGCCACGCTGCCGGCGGTGCGCGTGCTCGACCTCACGCTCCAGCGCAAGAAGCACCAGCTGGACGGGGCCCTCGCCGACCCGCTGCGCGACGCGATCCGCGAGCGAGTGGCGCGGGACGAGCAGACGATTCTCCTCCAAAACCGTCGCGGCTACGCCCCGGTGCTCGAGTGCGAGGACTGCGGCTGGGCGCCGGAGTGCGGCGACTGCTCGGTGACGCTCACGCTGCACCGGGGCGGGGGGCAGGACCGGCTCAAGTGCCACTACTGCGGGAATACGGACCGCATCCCCCGCCAGTGCCCCCAGTGCGGCGGCGGGGACCTCAGCCAGATCGGCGTCGGCACCCAGCGGGTGGAGGCCGAACTCGACGAGGTGGTCCCCGACGCCACGGTCCTCCGCATGGACCGCGACACCACCAGCCGGAAGCACGGCCACCATAGCATCCTCCAGCGGTTCCGCGACGGGGCCGACGTGCTGCTCGGCACGCAGATGATCGCGAAGGGACTCGACTTCAGCCGCGTGACGCTCGTCGGGGTGGTCGACGCCGACGTCGGGCTCCTCTTCCCCGACTTCCGGGCCGAGGAGCAGACGTTCCAGCTCCTCACGCAGGTGGCGGGCCGGGCCGGACGCGCCGACATCCCGGGCGCGGTGGTCCTGCAGACCCGCAACCCCGACCACCCGGCCATCCGCTACGCCACGACGCACGACTACGAGGGCTTCGCCGAGGAGGCCCTCGCCGAGCGCCGCCAGCTCGGCTACCCGCCGTTCGGGCACGTGGCGACCGTCGAGTTCCGCGGCCCGAAGGAGCAGCGCGTGGCGCGGCTCGCCGAGAACTGGACGAACCGGCTCCGCACCCACGCGGGCCCGGTGGAGGTGCTCGGGCCCGAGCCCGCCTTCATCCAGCGCGTCAAGAAGCAGTACCGCTACAGAACCCTCCTCAAGTCCCGCGGCGGGGGCGCGACGCCGCTCCAGACCGCCCTCCGCCGCACCCGCGACGCCCACGGCACGCCGCCCAACGGCTACCACGTAGCCATCGACGTCGACGCGCTGGGGCTGCTGTAGGAGGGGGGAACCGGCACCGGAACGCAAACGGAAGCCCCTCGGAAACTGCACCGTCCGGCCCGTTCCCGGATTCCTGTCGATCACGCGGCTCGGCGCTCGGTTTGCAACCACGAAAGGCGTGCTCGGCCGTGGCTCATTTCCCCTTCAACGACACAGATCCCTTTCCGTGAGCACACCGAGTCCCCCCGACGATGTCTCCTCCGCCGACGGGCCTGAAGGGGAGGCCCCGCCCGGCACGATCCTCGCCCCTTCGCCGCTGCTGACGCTCGCGGCCTTCCTCGTCGGGGTGTTGATCGAGAGAGTCTGGCCGTCCACACTCCTTCCGTGGCCCTGGACCCTGCCCGTCGGTCTCGTCCTGGTCGGCGGGGGCGCCGGGCTGTTCGGCGGCGCCATCTGGACGATGCGGTCCCACAACAAGCATCCCGCCCACTCCGACGAGCCCCCCGATCTGATCACAGACGGGCCGTTCCGGATTAGCCGAAACCCGATCTACGTGGGCCACAGCCTCGTCCACGTGGGCGCAAGCTTCCTCATCGACAGCGTGTGGCCGCTCGTGACCCTGGTGCCCCTGGGGGTGTACCTGCGGCGGGTGGTGCGGCGCGAGGAGAAGCGCCTGTCGGCCCTCTTCGGCGACGAGTACGATCGGTACCGTCGGCGGGTGCGGCGGTGGTTGTGAGGGAAAATAGAACCGAGCCCAGAGGCTCGGTATGATGTGGTCAGATCAACTGCACGGCGGAAAGCGTAGAGTCTGCATCACCGATAGAGAACGCAATGGAACACGCTGGCAGAGATGAGGACGTGAGTCCTCCCGCAGTTGCTCCCGCAACCCACCGATCGACCGCACGAGTGCATGGCTTCCTCCTCTTCCCAATACGAAGCCGATCGTCTGGCGGCCCTCCACCGCCTGAACGTCCTTGACACCGAGCCGGAGGCGGCCTTCGACCGCATTGCCAGGGTGGCCCAGCAGGCCTTCGGCGTGGAGGGGGCGGCGGTCAGCTTCGTGGACGAGAAGCGACGGTGGTTTAAGGCCACCTGCGGGATCAGCCTCGACGAAACGCCCCGGGAGCAGTCCTTCTGCATCCACGTCATTCAGGGGGACGGCGTGATGGTCGTCGAGGACGCCAGGACCGACCCGCGCTTCCGCGAAAATGCCCTCATCGAGGAGGAGGGCATTCGATTTTACGCCGGCGCCCCGCTCGCGATGGCGGGCGGCCTCCACGTGGGCACGCTATGCCTCACGAACCCGAAGCCCCGGCCGTTCGGGACGGAAGAGCAACGGCTCCTGGCGCACCTGGCCGGGGTGACCACCGACCTGCTAGAGGCGCGGCAGGCGAGCTACAAGGTGCAGTACCTGACGTCCGTCCTGGAGCAGATTGACGAGTCGGTTCTCGTGACCGAAGGAGCGCCCCTGGATCCGCCCGGCCCCTGCATCACCTGGGTCAACGACGCGCTCACCGACCTGACCGGATACGACCGCGACGAGCTCCTCGGCAATACGCCCCGCATGCTGCAGGGGCCGGAGACCGACCGCGAGACGCTCGACCGGGTCCGGGCGGCGCTGGAAGCGGAAAACCCCGTCGATGTCTTCGAAACCATCAACTACCGGAAAGACGGAACGACCTACGTCGTAGACTGGACGATTACGCCCATTCGCGACCAGGAAGGCCACCTTACGCACTGGGCGTCTGTGCAGCGGGACGTGACTCAGCAGCGTGAACAGGTCGAAGCGCTCCGGCACCAGGCCCGCCACGATCCGCTGACCGGCGCCCTGGAGCGGCCGGCGCTGGAGAAACACATTCAGGACGCCCTGGATGCGGACGCGTCCCCGCGAGGCGCCGTCTTCTTCCTCGACCTGGATCGGTTCAAGCACGTGAACGATACCCTCGGCCACCGCGCGGGGGATCACTTGCTCGCCCACGTGGCCGACCAGCTTCGGGCCGCCGTGCGGCCCGACGACGAGGTGGCCCGCATTGGGGGCGACGAGTTCGCCATCTGGCTCCCGGCGGTGGAGAGCGAGGCGGCCGCCCTGGAGGTGGGCCGCCGGGTCCTGGGCGCCATCCAGGAGCCGGTGGAGGTGGTCGACGAGAACATGCACCTGGAGGCCAGTCTGGGCCTCGTGCCCGACGTGACCGGCTACACGTCGGCGGCGGACGTGATCGGGGACGCAGACGTGGCCATGTACCGGTCGAAGCAGTCGACGAGGGACTCGATCACCGTACACGAGCCGGAAATGACGACGGCGGCGAAAAGACACCTTCGTCTCGAAACGGCGCTCCGCCGGGCCGTGGAGCGGGACAACTTCGTGCCGTATTTTCTGCCCACCGTGAACCTGGACACCGGGGCCCTGGTCAGCTTCGAGGTCCTTGCCCGCTGGCGCCAACCGGACGGCTCTATCGCCCGGCCCCGGACGTTTCTCCCGACCGCGGAAGAGACGAACCTCATCGTCCCGATTAGTCGCCAGGTCATCGAGAAGGCCCTCCAGGCACTCCGCCGGCTCCGGGCGCCGGACTCACACCGGAAGATCCGTCTGAACGGCAACTTTTCCCAGCGGGAAGTCTTCAGGGAGGAGACGCGCGTCTTCGTCGCCGCCATCCTCGAGGACCACGACGTCCCGCCCGGTCGCTTTACGGTGGAGGTTACGGAACGGATTCTTGCGGACGGGGAGCAGGCCAACCGGGCTGCGGTGCAGCAGCTCCGCGATCTGGGCGTCCGGATCGAGGTCGACGACTTTGGAACGGGCTACTCGTCCATTCAGGCTCTTCTTGACTTTCCGCTCGACGGCCTGAAGATCGACCGAGGCCTTCTCACCGGCGTTCCCGACGACGCCCGGGCTACGTCGGTGGTGCAGTCGATTCTGGAAATGGGCCGGCGGCTCGACCTCACGGTCACGGCCGAAGGGATCGAAACGACCGCCCAGTTGGAGACCCTCCGGGGACTCGACTGCCCCCTCGGTCAGGGCTTTCTGTTCTCCCGCCCGGTGCCCGCCGGGGATCTGCCGTCCCTGATCGACGCGTCACCGTGGGCGGACCTGTGGGGGAACGACCCGCGCGGCGTCCGGTGGATAGTTGAGTGGCGCCCCCTCCCATCCCCCCTCTCTCCCTGTTCCTGCGCGCATGCCCGATTCGTCTCCTTCCCTCTCGTCCGCGCCGGTGCTTCTGGCCCTCGCCCACGAGCCGAGCCGCGACCTGCTGGCCGACCGGCTTCGCCGGACGGACGCTGAGGTCCACACGCTCGGCGACGGTACGGACGCCCGGCGCACGATTCAGGAACAGTCCTTCGGGGTGGTGGTCGCGGAGTCCCGCCTACCCGGCCGCACGGGCCTGGAACTGCTCCGCTTCTTCCCGACGCTCCGACCGCCGTTCATCGTGATGGGGCGGCAGGGCAACGACGAGGAGGTCGTTCGGGCCTTCGAACTGGGAGCGGCCGACTACTTTGCCCTCCCCTTCTCGCCCCGCATCGCCACGGCCCGCATCCTGCGGGTCCCCCGCCTCATCTCGGCGGCCGCCGACGCCCGGGCCCCTTCCACGTAGCTTTCGCCTGTGGGGACCTCCCTTTTCTCACACATTGAGCGCCTGAGCACTGGCACGCCCAATCTCCTTCTGATTTTGATTTGGGCGTCGGCGGGGCTGGCCGCATTGGCGCTGGGGTGTGCCCTCGTGGCGGTGGGGAGCCGCCTCTGGTGGCACGTGCAGGCACGGCGGCGAGCGACCCGAACGGAGGCGTGGCGCACCCAACTGCTGGAGGTGCTGGCCGGCGAGCGCCCGCCGCACACGCTCGTCGACCAGGTGCCGAAGACCCACCGCGACGCATTCCTGCGGGTTTTGCTGCCATACGTCCCCACTGTCCGGGGCCGCGCCGCGGAGCGCCTGAAGGCGCTGGCCCGCCCCCAGATGCCCCGGCTGCGTCGGAAGCTGCACTCCCGATGGCCGCTGGTGCGGGCCCGGGCGGCCCAGTGGATTGGGCTGCTGGGGGGGACGGAGCAGGCCGATGTCCTTCGGGGCGCGCTGGACGATCCCTCCGACCAGGTGGCCGACATTGCGTTTCGTCGGCTTGCACGGCTCGGCGGCCCGGCGGACACGGAGCGCCTTCTTGCCGGTCTGGATCGACTGGCGCACGTGGACCGGCGGCGGATCAGCTCGGCGCTGGTCGAGCTGGGCACGGACGCGGCCCCCCCTCTCCGCGCGGCGATGGCCGACGACGGCCGCTCTCCGTTCGTGCGCGTCTGCTGTGCAGAGACGCTCCGGTGGCTCGGCGACACGGCGGCGGCCCCGGTGGCCGCTCGCCTGCTCCGGGAGGTCAGCACTGAGCCGGATGCCACCTCCCCCGAGGTGACGGCCAGCCTCCTCCGTCTGCTTCGGGCGGTAGGCCAGGAGTCACATCGATCCGTCGTGCGCCGCTTCTGCCGCTCGTCGGTCCCGTTCGTCCGCATCCACGCGGCGCGGGCACTCGGCCAACTGGGCACGGCGGCGGACGAGGGGATGCTGGCCGCGCTCGTCGGTGAGGACGACTCCCGATGGGTCGCCCTGAGCGCGGCCCAGAGCCTCATCGACCTCGGCCGGACGGCCCCGCTACGCACGCTCTACGACAGCGATCACCGGCGATCCGAACTGGTTTCGAATTTTCTCCCCGCGCCCCCCCCATGAGCGCGGTGTTGCAGTGGACCGCTTACGTGCTGTTGGGGTACCTCGTCGTTCTCAACACGGGGTACACCATTCTGGCGGTTCTCACCTACCAGGCCGCGTTTCGTTACCGCCAGCAGTTGGACGCCTACGTCCCCGAGGAGGCCCTCGGGGCCGACGCGCTCCCCCCCGTTACCCTCATCGCCCCCGCCTACAACGAGGCCGCCACCTGCGTCGCCTCGACGCGCGGGTTCCTGAGCACCAATTACCCCAACGTCGAAGTCCTGGTGGTCAACGACGGGTCGACCGACGCCACGCTCAACCGGCTCCACAACGAGTTCGACCTCCAGCCCGCGTCGCGTCCCCCAACCGCCTCCCTGCCCACCGAATCCGTACGGCAGGTCTATCAGAGTCAGATCCATCCCAACCTGTGGGTCATCGACAAGGAAAACGGCGGGAAGGCCGACGCCCTCAATGCCGGTATCAACTTCTGCGATTCCCCCTTCTTCTGCGCGGTCGACGCCGACACCCTCGTGGAGGGCGACGGGCTGATCCGAATGGTCCGTCCGTTCCTGGAAGAAACCGCGACCGTGGCGGTAGGCGGCATCGTCCGGGTGGCCAACGGCTGCACCGTCCGGTCCGGCCACGTCGAGGAGGTATCGATGCCGACGCAGTGGCTTCCCAAGCTCCAGGTCCTCGAATACCTCCGGGCGTTTTACTACGGTCGCGTGGGCTGGGACGCGCTGGGGGCCATGCTCATCATCTCCGGGGCCTTCGGGCTCTTTCGGCGGGAGACGGTCGTGGACGTGGGCGGGTACCGCACCGACACGGTCGGCGAAGACATGGAGCTCGTGGTGCGGATGCACCGGCGGCTCCGAGAGAGGGGGCAGGACTACAGGGTTCGCTTCATTCCGGACCCGGTGGCCTGGACGGAAGTGCCGTCCACGCTGCGCATGCTGGGCCGCCAGCGCGACCGGTGGCAGCGGGGACTGGCCGACACCATGATTCGTCACCAACGCATGCTGCTGAATCCCCGGTACGGCTCGGTGGGCCTGCTCGCCTATCCCTTCTTCTACGTGCTGGAAACCTTCGGGCCCGTCCTCGAGCTGATGGGCTACATCACGTTCGTCGTGGCGCTGGTTGCGGGGAGGTTCTCGGGCCCCTTCATGCTAGCGTTTTTTCTGGTGGCCTTTATGCTCGGGATGGCCCTGTCTCTGAGCGCCGTCGCGCTGGAGGAACTGACCTTCCGGCGGTACGAGGGCGCCTTCGATCTCGCTCAACTCTTCTTTCTCCCTGTCGTCGAGACCTTCGGATACCGCCAGCTCAACGCGTGGTGGCGCATCAAGGGCCTCTGGTCGTACCTTCGAAGCAATGAGGAATGGGGGACTATGAAACGAACTGGATTCGACTCCACCGATGCTTAATCGTTTCCTGCTCCTTCTTGTCTTTTGTGGCGTGGCCGTGCTGGGCGAACGTCCCTGCGCGCGAGCGCAGGATTCATCGGCGGCCGAATCCGTGTGGGAGGCGGCGGTCCGTTACGACTACGACCGGGTCTCCGGCGGGCGGGCCGACTGGCAGCGCTGGACCGCCGTCCTGCAGCGCGACATTCCGAGGGGAACGGTGGTCGCCACCGTCGTTCGTCAACGCCGCTACGACACTGCGGATGAGGGCGTTGCGCTGGACGTGTGGCAGGAGCTTTGGACCAACGCATACGGCCACTTCCGGGTCGGTATCGGGCCCGGTGCTCGCATCCGACCGCAGCGCAGCCTGCGGGCGGAGGTTTACCAGTCAATCGGTTCGTGGGAGCTTGTGGGCCACTACGACTGGCGGCGCTACGTAGGCGATGACGTGCATCTGTTCGGCCCCGGCCTCGCCCGGTACGTCGGGGCGTGGTACCTACGCACCCGAACGACCATCGCGCCCCGCCCCTCGACGTGGGCCGTTTCGCAGCGCGTGGGGATCCGCCGCTTCTACTACGGGCCCCCCTCTCCCTCCCACGTCGACCTGGAAGGCGGGGTGGGGCGAAGTGTCGAACTCATAGGCCCGAACGGCGACCTGCTGGTGGCCCCCACGTTCTTCGTCAGTCTCCGCGTCCGCCACTTCCTCACCGACCGCCTCGGCCTGACGGCGAGCCTCCGGTACAGCGACGACGGGCCCTTCGCCCGAACGGGGGGCTCGGTGGGCCTCTTTGCCCGGTGGTAGCCGGCCCAGGAGCCTGTCTCACTGTACGGTCGTGCCCCCGCTGTCGATTTCTCTCGTGGAGAGAGGCCGAAGGAGAACGCAACGGACAACGTGGATCCTCGGCGGGGGCGGCGAGGTCCTCTGGGGATTCGGTGCCTGGACGTACGGGGCGCTGGCCGGCGGTTACTACAACAGCGTGTGGAATCTGACGCTCTACGGCGGCCTGAAAGGCTCCTACCGAGTCACGGACTGGTTCGCCGTCGGGCTCGGCGTGTCGGCCGCCACGGAGTACGACGGCGAGGTTTGCTACGAGATGACGAACGGGAATGCATTCTGCTACCGGCTGAAGTGGGCCCGTCCGATTACGATTCTTCCTCTCCCTTTTGTCTCCGTCGGAGAGACCATCCAGTTTCGAATCAGCGGATTTCCGGACCGGGACTCTGGATTGACGCACGTGATGGTCTCGGTGTCCCTGAAGGGGCGGACGTAAGCAGGAGGAAGGAGGAGAGAGGGAGCGGCCCAAGAGACGCTGTGTCATCGGGGGGCGGGCACCGGGATGACGTGACGCGTTGAACGGCCCTTCCCGCAGGCTCCCCGGTCGCCCCTCCTGCCGGAGTCGCGCTCGCTGTTTTTCGGCCGGTTTCGATACGTCTCAGTTCCGGTCAGCCCGGCTATCAGGCGGTCGGTCCGTCAGCGAGCCTTTTCGTTTCACGAAAGAGACCGTTCACCACACGATCGTTTCGTTCTCTTTCGCGATTCTAATCCTTCTATTGCACCTCTCAACACAACCGGATCGGTATCTGTGATGGACTGGATGGCTCGAGGAAAGTACCTGTCGCTTCTTTTCGCAATCCATCTTGCGTGCATCATCGGCGCCGTGGCGTTGGTGGCGCCGCTAGCAGGCACCGAGGCGCCCGTCCAGGCCGACCGAGGCACGAGTACGGCCTCCCTTGATCGGTCTACAGCGGTCGTCGATCCCTCCATGCGGGACGGGAGGGCGGGCGGTGACGTGAGAGCACCTGACGCCGTGGCGGGCACACAGGGAGAAGGCGACTTCTCTGAGGAGGAGGGGGAGCCCGGTGCACGAATGCCTGCCGAGCCGACGACCAACGGTGTGGGTGCCGCACCGAACCGGACGATGCGGGAGCGAAAGGAGCAGGGCCCACCCGCCCAGGTTTCACGTCCGAAGGATGCAAACCAGTCGATGCTCGGTGGTGGCGACTGACTCGCCACGGTGGACTTTTGTGTGCCCCCTGCCGGCTGTCAGCGACCCTCGGCGACGAGACGAGACCCGCAGTGTCAGGCCGAGGCTTCAACTGCCGTGCGATTCGTCCGGTGGGGCTGCCCGTCGGTAGGGTTCGGTCTCCTGCGCGGCACCGATTTCCTGCGTGGCATTGGTTCCGCATCGGTCCCTCCGAAGGAGCATGCGCGGAAAGGACCGGGATTGTGGGAGCCCGCCCCGGGGGTTCCGTGGCGCACGCTCTTCCGGCCGGGCGGAATTACCGATCCGTGAGAACGTACGCAAACGACGGTCCGCGGCAGCTGCGGATTGCGTGTGGCCGCGAGCAGAGAACGGACGTTGGGGGCGTGTTCACGTATCGGCAGAGCAGTCTCGCAGATCTCAGGTCTTGACTTCGGGGCCCGGCCCGCGGGCGGGCCCTGAGCGTCCGATCTCAACGGCCGGAGGGGCCTCGGCTCCGACGGGCTTGCCCAGTCCCACGACCGGCCCCGGATGTCGCAGGTCAGAGGTCGACGGCGGTCCGGGCCCGCGATGGGGTCGTGTCAGGACCCGACGCCCCCACGCGCTGACGTGTCCTCACATCCCTCGTGACGGTCAGTTCAGGGTACCACCCGGCGGAGTCTCCGTGTTCGGGTCCGACGACGAGCCGTTCTTCAACACTCTCGCGCCGGGTCGACGGCTCCGAGCTGCGCTTTTTCTTTTCCCCGGCGGCGACGCACGTGCTTCTGTACCGAGGACCAGAGACGGCCCCGTGCCGGAGGTGCGTCGGCCTCGCCCGTGGGCTCATCGGCGTTCCACCGCGACGGCCTTCCACACTCGGCCAGACGCCCGTCCTCCCGTCTTGGCGGGCGGTCCGGCCACTGCCGCTACGCCCCGGCGGGAGCGGCCTCCCGCGCATCCGCCTCTTCTTCTTTCATCTTCTGGTTGAGTTCGTACATCTCCTCACGGCCGGCGTAGTAGGCACCGTCGTAGCGCGCGAGCACCTGCTCGCTCGGGGGGTCGCCGAACGCGATGCCGAGAAAGACCCCGGTGATGGACAGCGCCAGCGCGATCACACCGTACGCCAGCCCCGAGTTGGTGAGCCATCCCGGCAGCCAGCCCAGCAGTTCGTACTGGCCGAGGGCGTAGAACAGGAACGTGCCCGCCGTGCCCAGAATGATGGCGAGGTAGGCCGAGAGCGTCGTCGGCTTCTTGGAGAAGACGCTGAACACCGCCACCGCCGTCGTCGCCGAGATCAGGGCGCTCGAGAGGAAGTACATGTCGAACAGGCCGGGAAACTTGAACGCCCAGAGCAGCGAGAGCCCGATGAACCCGGCCGTGACGACTCGTCCCGCGTTGAGCCGCGTCCGTCCGCTCACGTCGTACCGTTCGAAGACGAGCGGCTCGAGCACGTCCTTCGTCAGATTCATGGCGCAGACGTTCACGTAGGTGTCAACCGAGGAGAGCGCCATGCCCATGAGCGCCACGATGAGGGCCCCGGCCACGATCGGGTTGGCGAAGAGCTCCGTGATCATCGACGAGAAGATAAAGTAGCCGTAGGACCCGACGGCCTCGGGGATCTCCCCGCCGGTGGGCGGAAAGATCACGAGCGCCGCAACCGCGATGAGCGTCGGCATCAGGACGACGATGACGACGTTGAACGTCACGTTCCACCACATTCCCTTGTACGCCTCTGTTTCGTCGGCGGTCGCCATGACCCGCTGCCACGCGCCCTGCAGCGTGATGAACCCCGGCGTGTAGATGAGCATCGCCGCCACCATGTAGGAGTAGCCCGGCGAGTTCCAGTCCCAGAAGTGGTCGGCGTAGATTGGGGGGGTCTCGTTGATCGTGGCGACGATCTGGCCGACCCCCCCGGCGCGCGAGGCCGCCTCCACGACGCCGAAGACCGAGAGCGCCACCAGCATGATTGCCGCGCAGACGAACTGGATCAGGTCCGTCCGCAGCACCGAGCGGAAGCCCCCGAGGGTAACGTATGTCCCGAACGCGAGGCTCACGATGACCGCCATCGTGACGATGCCGACCCCCAGCGGCTTCGACAGCACCGCGCTGAGCACGTAGATCTCGGCGGCCAGCCACGTGAGGTACGCGAAGCTCTGTACCGGCCCCAGAAGGATCTGCGTCGTCCGGTTGAACCGGAACCGAAGAATCTCCGGGATCGAGACACCCGGAAACCGCCGGAACAGCTTGGGCACGAACAGGAGGCCCACGGTGCACAGGATCCAGGGGATCGTGAAAATCCAGATGGCCCCGAGGCCGTAGGCGTACCAGAGGTACATTTGCCATGTCATCCAGCCCAGGAGGAGCCACCCCGCCGCCAGGGACGCCGCCGTCCACCATCCCGGCACGTCGCCCTCTCCAATCCAGAAGTCGAACGCCCGCTCGTCCTGGTCCTCAACGGCGCGGAGGCCCAGGAACTGGTACGCGCCAATCGCCACCATACCGGCCAGGAAGGCGACGGTGAAGGACCAGTAGATTGTCGTATCGGCCATTGCACGGGAAGGCTGGAGTGGGCGAGAACAGTGAGTCTCGGCTTGAAACCCTTCGGTCTGTGGAACAACAGCAAGCCGAACGAGGCCGACAACCGAACGGGATCCGCGTCTTTCTCACCATCCTGTTATACCTGGGCCCTGGTCGTCGGCGGGAGTGTGATCGTACCGCCTTATTCACATCTCCAACCGTGCGTGCCTCCCGGCTATCCCCACGGGTACGCACTTACACGTAC
>JBDGQP010000007.1:0-5422 GCA_042218975.1 Salinibacter sp.
GGCCTCACGCAGAAGACGTTCCCCTGGGGCGACGAGCTCACCCCGAACGGCGAGCACCGGTGCAACATCTGGCAGGGCTCGTTCCCCGACCACAACACGGTCGCCGACGGCTTTCGCTACACGGCGCCGGTGACGGCCTTTCCCCCGAACGACTACGGCCTCTACCAGACGAGCGGCAACGCGTGGGAGTGGTGCCGGGACTGGTTCAGCGCCGACTACCATGTCGACGGGCCCCGCGAGAACCCGTCCGGGCCGCCCGACGGGCAGGCCCGGGTCATTCGCGGCGGCTCGTACCTGTGCCACCGCTCGTACTGCAATCGGTACCGCGTGGCCGCCCGGACCTCGAACACCCCCGACAGCTCCACCGGGAATCTCGGCTTCCGGTGCGTGTGTGACGAGGAGGGGTAGTCTCCCCGGGTCGGGAGAGGCCCGCCGGCCCGGGCACCTGCGGGCTACGAACGCTCCAGGTGCGGCAGGTCGATGTTTTCTGGGCGGTACGTCGGCTCCAGCTCGCGGGTGGCCGACCGAAGGATGACGCGGTCCTCGACCCACCGCTGGTACCAGGTCGTGGGCTTGAACGGATCGTTCAGGTCGTTCCTCCGCTTCTGCAGGTAGCGCCGCAGGCGGCGGCGCGTCCCCCGGTAGTTCGGGTCGTCGACGAGGTTGTTGAGCTGGTAGGGGTCGTCGACGTTGTCGAACAGGTACTCGGAGCCGTCCGCGAGCATCCGGGCGTAGGTGTAGCGCTCGTCGCGCACCGCCCGCCACTCGTCGCCGTTGTGCCACTGGTAGGTGTGCCCCATGCCCTGTAGGAAGGCCGCTTCCGGCTCGGGGCCGCCCTCGCCGCGGGCGTGCCCGCTCAGGTCCATGCCCTCCATCGACTCGGGGACGGGCAGGTCCATGAGCCCGAGGAGCGTCGGGGCAATGTCGGGGGTGTTGAGGCAGACGTCGTTGCGGCCGGGCTCAACCTCGCCGGGCCAGCGCACGAGAAAGGGCACGCGCGCCGCCTCCTCGTAGAAGATCTTCTTCGCGATCCGGCCCTGCGACCCAAACATCTCGCCGTGGTCGGAGGTGAACACGAAGATCGTGTCGTCGGCCAGGTCCAGCACGTCGAGGGCGTGCAGCAGGCGCCCGACCTCCCAGTCCACCGAGGCGGTCAGGGCGGCGTAGGCCTGGCGGTAGGTAAAGCGGTTTGGCTTCCAGTTCTCCAGCCACCACTCCTCGCCCCGGTCCGGCACCCAGTACCGCGCGTGGCCGTCCTCGTAGTTCGGCGGGTCGGGAAAGTCGCGGCCCTTGAAGAGGTGCTCGAACGTGTCCGGGGTGTTCTCCCACGTGAATGGGTCGTGGGGCGGCCCGAGCGACAGAAAGAGAGCAAAGGGATCCTCCCGCTCCGCGGTGCTCCGCAGGTAGTCGATGGCCAGGTCCGTGAAGGTGTTGGGCTGGTAGCCCTCGATGTCGATTTGGTCGAACGTGTCGCGGAAGTAGAAGCCGTCGTAGTAGTCGTGGTTGAAGTTGTTGGCCGCCCAGACGTCGTCGAACCCGAGGCGGTACGGCCCGGGCGGGATGAACTGCTGCTCGGTCTCGTGGGTCTTCCCGAACAGGTGCCACTTGCCGACGTAGCCGGTGTGGTACCCGTTGTCCGAGAGCACGTGTCCGATGGCGTCGGGGTCGGGCATGGCGCGGAGCTCGTTGATCACCATGCCCGTGCTGCTCGGGTACTTGCCGGTGAAGAGGCTGTTGCGGTGCGGGCAGCAGATCGGATCCGCCGAGACCGCCTCCCGATAGTCGGCGGACTCCCCGGCGAGCTGATCGATGTTGGGCGTGTACGGGGCGGGCTCGTCGGCGTAGGTGCCGCCGTAGCGGTCCCCCGCGTAGCCGCAGGACTGGGGCCGCAACTGATCGGCAAACACGTAGACGAGATTGGGACGATCGGAGTTGTCAGCGTTCGGCATCCGGTGTCGGCCGTCCGACCACGATGAAAGAGAAGGGGTCATCAGTCCGAGCCCGCCGGCGGCGGCCCGCTCGATGAACTCGCGACGATCCATATCGTCCCACGCTGGTGATGCAAGGAGGACCGTGCCCTGTCTCTGATCCCGACGAGAAGGCGCTTTCCGGGCGGCCGGGTCCGCCTGCCTGAAACGCGCGGGTCCGTCGGGACACGGACTCGAAACTGGGTTCATTGATAGCGATTTGTGAACGAAGTGTCAAGAGCATGGCCCCGCCGCAGGTTCGCGGCCGTCACTCACCGTACAATGAATCGACCGATCTCTCCTCCATGGAACGACGTGACTTTCTCAGGACCGTCGGGGCGGGAACGGCGGGACTCGCCGCCCCCACGCCACTCGTTGCGGGGGCGGATGTGCCCGAGACGGACAACGATCGCCCGAACATTCTGATGATGATTTCGGACGATCTGACCTACCACGACCTCGGGTGCATGGGCAATCGCGACGTGCAGACGCCCAACCTGGACCAGCTGGCGTCCGAGGGACTGCTGTTCCGGCGGGCCTTCAACTCGTCGCCCATGTGCGCGCCGACCCGGATGAGCCTCTACACCGGCATTCACCCCGTGCGGAACGGGGCCTATCCGAACCACAGTCGCGTCTATCCCGACATTCGGAGCATGCCGCACTACCTGGATGACCTCGGCTACCAGTCGGGCATCATCGGGAAGCGGCACGAGGCCCCCCTCGAAAATTTCCCGTTTCAGGACCTGGGGGGCCGTCACCACGACACCGGAAAGGGGGTGGCCCTCGACCTGTCGACGGTCCGGTCGTTCATGGAGGACAACAAGTCGGGGCCCTGGGCCCTGGTCGTCTCCTCGAATCAGCCCCACGTTCCCTGGAATCGCGGGGTGTCGTACCCGTACGCCCCCGACGGCCTCGACCTGCCCCCGTACCTCGTCGATACGGAGACGACGCGGGAGGCCCTGTCACGCTACTACGCCGAGATCAGCTACATGGACCGCCACGTGGGAAAGGTCCTGCAACACCTCCGGGATACGGGGCAGGCCGAGAACACCATCGTGCTCTTCCTGACCGAGCACGGCTCGAACTTTCCCCACTGCAAGTGGACCTGCTACGACACCGGGGTCCGCTCGGCCGCCCTTGTGCGGTGGCCCGGCGTCGTGGCCCCGGGACAGGTCTCCGATGCCCTCGTCTCGTACGTCGACGTGCTGCCGACGCTCCTGGAGGCGGTGGGAGGGGCGCCGGGGCAGCACGACTTCGACGGGGAAAGCTTTCTGCCGCTGCTCCGGGGAGAGCAGGACACGCACCGGGGCCACGCGTTCAGTCTACAGACCTCGAAGGGCATCTACGAGGGGCCGGAGGCGTACGGGATCCGGTCGGTCCGGACCGACCAGTACCGACTGGTCTGGAATCTGAACTGGAAGCAGGAATTCCAGAACCTGGTGACGGCGGGGTTTGCCCCCTACGAGTCCTGGAAGCGGAAGGCCGAGGCCGGCGACCCGTTCGCCCGGGACCGGGTGCGGTGGTACCAGAAGCGGCCGCAGTTCGAGCTGTACGACCACCGGGCCGATCCCTACGAGCTCGACAACCGGGCGGAGGACCCGGCCTACGAGTCGGTCCGGCGCCGGCTGAAGGCCGAGCTCGACGCCTGGATGAAGCAGCAGGGCGACCAGGGGGCCCAAACGGAGCGGAAGGCCCTGACGCGACAGTCGGACCGCTGGATGGGCGGGTAGCCGCGGGGGCCCGCGTGGAGGAGGGCGAGCACACCGCTCGTGTCCCGACTCCGGGGGCCGCGTCCCGTCTGTTGTCGGGCCTAACGGGAAGAGGAGGCGTTGGCCGACGAATCCCGTCTGAGGGGCAGGCGCGCCCCGTCCTCGAACACGTCGGCCAGCTGGTCCTCGCGGGGGTCCAAGGTCTTGCGGTGTTGCTCGAGCAGCGCCCGGATCTCCGCGATCACCTCGGGGTGTTCCTCGGCCTTGTTGAACTTCTCGCGGGGGTCGTGCTCCAGGTGGTACAGAAGCGGCGGGTCGTGCCGGGTCCGGTCGTCGGCGTAGCCGGACTGCGTCCTGAAGTGGGCCTTCCACGGGCCCTTTCGCACCGCAAACACCTGGTCGCCCCGATAGAAGAACACGTGGTCCCGGCCCTCCGCCTCCGGATCCCGAAACACCGGCAGCAGGCTCTCCCCGTCGACGACGCGGTCGGAGGGGACCTCCGCCCCCGCCAGCTCGAGGGCCGTCGGGAACAGGTCCATCGTGGAGCCGACCGCGTCGCTCGTGGTCCCGGCCTCGATCGTGCCCGGCCACCAGGCGAGGGTCGGCTCCCGCATCCCGCCCTCCCAGGTCGAGCCCTTCCCGCCGCGGAGCAGGCCGGCGGTGCCGCCCGCCTCGTCCATGATGAGCCACGGCCCGTTGTCGCTGGTGAAGACGACCAGGGTGTGTTCGGCCAGATCCCGCTCGCGGAGCGTGCCGAGGATCTGCCCGACGCTCCAATCGATCTCTTCGACCACGTCGCCGTAGAGGCCGCGGGCGCTTGTGTCCTTGAACGCCGTGGAGGCGTGGAGCGGCACGTGGGGGAAGGTGTAGGGCAGGTACAGGAAGAAGGGCTGCTTCTCGTTGGCCGCGATGAAGGAGAGGGCCTCCTCGGTGTAGCGCTTCGTGAGGGTGCGCTGGGTCGCCGGGTGCTCAACGACGGTCTTGTTGCGGAGGAGCGGCACCCCCTCGGCCCCGTCCCCGCCGGTGTCCATGTCGTTGGAGTAGGGCACCCCGAAGTAGCGGTCGAAGCCGTGCTCGGTGGGGAGGTGCTCCGGCAGGTGGCCGAGGTGCCACTTCCCGATGGCCGCGGTAGCGTAGCCTTCCGTCTTCAGGGCCTCGGCGATGGTGATCTCCGCGTCCGGCAGGCCGCCGGGGGAGTCGGGAAAGAGGACGCGCCGCTCGCTGCTGGCCATGCCGCTGCGCACGGGAAGGCGGCCGGTGAGAAGGCCCGCTCGACTGGGGGTGCAAACCGAGGCGGCGGAGTAGAACTGGGTGAGCCGCATGCCCTCCCGGGCCATCCGGTTGAGGTGCGGGGTGTCGATGGTCGGGTGGCCGAAGGGGCCAATGTCGCCGTATCCGAGGTCGTCGGCGAAGAGAACGATGATATTCGGGGGGCGCTCCTGGGCGTGTGCCTCCGGCAGCGGCGGCACGATCGCGAGACTCGCAACGACGAGAAGAATGGCCTGAACGGTGCGCGTCATGGCGTGCGTGCAGTTCGAGAAGGGAGAGGCGAGAGGCGTGAACGCGGCGTCCCTGTCCCCTGCCGGTAGAAAGTGTAACGAACGCGTTCGGAGTACGCAATCTCGCCGTCGTGGGCCGCCGGGGCTCAGAACCTGTTTCCATTTTCGGTCGCGTCTCATTGGCTGCCGATCGATCCGTGAGGAGACGCCAAATCGGAGCGTGTGCGCCTGGATATGCGGCTGGACG
>JBDGQP010000070.1:0-19484 GCA_042218975.1 Salinibacter sp.
ACCCAGGGATCCAGAAGCACGGCCATCCCCGGCCCGAAGAAGTAGATGAGGAGGAGCACGAGGGCAATGTAGAACAGTGCATGCATGGGAACGACTGGTTGGTGAAGAAACGAGGCGAGACGGACACTCCTGCAGACGATGGGGAGCCAAAGATAAAAAACGCCCGGCAACCCCCACCAAGGCCTGCCGGGCGTCGAGGCCCCTCCAGAGACGTGCGCGGGAGGGAGTCCTCCGAGGTGACTCAAACGAAAATGCCGGCCCAACGCCCGCCGCTCCGGGCCGGTCAGGTCAGCAGCGCGGCCCCGGACGCATCGTCCCCGAACCAGTCCCGCAGCTTCGACCGCGCGTCGTGCTTTGCGTCCGCATCAATGTGCATTGCGACCGCCGCGACGGCCGCCGCAACGGCGGCCGCGTCGTCGGTGTAGCCGCCGGGCCACCAGTCGGGAATCGCGTCGCCCGGCAAGAGCAGGTATCCCAGCGCGCCGTAGATCTTCGCGCGGGCCCAGTCGGGCAAGTCCGGATCTTGGAGGGTATAGTAGAGCACCAGGGCCGAGTAAGCCAGGTCCAGCCCGAGGGCCTGAGCGTTGTTTCCGAGGGTGCGCCAGAAGCGAGCGTCGGAGAAGTACGAGGCGTAGTGCGACATGGCGAGGTGCAGGCACTTGTGCAGAAGAACACTGGGATCTCCGTTGTGCGCTGCTCTTCTACACGCCCGTTCTTGGTGGGATTGGGAACGTGGGATTCACCGTAGACGCCCGCGGTTCACCGGCGGGCGAATGAATTCACCGCGCTTGGCCCGGGAGGCCCGCTGTTGGTCGCCGAAGGCCGATCGCCGATTCAAAAGGGCAGATTATCGTCCGGGGAAAACGTCTCCTCCTCCGAGTCGTCGCCGGAGTCGGTCTCGTCGCCGGAAGTCTGGTCATTGCCCGTAACGTCGTCGATGACTGACGGTGGCACCGAGGGGGAGGGCGGTGAGTGCGAGTGTCCGCCGCCGCAGCCGCAGGAGATGGGGTGGCCGCAACTGTGGCAGCAGGGCTGCGTCTCGTTGGTCTCGTCGTAGCGGACGTTGCAGTGTGGACAGTAGGCCATCGGGGGAGTGCTGTTGAGGAGCGAGAACAGAGATATTGTCGTGGAAACAGGCGAGCGCGGCCGAAAAGAGACTGGCCATTACGGGGCCGAGCCCATTTGCTTTACTTTGGTGGCGTACTTGTCGACATAGTTCTCAAACTCCGAGCGGCCGTACGTGAACGTTTCCAGGCCGACATCCTGGCCTTCGCCCCGGGCGTAGATGCCGCGCTCGACCGCCCGAAATCCGTGCTTTCCGGCAATCTCGTCGTAGTCCCATTTTGAGAACGCCAAGGCCACCTGTTCAATTTGACCGACAAGCCGGGTGGGGACCTGAAACTCCCAGGTGTCCTCCCACAAGCGGGGGTCGACCATTCCGTCTGGGTCGCAGTCGCCATACTCAATCCGAAATTTGGGAGGGCTCATCATCCCTCCCGAGGTTTTCGCCACGATGAGTCGGACGTGTCCGGCGCCGTCGAGCATGTAGAGCAGGAGGGGGCCGGTGACCTCAAAGTCCAGGTAGGTGTCCCCAAAGATTTGCTTGAGCCATCCGTCCGTCGCGGGCCGCCCGATGACGCCGTTGTCTTTTGAATCGTCCGGGGCCCACGTCGGACGGGTTTCCCGGCAGGCGGAGGTCACCGCCCGGGCGCCCGGGCCGAGTGAAAACTCCGTGTCGTACGTGAATTGGACAGCGGTCCCCTCGTCCTGGAGGCCCGATCGGGAGAGCCCGAATTCCAGCACGTCCCCGGGATGGCCCTGGTTTTTGACCACCCGGAAAAAGCGAAGCAGTGCATTTTTGCGACGCCGTCGCTGTCGGGCGATTTGAGATCGGACCTCGCCCCCTCGGAGGTCCTCCGCGGCGGCCGCAACCTGCTCGTATGCGCTTTGCGTACGGTTTAAAAGCGTGCGTACCTCCTCGCCCTCAATGTCGGGCCCGACCTCCGACAGGCGTTGCTGCAGGTGGACAGCGTCGGTGACGGAGCGGCGCAAGGGGGCGTCCCGGCCCGTTTGGAGGTAGGCTTTCAGGGTCTCGGTGACGTCGGTCGGCTCAATTCGAAAGGAGGCCTCGACTCGGTATACGACCGCGTTTTTCGTCATCTGCCGGGCTACGGATTTCGAGCCCTCCACCAGCTGGGTTTCCCCGGCGGCAAGAACCGCGATCCGGCTTTTCGAGATCTCCTCGACGCCGCGGGGCGTTTCGAGGGTGGAGACGGACGTTTCGGAAAGCACCTGTGCGCCAAAGGTCTCGAGCGCCGACTGGCGTGCCTTTTCGAAGGCGAGCTGTTTCGTGCCGCTGGGCGTCATGCTGCTGCCCATGACGGCTTTCCCTCGACCGGTGACGGTTTGGGCGTGCGCTGCGGGGAGGAAGGCTCCGGTGAGCGCTGCAGCCGCAAGAAGCGAAAGCATGGATCTCATCGGTGGACCATCTCAGTTTGCGAACATCAGGGCGACCCGTGGCCGACATTGGTTACTGCGTTTCATCGGCCTTGTCCTGTTCGTACTTTTCTACTGCGTTCTGCAACTCCTGGAACGCCTCACTGGCGCGGAAGCGGGTATAGAGGGCTTCGTTTTGCTTGAGCTTCGAGAGGAGTTGTTTGCTGGCCTGACCAATCGGCATTTCCATCAGCACGTACGCCCGGAAGCGGCCGTCTTCTTCCAGCACCTTTTGCTGACGGACCTGCGTGCCACGGAGGAACTGGCTTACCACTTCCTTCTGGGCCTGCGTAAATTGCTCCAAGTATTCGTCCCCGGCCTCCTCCTGGAAATCCTTCGTCAGGCCCTGAAACCGCACTTCGACCGTGGAGGCGATGTCTCCCCGCGCCCGGGTCTCTGCCTTCTTCAGAGCCGTCTGGAGCCCGTCGGAGACCGCCGTGGCTGTGCCGAAGAGGTACTGTTCGGACTCGGGCTTTTCAGCCATCCAGTCCGGCATGTCGTCGAGGGTGGCGCCGGGCCCGCCGCAGGCCGATACCAGTCCGCCGGCTAAAAGGAGCACCAGAATCCATGGGGAACGGAAGGAGAGCATCATGCTATTGCGTCATCTAGGTGGTGAGCGTCGTGATGCGAGGGTCTAGTATGGGAGAGAAGAGGGGAGAGATGACCAGAGTGAATTCGGCGCCGGCTCGGTGAATTCAGTGGGTGACGGTTCACCTGCATCTGAAAGGCTCAAAAAAAAAGCCCCGCTCCCGACGCAGGACGCCGATGAATAGAAGGACGTGCTCACGTGATCTGTCGATTGAGGATCAATCCCTTCTTGTCGAACGCGACCGGTACCAAGCAGACATACTACGGGTGGCTTCGCCGCGGATGCTCTCTTCGCTTGCCCGACATACGGCAGGGGTGCGAAACGGTCGCAGGGGGGGTGCGGTTATAGTGCGTCGGTGCACCCAGATCGCAACCAGACTAGATTCTCATGCCGACCCTCACGATCAAAGGCGTGCCGCCGGAGCTCCACGAAAAGCTGAAAGAGCGGGCCGAGCGCCACCGCCGCAGCATGAACAACGAGCTGCTCACCATTCTGAAGCGCACGCTGACGCCGTCTCGCAAGTCGGCCGAGGAGGCCATCGCCGAGGCCGAAGCGCTCAACGACCGGATTGGAAAGACCTTTCCGGACATCGTCAACGAAGCGAAACGGACGGGCCGAGCATGATCGTCGTCGACAACGACGTGATCAGTTATTTCTGGATTCGGATGGACGCCGATCGGGCATCCTTGGCCCGGGAGGTTCGGGCACGCGATCCAGGCTGGGTCGCGCCTCGGATCTGGCGCTCGGAGTTTCGGAACGTCCTCCGGAGCTACATGGCCGGAGACCACATGACCCGGGCCGAGGCCGTCGAGTACGCCCGGATGGCCGAAGAGGATCTCCACGGGAGCACCCGCCCGGTGTCGACCCCTCGGGTCCTGCAGCTGGTCGATGAGACCGACCACTCGGCCTACGACTGTGAGTACGTCGCCCTCGCCCAGGAACTGGGCGTCCCGCTCGTCACCGGCGACGAGACGGTTGCCGACCGGTTTTCCGAGACCGCGGTGCTCCTGGAGGACTACGCGGCCGGCTGACCGAAACGACGGGCGCCCCTCTGCTCACGTTCGACTGCCCCACTTCTTACGCATCACGTCTCCCGCTTCATGGCTCTCGACCTCACGGGCATCCAGAACGAGAACGAATTCTACCCCTCCTGCCACCTGCGCGAGGTGCTAAAAAAATCTGAACGACGAATTTTCGGACTGGGCCGGGCCGTCCGCCACAGGTGAAGAAAACAGCCGCCCGCCGCACGGGGCCGGGGGGCAAAGCGGGAGGTCATCGTGACCCCCACGACCCCCCGAGTCCGTGGGTGCCTGACATCGGCGGCTGATTCATGCCCTTCCGGGTGGGCAGGCCGGTTCCACCTCTGTCGATCTCTGGACTTGACTGGACTGCTGCATGCGCTTCCTCCACACCGCCGACTGGCACCTCGGAAAGCTACTCCACGGGACGCACTTAACCGCCGACCAGCGCGATCTCCTGCAAACGCTCTGCGGGATCGTTGAGGACACAGAGCCCGACGTCGTCCTCATGGCGGGCGACGTGTACGACCGCTCGGTCCCCCCGTCCGAAGCAGTTGAGCTCCTAGACGACGCGCTGTGCGAGCTCGTTGTGGAGCTGGATGTGCCCGTCGTGGTCATTGCTGGCAACCACGACAGTCCCGACCGTCTGGATTTTGGGTCGCGTATTCTGCGGGGGCAGGGCCTGCACGTCTTCAGCAAGCCCTCCGCGGAGCCCGGCATCGTCACGATGGAGGACGAGCACGGCCCGGTTCACATCGCCGGCCTTCCCTACGCGGAGCCCCCACGGGCCCGGCATGCCCTCGGCGACCCGGAAATCAAGACCCACGACGAGGTTCTCGCCGCGCAGGCGGAGGCCGCCCGACGCGCGTTTCCCGGGGGAGAGCGGTCCGTCGCCGTCGCCCATGTCTTCGCGCAGGGCGGAGAGCTGGCCGACTCGGAGCGCCCACTGGCCGTTGGCGGAGCGGAGACCGTCCGTGCCGCCCGGTTCGAGGGCTTCGACTACGTGGCGCTGGGCCACCTCCACCGGCGCCAATCGGTGGAGGCGGGCCGGATCGAGTACGCTGGCTCCCTCATGAAGTACTCCTTCGACGAGACGGGGCACGCCAAGTCCGTTAGTCTCGTCGAGATGGACGCTGGTGGAGACTGCGCCGTCGAGCGCATCCCGCTCGAGCCGGAGCGGGACCTGCGCCGAGTGGAAGGGACCCCCTCTGAGCTCCAGGACGGCCCTGCCCCCGACGAAAATGAGCAAGACTACATCTGGGTGACCCTCCAGAACGAGGGCCCCGTCGTCGACGCGATGAGCCGCATCCGGGAGACGTATCCCAATGCCCTGCACGTGGAGCACCCATCGCAGGTGGATGCGGGCGGCCTGGACGGCCTGACGGGCGACCTCCAAAGCCAAAGTGAGGAGGAGGTCTTCGAGGAGTTTGCCAGGCATGTCACCGAAGAAGAGTCTCTCTCGGAGGAAAGCCGGGAGGTGTTGGAGGAGGCCCTCGGCCGGCTGAGAGACGAGGAGCGGGCGGCCTGAGCGCCGCTTCCTCAGGCGCCGCCCCCTCGCTCCCTTCGTCCAGTCCCTCAGGTTGTCTCCCAAGTTGTTTTCCCGAGCCTGCCGTTGAAAGCTGATGACCCCCGAGCGTCTCACACTGAACGAGTTCGGTCCATACACCGGCCCGGAGACAGTCGACTTCGAGAAGCTGCAGGCACGGCAGCTTTTCCTCATTCATGGAGCGACCGGGTCGGGCAAATCGACCCTCCTCGACGCGATCTGCTTTGCGCTCTACGGAGAGACCTCCGGAAGTGAGCGGGACGGGGACGACATGCGAAGCGACTTCGCCACGCCGGAGGCGCCAACGGAGGTGACCCTTGACTTCCGCCTCGGGGAAGAGCGCTACCGGATTCGACGCCGCCCGCAGCAGACACTGGCCAAGAAGCGTGGAGAGGGCACGACCCAGAAGAGCGAGCGGGCTGCCCTCTACGACCGGTCTGAGGCCGAGGGAAACGGAGAGGACGGCGTGCCCCTCGCTGAAGGGAAGCGGGACGTGGACAACCGCGTCGAGCGCCTTCTGGGGCTGGAGCATGAGCAGTTCCAGCAGGCGGTGGTTCTGCCGCAGGGCAAGTTCCGGGAATTTCTGTCGGCGGGATCCACGGAGCGAGAAGAGATTCTCAAGGTACTCTTTGAGACCGAGCGCTACGAGCGGCTGCAAGAAGTCCTGAAAGAGATGGAGACGGAGTCCGAAGCGGAGGTCCAGAGCCTACGGCGACGCAAAGAAGAGGAGCTGGGCCGACACGAGGCCGAGGGCACCCAGGAGCTAGAGGAGACGCTGACCGAGACCGAGTCGAGCCTGGAAGAGAATCGGGCAGAAAAAGAGAGCCTCGTCGAAGCGCTCGAATCGGCCCGCGAAGATCTTGAGCAGGCCAAATCGGATCAGGGCGCCCTCGATGAGCTCGAGGCGGCCCGCCGGGCCGTTGAGGAGCTACGAGAGAAGCGGGGCGCACACGAGACCCGAAAGCAACTCCTCGAGAATGCGCAGCGAGCCGCCGAGGTTGCCCCCGTCAGAGATGATCTCGAAACGCGCAGCGAGGAGAAGCGCGCGGCAGACAGGGAGGCTGCGTCCGCGAAGCGGGCATTCGAGGAGGCCCAGGAGGCACTTCAAGCCTCAGAGGAGGCGCTGAAAGAAGAGCGCGAGCGCGACGAGCAGCGAGAACATCTCAGGCAGGAAAAGACACGGCTGGAAGACCTGGAAGCGGACATCGAACAACTGGAAACGGTCGAACGCGACCGATCTGAGCAGCGAGAAAAGAAGGAGGAGCTTGTTGGCTCAATCGAGGAGAAGGAACAGAAATTGAACGATCTGGACGTGGAGCTGGACGAGGAGCGCGAGGAGCTGGAGGAGAAGGAGGGCCTCGCTGGAAGGAGGGAGCTTCTCGAAAAGGAGTTTGACGAGGCCAAGACGCTGAAGGAGAAAGCCAGAGAACTGACCGAGAAGGAGGAGGCGGTCCAGGAGGCCGAGGCGAATCTCCAGGAGGCAGAAGAGCGGCGTAACGCCCGAGAGGAGGAACTGCAGGACGTGCAAGAGCGGCTGGAGAGCCTGGAAGGGGAGCGCCGAGACGCGTACGCCTCGATCCTCGCAACAGGTCTCACTGACGGGGAGCCGTGCCCAGTATGCGGGTCGGAGGAGCACCCTGCTCCGGCCGAGGAGGCCCACGACGTGCCCAGCGAAGAGGAGATCGAGTCCATGCGGGAGGAAAAAGCTCAGGCCCGCGAGGCGCTCGACGAGGCACAATCAGCCGTCAGTGACGCCCGGTCGACGCTTGCCGAAAAGCGCACTCAGGTCGAGAGCCTCAAGGAAAATCACCCGAGTCTCGACGAGATGACCGGCACTGAAATTGAAACGAAGCACGAGGAGGCGAAGTCGGCGCTCGCGGAGGCGCGGGAGGCTGCCGATGAAGCAGACGCGCTCGAACATGAGATTGAGGAGAAGGAGCAGCAGTTGGCCGAACTGGAAGACGATGTAGAAGAGCTTGAGGATCAGCTAGGCGACGTGGAAAGCAATATCGACGGGCTTGAGTCGAAAGAGGAAACGATCCGTGGTCGGCTTCCGGAGGACGTAACGACGCCGGATGCCCTGCACGAGGCGCTCGAAGAGACGACCGAGGAGCTGGCGTCACTGGAGGAGGCCTTGGAGGCGGCGGCGTCGGCCGTTCGGGACGCCCGCGAGGAGCGCGTGGACAAGAAGCGATCTGCCCTCAGCAAACAACTGGCGGCGCAACAGGCGGCGGAGCGACTTGCAGAGGTACAGGAGCGATTCAAGGAAGCCCTCCGGGCGAACGGTTTTGCCGACGCCTCTGATTTTGAGGAGGCGCGGCGCGACAAAGAGAAGCGGGACTCGATGAAAGAGGAGGTGGAGGCCTTCGAGGAGAAGTGGGCCGCGGCTACTGACCGAAAGGCCCGCGCCGAAGAAGAAGCCGAGGAGGTCGAGGAGCCAGATGTGGAGAGCGCGGAGGAGGCGGTCGACTCCCTGGCCGAAGAGCTTGACGAGGTGAAGGCGACGGTGACCAAACTTGAGATGAAGGCCGAAGACCTTCAGGATGCCCTCAAAGGCATCGACGAGATCGAAGACCAGCTCCGGGAGGCCGACGAGCGCTACAGTCGGGTGGGCTTCCTCTCAAAACTGGCCCGCGGAGACAACGAGAGCCGGATGAGTCTGCAGCGGTTCGTGCTGGCCACCCGGCTGGAAGAGGTGCTTCGCGTAGCAAACAAGCACTTCGGACACATGGCTCAAAGTCGCTACCGGCTTCTCCGCTCTAAAGATGTGGGGGACCGCCGAAGTGGGTCAGGGCTGGATCTACTGGTGCACGACTCGCACACGGGCGGAAAGCGTCCAGTGGCGACACTCTCCGGGGGCGAGGGGTTTATGGCGGCCCTGTCGTTGGCCTTGGGGCTGAGCGATGTTGTGCAAAGCATCTCTGGAGGACGCCACCTGGAGACGATCTTTATCGATGAGGGATTTGGCAGTCTTGATCCGGAGGCGCTCGACCGGGCCATGGAGGCGCTCTCCGACCTGCGTGATACGGGGCGGCTTGTAGGCATCATCTCACACGTCTCGGAACTGAAGCAGCGCGTCTCCTCTCGGCTGAAGGTGGAGCAGAGCCAGGACGGAAGCACGCTCTCGATGACTGCATAGCCGGTAGGCGCGTACGTTACCGTCGAGATCGTCTTCTTACCCGTACTCAATCGTAGACGGTTTTGGGATGGAGGGACTTTGCGACGGCAAAAGAGCCCCGAAGCCGCGCCCGAGAATACTCGGTTCAGCGGTATCCAGCCAGCAGGAGACCGGTGGCAGACGGGCGAAAGGCTGGGCTGCAGTCTTCGGAACGTTCCAGTGCGGGTAGTCGGCCCAAGGGCTCTTCGGAGAATCGTGTGGAAGGGCTCCGGCACAGGCGCCTCCGCGGTCACCTCAAGGGGCACGCCGCGGTCGATTCGACCCTCGAGTGCAGAGCGAGGGGTCTCCACGGGTCCCGGTAGGTCTCGCCCCGACGCACCCGTTCACACACCGGGGTCGGCGGCTAGCGGGACGCGTCGGCGGTCCAGGTATTGTTCGACCGGTTCACATCCGGCAAAAACCCGCCGGGATCGATCTCGACCCGCTCCACCGTCCCGGCCGGCACGCTGAGGGAAGCCGTGCGGCGGCCCTTCAGCCACACGTCCACCGGTACGCGCTCGGTGTGCGTCGATCCGTCGGCGTAGGTGACGCGAACAGGGGTCGGCATCATGCTATGCCCCTCATCCCGAATCCGGATCGTGACCCCGCCGTCGCTCTCCTCAACACCCGCGATCGATTGATCGAGCGTCCAGGTCTCGTAGAGCATGGAACGCCAGAGCCAGTCGAGGTCGTCGCCCAGCACGTCCTCTACGGTGTTGAAGAAGTCGTAGGGATAGGGGTGCTTGTAGGTCCACCGCTCGGCGTACGTGCGGAGGGCCGCGTGCAGCGAATCGGCTCCGTAGAGGCCTCGAAGCACGTAGAGCATGCGGCTGGCCTTGTCGTAGGAGGCAGACACGAGCGAACCGACATTCGGGAACAGGTCGCCGTGCCGCATCGGCTCAGTTTCGCGGGCGGTTCCGGCCCGACGGAAGTATCCGGAATTTGCGGCCCAGGGGGCCCCCTCGTCCCAGAAGGCACGGCGGCCCTGCCGGGTGAAGTAGGTCACGAGGCCCTCGTCCATCCAGATGTGATCGGTTTCCTCCGAGCCCACGAGCATCGGGTACCACATGTGGGCAATTTCGTGGAGGGTGGTGCCGAACAGGGACTTCTCGGAGCGGTCGCTGCCCACGATCGTGATCATGGGATACTCCATGCCGCCGCCCACCAGGCCTTCTACTACCGTCATGTGTGGGTAGGGGTATGCCGTAAGCCGCTCCGATAGGAACTCGATGGAGAATTTGCCGAACTCGGCGGCGCGGCGCCAGCTGTCTCTGTTTGGACGGTAGAGGGCGTGAATCATCGTCGTTCGCCCCTTCCCGGCATCGGCCTGCGCGGCGTCCCAGACGTACTGGTCGGAGGTGCCCCACGCCACGTCACGCACGTTCTCGGCCCGAAAACGCCAGGTCAAGGACCCACTCGGATCGGCCTGTGTGGCTGAGCCGGCGCCTCGCTCCTCGGCGGACACCACCCGGACCGGTTTATTTGCGGTGCGGGCCTGCTCCAGCCGCGACCGGGTCCGTGCGGTGAGCACATCCGTCGGGTTTTGCAGGGTCCCCGTGCTGCCGATAAGCCAGCCGTCGGGCACGGTCAGTTCCAGGGTGTAGTCCGCGTAGCCCATGTAGAACTCCGCAAACTGGAGAAACGGATCGGTATCCCACCCCTGTACGTCGTCGTAGACGGCCATTTGCGGGTACCAGTACCCCATGTAGTAGACCGTGCCGTTGGTGCCCTGCCGCGGGGTTGGGCCCTGGCTCCGGAGCGTGTAGCGCCAGGCAAACGATAGCTTCACGCTTCCCCCGGGGGGCACAGCCTCCGGTGGGCGAATCCGCATCACGGTGTTTTCGATGGTATAGCCAACTTGCGACCGGTTCGGGCGCTCGATCAGATTCTGCCCCTGGACCGAGACGTCTCCCAGATCCATCCCACCGGTCACCTGGAGGGCCTGCCGGCGCTCCGCTCCCTTGGCGTTTACGTTCTGGCGGAGGTGTACCACCAGCGTCTTCAGCGTGTCCGGCGACCGGTTGTGATAGGTGATGGTCTCCTGCCCCCTTACCGTGTTGGTGGCGGGGGAGAGAGTCGCCTCGATGTCGTAGGAGGCCCGGTTCGTCCAGTAGGCGGGCCCGGGGCGGCCCGAGGCCGTTCGGGTGCCCTGTTCGAGAGCGTCTTCGAAGCGGGGGGGTGGTGAGATCGGGTGCGGGGTGGGGCGGTCCTGCGCCGGTGCTGGCGACGGCCCCAGCAGGAGAATGAGACAGATGGCGCTCAGGGTACGGAGAAGGACAATCACGAAAGGGAGGGCGTGCATTGCAGGGAAGGCGTCACGGGCGTCCCGAGCGGCTGCTCGTTGACGGGTTCGCCGTCGACCTGGACCGTGAGCCGGTCGTCGAGGCGTGTGATTCCGATGCGATGATTCCGTGCTGGCACGTCGTCCACGACAACATGCTCCGTATCGAACGGAAAGGGATCGGCCGTTGCGGTCTCGTCACCGGGCCGCATATCGGCGGCGTACTTGATGAGCAGATCGGCGCCCCAGGAGTGCTGGTAGTCGCCGACGTCCCGGTAAGGACAAGGCTGGCCGGTCGTAGGGGTGTAGAACCCGTTTGGCGGATGGCCGAACTCCAATTTCGACAGCGGAAAAGCGCCGGTCAGCGTCTCGTGAAAGGGACCAACTGTTCAGGATCGTTTGAGTTAAGAAGCTCCAACTGAACCGTTGAACGGGGTTCCAGGTGATCAGCGCACAGCCAATTCGCAAAAACGCCCCCTGGACGTCTGTTCGCTTCTCGTGCCGAACTCTGAGGCGCCGAAGGTGGCCAAGCCACGCCGGGGTCCGTCCGCTCCTCAGCGGTGGCGTCCCGGCTTCGTGCTGGACGCGATGCTCTTGTGGGCGGCCCGCCCCTTGATCCCGCAATTGGTCAGGGCCGCTCTGCATCGCGGAAGGCCCGACGGCCTCCTCGGCGTGACGCGTACAGGGACGCCTTTGAGGACGACCGCTTCGAGAGCGACCGCGCGGTTGGGAATGCGGGGCGCCCGCCCTTCGGCTTCTGTGATTCAGGAGGAGGTAGCGGTTCGCTCGCTTCGCAGAGCCCGTCTGGCCGAGGAGGCTTGGTCATCGGCCTGGAATTGGGTCGGGGAGCCGGTCGGCGGCCGAAGTGTCGATCACGGACGGGAAAGGCGCCCCCGGTACAGCCAGATCGCGCTCGCTTCTCCCCGCCGTGCGTACCGCCGGAGAAGATGATTTCCTGCCAGAGCACGTAGACGCGACTCGCGTCCCCGTTCGGAAATACGACTCGCGGCAGCCAGGAAAAGATCTCTGGGCTCCGGGAGATGTTGGTCGGGGACCCGAGCTGCGCCGCGCCCTCCGCGGGAAACCGCTGGAAGAAGACGCCCGATCCCCCCACGTTCCAGGACCACCTGTTCGCGGCTGCACGGGGCGTTGTGGTAGGTGCGGCCCGGCGCCTGTTCTTGTGCGGATAGTGCAGGAAGGCCCGAGTGCAATTACTGCCGTGGGCTGTCGATGTTAGCGGGCGAACCCCGCTGAGGGGCCCGACGCTCGGGGTCCGGGCGGGTGGGTTCGACGCTGCGGGAGGCCTCCGCGTGGCATCACGGGGGACCATCGACACCGCTTTCCAACGGCGCTCGTCGCACTGAGATGCCGATCCGTCGACTGGCGCTTCCCGCTCGTCGAAGGGACCGGACCGACTGTCCGGTAAGTGGGTCAAACCCTCACGCGAGAGAAGGAGACGGTTTCTCTCAGACTCAAATGCCCGAAAGGCTCACTCACAACATCCCAATCCGGACCATGCAGACCGCCGATTCAGCCCTCAAGCGAGACGCCTCCAACTTCGACGATTACATGCTGGCCGCCACGTTCCTGATGTTTGCGGCGCTGGTGGTGCTGTAGTCGCGTCTCCGGCCGAATACTGTTTCCCTGCCGGCCCGCCGCTGAGGAGCGCCAGGGTACGGTTCACGGCGGAGACGGAAGGCCGGCGGCCTGGAAGCGCGCCCGTGTGCCGATGAATTCGCAGCGGGACCGCCCTGGAAGCACGTCAGCGCAGGCCTTCTCCTGCGAACACGAGGGCCGCCTCTCCGTCCCCATTCCTCTGAGGCCCGCACAGGAGCGCGCCGAAATCCGTCGAGCCCACTCGCCGAGACGGCGCGGGCCCCAGTGCTGGGCGCCGAGGACGACTGTACACCTCGTTGTGGGATTTTCGGGACGGATCGTCGCAGAACGCGCCTCGCGGCGGGCGGTCCGTTCGAATCCACGAGGGGTCCTGGCGGGTCTCGGCACCTGGCATCGTCCAGTCGCTGTCCCCACTCCCAAAGGACCTTCGGCACCATGAGCACGAAGACGGTTGATGAATTTGTTACTGCTCTCAGTGAAGACGAAGGTGCCGGTGGGACCTTCGTCCAGGAAACCTCGGAGATGCTGGAGGTCAACCTGGACGGCCGCGTCTGGGCACGCGTCGGATCGATGGTCGCCTACACTGGCAGCGTCACCTTCGAGCGGGAAGGAGCCCTGGAAGGCGGCATCGCCAACTTCATCAAAAAGCAGTTCACCGGGGAGAACGCTCCGCTCACGAAAGTGGAAGGGCAGGGCCAAGTGTATCTGGCCGACCGGAAGAAGAAGCTCTCCGCGTTTCGTCTCAACGAGGAGCAGGTGTCGGTGAACGGAAGTGACCTCCTTGCCTTCGAAGATGGAGTGGACTGGGACATCGAGGCACTGAAAAGCGCCGGCGGCCTTGTTGCCGGGGGGCTTTTCAACGTGACGCTATCGGGCACCGGGTCGGTCGTTATCACTTCTCACGGACAGCCTCTCACGCTACGGGTCGAGCCGGGATCGCCGGTCTACACCGACCCGCAAGCGACGGTGGCCTGGGCCGGGGGGCTCGCGCCCTCGATCGAGACAGATGTCTCCGCGAAGGCGCTTCTCGGCCGGGGCAGCGGGGAATCGGTTCAGTTTGGATTCGAAGGGGACGGATGGGTCCTCGTCCAGCCCTACGAGGAGGTGCCCTTTCAGCAGGACACTCAACAACAGCAGGCGTAGGGAGCCGGGCTTCCGCGGGGGAAGCGAGAGGATTGGGCAAATTGCTTCCCGAGGTTACCGATCCGTGAGAAAGTACGCAAATCATTTTCCCCGATAGCTGGGGACCGCGGACAGCCGCCAGCAAGAATCGGACTTCGCGAATTTATTCACGTATCGGTAACGCCAGTCGCGGGTCGAAAAAAGTCAGTCGTCGAAGCGCTTGGTGTGTAGGATGAAATGTCCGCTTTATCCACCACCGACTTGCTTCGATGGCCATGCGCAGGACTCGGTCTGGGATCGATGAACTGCAGGCTGAGGTTGATCCGCGGGTGTCGGTGAACGGGACGAAGGAACGCTTCATCCCGCTCCGTCGGGGATCTGCGGAGGCCCCAATGCCGGCCCTCGCAGTCCTGCGAGCCCACGAGCATCGGGCCTTCCCAACGGTCCGGAAGCCATCGCGGCTGGCGTTGGACAGGCACCCGTTCGCAGTTTATTGAGAAGAGGGATAGGTCACATTATCGTCTGATCCCGACTTCTGATCCCACCATAATTCTGTAGCGGGATTGTCTGGACCGTTCAGCATTTCCGCCGCGTTGTTTACGGGCTCAGTATTGTTGCTGTACTCACTCCGCACGAACGGCACTCTTTGCGGCAGGTCATCTTCATCGAGGACAGGGCTTAGAGACTCGATGATGGGATACCGCTTCGGGTAGCCAGTCCGTCGAAGTTCCGCCCAGAGTTCCCACCCATCGTTGTGGAGCGCAAGCCATTTCTGAGTGATGATCTGCTCCAGCTTGGTCTCCTTGTCGGCCCCCCGCTGAAAGTCGACCGGAATGTCCGTTAACGCCGGCGTATCGGGGTAGATGGGCGTTTTTGCAAACTCACAGCAGATATGCTTTGCCGAGTCGCCGGGGGCAACAGGCCTGCTCTCGCGATTGATGTACGCGTCGATTTCCTGCTCCGAAACGTCGAACCGGTCTTCTCTCAGAGAGGTTCGGATGCCCTGGTTGTAAAGCTCTTCGGCCGTCCCGCCCATGCTCCACCCTTCCAGGGCCCCTTCGGCCCTGAGGAAGTAGGCCTCCGCGGCCCTCATGACCGGAAGCGGCGGGTTGGTCCCCCCCAGTGAGGGGCGCCACCACCTCCGTCCGCGCGCAGAGTACTTCGCCTCGATACGATCCCCCTTGTTCGTTCTGGGGACGCCTTTTCTCATTCCCTCATAGGCGCTACCATCCCCATCTTTGTCTCCCACCTGGACCGAGTGCTTCGTCTTGTCTGCCCCCACGGTGGACCAGTAGGTCCCGAGTCGGGGATCCTTATACCCCTCAAGCAGGCTCTCCATCGCGGCGCTCATTCGGTGCTCGTTCCAGTCGTGGTACGTCTGAAGCGGATTTCGATTATCCTGGGTGGTCAGCACCATCGCATTGTCCGAGTTGTCCATCATGACCCCTCGGTCGACAGCCTCCTCGGCCTCTGCTTTCGCCAGGTCTGGGGCTGCGTACTTCACCCTCATCGCGAGACGGAGTTGCAGAGTATTCGCGAATTTGAACCACTTCCGCGCGTCGCCCTCGTAGATGAGATCGTTCGAGCCGAATGCGTTGCCATCGGGGTTGTCTCTGAGCACGCTGGCAGCCTGCCCTAGCTTCTTAAAGAAGTCTCGGTAGATCGACTCTTGGGAATCGTAGGAGACGGTGGGATCGTCGGTCCCGAAGTCCGAATAAATGATGGGTCCCCAGTAATCCGTGATCCGGTGGTACAGGTACACCCTCCATACGTTGATCACCGCATTTCTCACCGGCATGTCGTTCTCTGCGGTAAACTCCCGTACGAACTGGACCTGCGGGGCGACCTTTCCATAGAAGGTGTTCCACGTTCCGTCGAGCCAGCCACTATTCATTGCGTACTGACCCGTGTCGAAGGATCCGGCCTGCTCCGCCTCTATCTGAGAGTACAGGTTAGCAAACGTGCCCTGAGCAGTCTGAAAGTTGCCTCTTCCCCCGAACATTCCGTCCCATTGGGTCTGGGCAAACATCTGGCCGATGTTGTTGGCCCCGAGCTCGGACGCAGCCAGCTCACTCTCCGGCGTATTCATCGCCGAAAAGTTGTCCGTACAGGCCGTCAAGAGGAGAGCGGCCGCTACGAGTGCGGGCATCCCCGATCCACTAAACAGAGATTTGTACAGGTCCGTCATGTTGCACACCATCCTATCGTGAGAATCTCGTTCGAGTGCAGCCGGATTGCGCTCGGCCCCGACCCCGCTAGTAGTTGATGTTGAGGTTGAATCCGACGGATCTCGGAGTCGGAGGGGCAAAAGAATTGAATCCCTGGGCTCCCGAGCCGGTGCCCGTCAGGAAGTTCGGATTGATCCGGTCCGATGCCCTGTAGAGGAAGAGCAGGTTTCGGCCCACCACAGACAGACTTGCGCTGGACACTGGGACCTGGGACAGCACGGACTCGGGTAGCGAATAAGTAATGCTCAACTCGCGGAGTTGCGTGTTGGTCGCGTCCTCCACGAACACCTCACCAATGGAGGACTCTCGCCCTCCGATTTGCGTCCACAGCCGTTCGGCACTCACCGAGATATCGTTCGGCGATCCGTCCTGAGTGACGGCCGTTTCACCGGGAAAGATGTCTTCTCCGAAGACGAGTCCATCCTCTCTTCCCTTGAGGGTCCGTTCGGTAACCCCAGCAGCTACGAGCCGGGAACTCGTAAAGGCAGCCATCTCCCCCCCCTGCCTGTGATCAATCAGAAAACTGAGACTTAGCCCCTTATACGAAAATGTAGCGCTGACACCGCCTTCCCAGTCGGGATTGAAGTTGCCCGCGTTCACGTCGAAGCCGCTGGTTGAGAGGGGAACCCCATTCTGCCCGACAATCACCCTGCCCTGATCGTCTCTTCTGAATCCCACGGTATAAATTTCCCCAAAGGGCTCGCCCTGCTCCACTCTGAGTTCGTGCATGAAGCTGCTCCCGATCACCACGCTCGGGCGCCGGTCGCTGATCGACTTCACCAGACTCTCGTTCCTTGACCAGTTTACCTGCATGTCCCAACTGAAGTCCGGCGTTTGAACAGGCGTAACCGAAAGCGTCGCTTCCCACCCCTTATTCCGGACGTTGCCTCCGTTCGTGAACTTCCGACTGGCGCCTGTGCCCGACGGCAGCTCTACGGTGAAGAGCTGATTCTTCGTCGTGGTGTGGTAGTAGGTCAAATCGAGCCCCAACCGCTCTCCGAAGGTGCGGATGTTTGCGCCGACCTCCCACGATTCCGTTTGTTCAGGCTTCAGATCGTCGGCCGGGAGGACGCTACTGAAGGAGAGGAATCCGTTTCTGCCGCCCCGCCTGAAGTTCGCCGTGCGCTTCGTTCGAAAGGGCGGGGCGCTGTTTCCGACCTGGGACCACGACCCTCGAATCTTAGCGAAATCAACGGCCTCAGGCCAGACGTCGGGCACAAGGTCCGTCAGGACTGTCGATAGCCCCACAGAAGGGTAGAAGAAGGAGCGGTTGCCCGGAGGGAGGGTCGACGACCAGTCGTTCCGGCCGGTAAGTTTCAGGAAGACCGCCTCGCTCCAGGAAATTGTCCCCGAACCGTACAGCGACTGCACCTCCCGGCGAACGCTCAGGTTTTCACTGGCCTGAACGTTCCGGGTATTGGACAGCGAGAAGAAGTTGGGGATGGTCAGTCCATTACCACCGGTCTGTGCGCTCATTGTGCTTCCTTTCTCATACCGGATGGACCCCCCGAAATTCGCGTCGATACTGAACTCGCTGAGAACATCCTGCGTGTAGTTGAGAAGGAAATCCCCGTTCCATTCAAGATCATTCGTCCGACCGACATCATATTCGCCCAGCGGCGCGCTCGTGAACGTGTCGAAGTAGAGCCGCTGCTCGTTCTGGATGCCGCCGTTGTCGACCTGCCCTCGCACCTGAAGGCTCAGATAGTCGGTGAAGTCGTAGGTCGCCGAGCCCTGGGCGATGATCCGATTTGTGATCGTCTCGCTCAGGTTCCGGTGGATGGCCCAGTACGGATTTCCGCTACCAATCGTCCCCGGGTTCCAGAAGTTCTGACGCTCTACCCCGTCCTGATCGACGTAGGAGAAGTTTTCGGCTTGTTCGGTGCGGATGTTGCGGGGCATCAGGAGCGCGAGCTTCGTGGCGTTCCCCTGGCTATTTCCGGTCGGGAGCCCGTTTTCAATCACCTCCCGGTTGTACGAGAGCTTACCGGTTACCGACAGATTAGGAGTCGGCTGGGCGGTCGTATTCACGAGGACATTGTGTCTCGTGAGCCTGTTTTCCGGGGTCGTCCCCGACGCACGCGTAAAGGTATACCCGAACAGGCTCTGAACGTCCTCAGAGCCAATCCTTGTGGTGAAGTTGGTAGATGAGGTATATCCCGTCTGATAAACGTCCTCAACATTGTCGGGCTGTGGCTCAAATGCATACTCGGTATTCCGCAGCTCGGGAGCGGGGGACCAATGCTGGACCATTTGGCCCTTCATTCGAGGCCCCCAGCTTCCTTCCGACCCCCGGTCGTATTCTCCCGCGGACCCCTGTCCATAGGTATTCTGGAAGTCATACGGAAGGACGGGATCTCGGGCCATGACGTTTTGCGTGAAGCTAAAGCCCACCTCCCCTTCCTCCGCCTCTTCGGTCTGGATGATGATGGCCCCGTTCTGTGCCTGACTCCCATACAGCGCCGCGGCGTTTGGCCCCTTCAGCACCTCCACGCTCTTGATGTTGTACGAACTGATCGTACTGAGATCGCCCCGAATGGGAACGCCGTCGACCACGATGAGAGGTTGGCTGTTTCCGGTGATCGATCGGTTTCCTCGAATCAGCAAGCGAGCATCGCTTCCTACACCGGATCCTGACTGCGAGACGCTTAGCCCGGCAACCTCTCCTGACAGAGACGCGGCCACATTCAGCTCTGGGGCTTTCGTGAGTTCCGCGCCCCCAACTTCCTGCCTGCTGTACGAAAGGGCTCGTTCTTGACGCTCTACCCCAAGGGCGGTGACTACGACGTTTTGAAGTTCGACCCCGCCCGGGGTGAGCGAAAAGTCCACTGTCGTCGTCTCCCCAGCTTCCACTTCCACCTCACGGTTGCCGTCGTTGTAGCCGACAAAAGTAGCGCGCAGCGTATATGTACCAGGCTCCACCCCCGTAATCTGGTAGTTTCCTTCACTGTCGGTCGTCGTCCCCTGCTGCGTGCCGACAACGATCACGTTGACCCCCGGAAGCGCCTCTCCGGTCGTGCTGTCGATTACCGTCCCCGCAATGGTTCCCTGCTGTCCCAGGACGTTGGGACAGAAGACGGTTCCACCGAGAATCACCAGGACCGAACAGATCGACACGACCCTCAGGAAAGCTGCGACAGGTCCACAGGTCCAATCCGCTACACCCTTTCGATCTGTCCCTAACGCGAGGTCTGTTCTCGACAGCCCAGTAGCTTGAGAAGTCATCCCCTGCAAATTTTATTATCTGAGAGACTGCGCCGAGGCGTCTTGCTTGACTTTCCCTTACTTGACTTTTCCTCTCCGGCCAAGCCGCCACTTTTCAGTATTGGGGGACGTATACAGAATTTCAAGATTTGATAATCAAAAATTGACGACAGGGCCTCAGTCGGGCGAGGACGATCGTGTAGAGCAGGCTTTTTATGTGCAGTA
>JBDGQP010000071.1:0-10558 GCA_042218975.1 Salinibacter sp.
CGGGGGTCGGGCCCAGGGCGGACGCCCTCACGACGGGCCGCAGGTCGGCCGCGGCCGTCTCGTAGCCGAGGCGGGCCGCCAGATTGGCCGCGGCGGTAATCTCCGCCTCCCGGGCCGAGTTCGGCACCACCACGCGGCCTCGCACCCTGTCCACGACGGCGTCGCCGTTGGGGTCGGTCAGGAAGGAGCTCGGGCCGCCCAGGGCCCCAAGCCCGACGCCCGTGCGCTGGGCCGCCGACGGCGTCGCGGTGAGCAGGACAAGCAGAATGCCCCCGGCGAAGACGACGAGACGAGACGGTGCGCGCATCTGCGGAGCGGGTTCGGTGAGGGAAGAGGGCACGCGGGTCTCTTCTCCGGGAAGTTCCCAAAGCCCCTGTGGCAACGGGCGACCTCCGGCTCTGTGCCCCGCGGCCGGTCGCGGGCCGGGCCGTGCACCACCGGCCGTGTTCGGCGCGAATGGACCGTCTCCGATTCGTTTTCTACGTTGCCCCCACCGGGAGTTGCGGAGCCGCCCTCCGTCTCGTCGGTCCAGCCGTTCCCGCCCGTCCCCCCGCATCCGCCGCCCGTCCCGTCATGCCGACGTCGCCGCGCACAATTCTGCTTCTGTTCGCCGCGCTCACGCTCGTGGGTCCGGCGTCGGCCCAGCCTGATTCGACCGGCGGCGCCCCCGACGATCCGCTCCGCCTGGCCGTGGCCGGGATGGTGCACGGGCACGTCCACGGCTTCCTGCGGGCGCGACCCTACGAAGGGGTTCGCGTCGTGGGCGTCGCCGAGGCGGACACGGCCCTGCTGGCCCGACGGGCGGAGGAGTACGACATCGAGCCCGCCCGCCGGTACCGCGACCTCGGAACGATGCTGGAGGCGACCCGGCCCGACGCCGTGGTCACGTTCACCCACACGTTCGACCACCGCCGCGTGGTGGAGACGGCCGCCCGGCACGGCGTGGACGTGATGGTCGAGAAGCCCCTGGCCGTCAGCATGGAGCACGCCCGGGCCATCCGGGACGCGGCCGAGACCCACGACATTCACGTCCTCACCAACTACGAGACCACCTGGTACCCCAGCACGCAGCGCGTCTACGAACTCGCCCGCACCGAGCAGCGGTTCGGCCCGCTCCGCAAGGTGGTGGTGCGGGACGGGCACCGCGGGCCGAAGGAGATCGGTGTCGGCCCGGCCTTTCTGCAGTGGCTGACAGACCCGACGCTCAACGGCGGCGGCGCCCTCATGGACTTCGGCTGCTACGGCGCCAACCTGATGACGCGCCTCATGGAGGGGCGCCGCCCGCTGTCGGTAACGGCGGTCACCCAGCAGCTGAAGTCCGATCCTGTCTACCGCCGGGTCGACGACGTGGCGACGATTCTTCTTACCTATCCGGGAGCCCAGGGCATCATCCAGGCCTCCTGGAACTGGCCCTTCAGCCGCAAGGATATGTCGGTGTACGGCCAGAACGGCTACGTCCACGCCGACGACGCCACCCACCTGCGGCTTCGCGTCCGGGGCACCGGCGAGCGGGCCGTCACGCTCGCGTCGGAGCCCCCCTTCTACGAGTCCGCCGTGCCGTACCTGCGGAGGGTCGTCCGGGGCAAAATCGAGCCCAACGGGCTTTCGTCCCTGTCGAACAACATGATCGTAACCGAGATTCTGGACGCGGCCCGCCGGTCGGCCCGGACGGGCGAAACGGTACGGCTGCGGGATGAGTAGCGCCCGGATTCCCCGTCGGGCCGCGAACGACGTCTCCTCGTCCGGCCCGGACCGGGAGCGCCGGCGTTCAGTCAGCGACAGGTCGGATCGGTCCGGGAGACCGTTTTGATTTCATACGGTCACGTCCAGAACATCACGTGACGACCGTAGATCGGCCCATCCCAGCCGTTCCTTTCGTGTCCACGCTCCATGATTGCCCGCAGCCGAGACGGAGCGACGTCAGTATCAGCGACGATCCAGGAATCAAAACGGCCTCTACGCGCCGTACGTCGCCGCCTCGCCACGGGTGTAGAACGCCTCCCACGAGACGCCCTGCTGGTCTACGACCCACGTCTTATCGGAGTTCGCGTAGCAGCAAGTCGTGTCGCCCTCGTCGTTGACCGTACCGCCGGCCCGGCCGATCCGCTCGCGCAATTCCTCGAGCTCGGCCGGCGTCTCGGCCTGAATGCCGAGATGCTCAACGCCGTGGTCTGCGTCCTTCTCCGCCACCGAGAAGTTGACGCGCGGGTCGTCGAGCATCCATTTCGCGTAGTCGGCCTCCCTCTTCGTCGGGTCCGCGCCGAAGATCGTCGAGTAGAAGCGCGTGGCCTCGTCGAGGTCCTTCACGCGCAGCATCACGTGCAGTCGTTTCATGGGAGTCAAGGGGTAAGTGAGAGAAGACGTCGAGAGCAGCGGATCCCCACTGCTCACCCCGGTAGTCGGGCCATCGGGAAAAAAGACGCACCCCTTCACCCAGTATTCACGAACTACCCGTCCGACAGGGCTCTCGCCGGCGAAAGGCGACCGCACGGCCCTCGGGCCCGAACTCGATCTCACAGCAGCGCCGCAGTCGCTCCCCGAGCTTGGCGCGGGCTCGCTGCACCCGCGACTTGGCGCCCGAGAGGGAGAGCCCCAGGTCGTCGGCCACCTGCTGCTGCGTGTGGCCGTCGAAGTCGGCCATGAGGAGGGGCCGCCGGTACATCTCCGGCAACTCCTCGGCCATCGGGCGGAGCCAGGAGAGGACCTCCTCGTGGACGTCGTGGGCCCCGTCGTACGCGGCCAGGGGGCCCCCGGAGGCGTCCCCGTCGTCCACGACATCCGCCGCCGTGCCGCCCGTTCCGTCGACCGGACGGCGCTCCTGCTCGCGGTAGTAGTCGGCAATCGTACGGCGGGCGATGGAGAAGACCCACGCCTCGGCCCGGTCGGCGTCCCGGAGCGAATCGGTCGCCTCGTGCAACTGCAGGAGCGTGTCCTGGAGAACGTCCTCCGCGTCGGGGTCGGGGACCCGTCCCGCGATGAACCGGCGGAGCCCGTCGACGAACGGCCGCCAGGGAGCCGGCTGTTCGGAGCGGCGTGGAGTGTGGGACGAAGAGGGACGGTCGGCCATGGTCGGGTCGGGGGTCGGTTAGTTCGTCGAGGTCTAGGCGGCGTCTCCCGTCGGTGCGTCGAGGCGCTTTCGCATGCAGGTCGCACTCGCCGGACAGAGGCGGGCGGCCTGCTCCGTCTGCTGCAGGGCCTCCGGCAGCGCCTCCCGAGCGATTTGCTCGTAGCCCCGTCGCCGGAAGAACGGCGCGGCGGTGGTCGTGAGCAGATAGAGCGTCCGGACGCCCGTTCCGTACGCCCGCCGATGGACGGTGCCGACGAGACGCCCGCCCAGCCCCCTGCCGCGGGCCGCCGGCCGCACGGCCAGGGAGCGCAGCAGGGCGACTTCGCCGCGGGGCTCAAGCCCAACACATCCGCGGAGGTCATCGCCGGCCGGGGCGACGAGGAAGTGCGCCAGGTGTGCCGGCATCAGGTCCTCGCCCGGCAGGTCGCACGTCCGAAGCAGCGCGCGGATGGCGCTGAGATCCTCGGCCCGGGCCGCCCGGATGGGAAGCGTCGAGTCAGTCACAGATCGTCGGCAAAGCAGGCGTATTGGTTGCTATTTGACCCTACATCGTCGATTAACGATAAAACCGGGGAGTCGTTTCGTTCCGTCAGCCCGGGGCGGACGGGACCGACTCGCTTTTTCCGATCCGGTCCCCGCTGCGCGGTTTTTCCCTCTCCCCCGAAACCTGCAGTTTCTGCTCGCCATTGGGCCACGTGGTTTGTGCATGCTCACAGCAGTCTCTACCAATGCTGGTCCGCCGGATCGCCGTTCTCGCAGTGAGCCTGGCCCTCGGGGCCCCGGCGACGGTCCCCCTCCCGGCCCAGGCCCAGCAGGTGCTCGTCGACGACCCGACGAGCGTCGGTGCGGGCTCGGCCCAGTTGGAGGCGTGGCACAGTGCGGAGGCGTCCTGGATCGCGCCGGCCCTGCGCGTTCACCCGCGGCTGGAGCTCGCCGCCGGGGCGGCGTTTCTGAGCACGGGGGTGGCGGACCGGCGATCGGTCGAGTACAGCGCGGAGGGAAAGGTGCTGCTGCGGCCCGGGTCGAACCACCGGATTGGCGCGGCTGTGGTCGGCGGGGCGGGCATCAGCGAGCTCGGCGTGCCCCGGGGGCGGCCGGCCACCCTCTACGGCTACGGCATTCTGAGCCAGAATCTCCTGCCGGGCCTCACCGCCTACCAGAACGTTGGATGGGGCCACGAGGAAAACGGCCCCCATCAGGTCACGTGGGGCGCCCGGCTCGACTGGGCACCCACCGACCGATTTACTGTGATCGGGGAGGCTGCCGGGGAGGGGCGGCGGGCCCCCTCGTTCCAGCTCTCGCTGCGGACCGTCCTTCTCCCCGATCGCGTTGAGATGGACGTCTCCGTCACCCGCTCGGGTCCGTTCGACGCCCGCAGCACGTGGGCCGCCGTTGGGCTCACGTTCATGTCGGCGCCCATCTACTGAGGTCCGGTGGCAGGGCCCTGCACAGAGCCCGGCGCGACCGGAGTGGGGGGCGCAGAAACAGCGGACGATCAGTGGCGTGTGCCCGCATCGGACGGCGCATTGACCGAAACTGCATATTGCGTCCCGAGCCTTTTCCTCCCTCCGAGCGTCCCTGCGTCGCGGAGTCGAAGCGAGCAGTCGGGGCCGCCGGACGCTTGCCCGACCTGTGCAACCGCCAATGTCCGACCCCGCCGCGTCCGTCGCCGGTTCCTCCGACACGCCCGACAGCCGCCTTGTGCGGGCCGCGCGGACGCTGGCCACCCTGGCCCGCCGAATCTCGCGGGGCGTCGCCGCGCTTTCGGTCGCGTCGGCCGTGGCGGGGGGCACGCTGTGGGGACTGCTGTGGTGGCCCCCGCCCTCCGGGCTCGGCCCGCTCCTCGGCGCCGCGGCCACGGGGGCCCTCTTCCTGGGCCCCGCCGCGGTTCTTGGGCTGTTCTTCGTGGGGCTCCGCGACCTGCTGTCCCTGCCCGCCCGTCTCTCCGAGCGGGGCGGCCGGACGGTCAAGCAGTCGGCCGACGTCCTTCGGTCGGTGACGACCGATCCCCGAGCCGGCCTCCTTGGGCGCTTGTGGAGCATCTTGAAGCAGATCTGGGCCCTCCGGAGCGTCCTCCAGGAAAACCGGGCCCTGCTCGTCCGCTACGGGGCCCTGATCCGGTTCGTAAATCCGGGGTTTCTCCTGCTCGTCGTCCTGTCCACGGGGCTGAGCCTCCTGCTCGTCCCCCTCGCCGCCGTCGCAGGGCTCGCCGCGGTGCTCTGATGGCGTGCCTCCGCGGACGAACCGGGCGTCTGCATCCTTTTTCCCCATCGGCTGTTTCCGTCTGCCCTCTCGTACCTCTCTCACCCCTCTTTCCTCCCATGAGCTCCGCCTCGACCGCCGATCTTCTGCGCGTCGTGCTGTCCGTCTTCCTGCCCCCGCTGGGCGTATTCCTGCAGGAGGGTCTCGGCACGCAGTTCTGGCTCAACGTGCTGCTCACGCTTCTTGGCTACGTGCCGGGCCTGGTCCACGCGATCTGGATGATCGCCCGCCGGTAGTCCCGTCCCACCTGGGAGTGGGGGCGACGGGAGGAACGGCCTCCGCGAGTTGCGTCGACGTTCGCGTGACAACTGCACGCCGGGTCGGGGTTTCGCCCCAGACGCCCTGACGGTCGGCGAGCGCCCCCGGAACCACAGGCCGCACTTTTCGGTGCGGTCGTTGTGTAACGACTTCTTCACTACCGACGCATCCGTGTCCGATGCAGGTGGACGCCCACTACACCGACGGAACGCTTGTCGTCCGGTTGGCGGGGGACTGGACGCTCGGTGGCGCCCTGCCCGACATTCGAGACGTGGTGGACGACGTGTCTCCCCCGGCATCGGTGGAGGAGGTGGCTTTCGATACCGACCGGCTCGGTGCGTGGGACAGCAGCCTCGTGACCTTTCTCTTCGAGACGGTCGAGTACGGTCGAGGGCGCGGGCTCGAGGTCCGGACCGACACGCTTCCCGCCTCCCTGACCCGGCTGGTGGCCCTCTCGCAGGCGGTGCCGGAGCAGGAGACCTCGGACCCGGAGGCTCCCCCTGCCCCGATGGCCCGCCTCGGGGAGTGGGCCCTCGACGTCTACGAGGAGGGCCTCGACGCCCTGGCCTTCATCGGCCGGGCCACACAGAGCCTCGTCGGCCTGCTCACCCTGCAGACGCGGATGCGCTGGCGCACGCTCGGGGTCAGTCTGCAGTCCAGCACATCCTCGGCCCTGCCCATCGTGACCGTGATCAGCCTCCTGGTCGGCCTCATCATCGCCTTCCTGGGCGCGGTGGTGCTCCGCCGGTTCGGGGCCGACTACTACGTGTCCTACCTCGTGAGCTACGGAATGCTGCGGGAACTGGGCGCCCTCATGACCGCCATCATCATGACCGGGCGCACCGGCGCCGCCTTCGCCGCGGAGCTCGGCAGCATGAAGATTGCCGAGGAGATCGACGCGCTGAAAACACTCGGCCTCTCGCCGATCGACTTTCTGGTGACCCCCCGCATCGTGGCCATCATGTGCGCGATGCCGCTCCTCACGGTCTACGCCGACGTGCTCGGCATCCTCGGGGGCCTCTCGGTCGCCACCACGATGCTGGACCTGACCTACACGCAGTTTTTCACCGGTCTCCTGGAACCGGTCGTCCTCGCCGACGGCCTCGTCGGCCTCTTCAAGGCCGTCGTGTACGGGGCCATCATCGGCCTGTCCGGGTGCATGCGCGGCCTGCAGACGGGCGGGGACGCCTCCGCCGTGGGCGCGGCCACGACCTCGGCGGTGGTGACCGGCATTTTCCTCATCGTGCTCGCCAACGCCATCATCGACTGGGGCGCCGCGGTGCTTCAGGTGTAGCCGCACGCCCGTTCCCGCTCACGTCATCGCTCTGCTCGCTGTGCCTCCCCCCGATCCGCCCGCCATTTCGGTCGAGGACCTGACGCTCGCCTTCGGGTCGTTCGTCGTGATGCAGGACCTCACCTTCGACGTGGAACCGGGGGAGATCTTCGTGATCATGGGCGGCAGCGGCTCCGGTAAGAGCACCCTGCTGAAGCACCTGGTCGGGCTGCTGCGTCCGGCGCAGGGGACGATCCGCCTCGAGGGACGCTCCCTCGGGCCATGGACGAGGCGGAGCGCACCGCGCAGCTCCGTCGGACGGGCGTGCTCTACCAGAAGGGGGCGCTCTGGAGCTCGATGACCCTCGCCGAGAACGTGGGCCTGCCGTTGCGGGAGCACACCGACCTGTCCCCATCGGAGGTCGACCGCATCGTGTCGCTGAAGCTGGCGCTCGTGGGCCTGCGCGGGTTTGAGTCGTTCCACCCCCACGAAATCAGCGGCGGGATGCGCACGCGGGCCGCCCTGGCCCGGGCCATCGCCCTGGACCCCAGCATCCTCTTTTTCGACGAGCCCACCTCGGGGCTTGACCCGGTGAGCGCCCGCCGTCTCGACGACCTCATCCTCCAGCTTCGCGACAGCCTCCGCACGACCGTCGTGGTCGTAAGCCATGACCTGGAGAGCATCTTCACGATCGCCGACCGGGCGCTCTACCTCGACATCGAGACCCGGACGATGACGGCCCTCGGCCCACCGGCGGCCCTCCGTGAGGCCCCGCCCAATCCCCGCGTGCACCAGTTCCTCACCCGCTCCCTGGAGGCCGCGTAGGCCCGCCTCCCGCTTGATCTCTCCATCCGTGTCATGAGTCAACGCGCCAACCCGACCGCCATCGGCCTCTTCGTCGTGGGCGCCCTCGTCCTCGCCGTCGTCGGGGTGGGGGCGCTGGGCTCGAATCAGATTTTCGAGTCGCGAACCACCTTCGTCAGCTACTTCGACGAGTCGGTCAATGGGCTCGACGTGGGGGCCCCTGTCAAGTTCTAGGGCGTACCGATCGGGGAGGTCACCGACATCAAGCTGCGCGTCGACCTGCAGAACGAGACGTTTCAGGTCCCGGTCCAGTACGCGATCGACCTCGAACCGGTGACCGACACGACCGGCACCCCCCTCAACCTCGACGACCCCGAGCTCCTGCGCAACCAGATCCGGAATGGGCTCCGGGCCCAGCTCCAGCTCGAGAGCATCGTGACCGGCAAGCTGTACGTGGAGTTGACCTACGTCTCGGATCCGGACTCAGCGGCCCTGGCCCAGGCCCGCTCGCCGCACCTCGAGATCCCGACGCAACTCTCTCCGCTGGCCCGGCTCGGAGAGGAGGCATCCGGCCTCGTCACGAACCTGCGCCGGTTCGACGTCAGCAAGATCAACGAGAATCTGGTGACCTTCCTCGTCAACGCCAACGACAAGCTCGAGCAGCTCGACGCCGCGGAGATTAACCGGTCGATCCTCTCGACCATCAAGTCGGTACAGGCCGTGGTCGAGTCCAAGGAGGTGCGCACCGCCGTCGCCGACGCCCCGAAGATCACCGGTCGCCTCCGCAAGACGACCGCCGAGGCGCAGCGCCTCGTCGAGCGCCTCAACCGCTCGGTGGACCCGACCGCCAAGGAGCTGAAGGCCACCAGTACGGAGCTGCGGACCACCCTCCAGCAGATGCAGCGGACGATGGGCGAGCTCGACCGCACCCTCTCTACCGACTCCGGCCTCGGCTACCAGACGCAGAAGGCCCTCGAAAAGCTGTCCGGTGCCGCGGAGGCCATCCGGATGCTGGTCCAGTCGCTGGAGCGAAACCCGAGCATGTTTATCCGCGGCAAAGAAAAACCGCCCCCGTCCACGTCGAATGAACAGCAGTAGTCTTCCTTCGTCCCTCGTCTCGTTCATGCGCCGACTCGGTCGTCTCGTCCTGCTCGCCGGCGGGCTCGCCCTCGTCCTGGGAAGCTGCGTGCGCCTGCCGTCCCCCCGTCCCAACAACACGCAGCACTACCTGCTCGGCAGCGCCCTTCCGTCCGACACCGCGGCGGACACGACGGGCCTGCGGCTGGGTCTGCGCAAGCCGCACCTCGCGGACTACCTCGACACCCGAGCCCTCGTGGTGCGACGCGGCCCACACGAGATTCACTTCTCCAACTTTCACCGCTGGGGCGAGGAGTTGGGCCCGGCCCTCAACCGCGTTGTTGCCCTCAACCTGGAGGCCCGGCCGGGCATCCAGTCGGTCGAGGTGGTGCCGTGGCCGCGGGGCACCCGCTTCCATTACGTGGTTCAGCTCCGCGTCCTGCGGTTCGAGGGAGTCGGCCCCCCTCCGCCCGGCACGGACGCGGACGAGGACGCCCCCATTCCGAACGGGCACTCCCAGATGGTTGTAGGCTGGACCGTGTTCGGCCCCGAGGGGGAGACCCTCCGGGGTCGCGGCCGGACCCGGCACCGGATCGACGGATGGCCCGTCACCGACTACGCCGACCTCGTCTCGAAGCTCGATACCTCCCTCGTGGTTCTAGCGGAGGACCTCAGCCGCCGCCTGCGGGCACTTCCGGCCTCGGCGCCGTAGTCCCGGCTGGTGCATCTGCTTTCGTTCCGACTGAGGCCGTACCGAGGAGCGGTTGCGGCGAAGAGCCCCTCCCTCTGGACGCCACCGAAGTAGGATCCCCGGCCAGCACGAGAGAACGTCTCCCGGTCGGTCGTGCGCGGTTCCGCGTAGACTCCCATTTCTGCGTGAGGTGGGCTCCGGATACCGTCCCCGAGCGACACGGTCCCGTCGTCCTGCCCCCGGCCTCCAACCTGTGGGTCCCCTTTGCTCCTCTGCTGGAACCCGTTCGGCACGGAAAACCTTATCCAAATGTTGTCTTTGACCCAATCTAAATCCCATGGGACGGTCGGGCTCCGGGTTGGGATTCTAATTTTTCCACCCCTTACCTCTATCGAAATGGATTCTCGGCCCCCAATTCATTCCGCGTAGGGCGGGGCCGTCTCTGTTCACCTCTTCGTCACGACCGCTCGACCCGATGTTTGCTCTCAGCCTGTTTTCCAACTCCTCGTCGACCGATCGCGACGACGCCTCGCCCGAGTCCGGGTCGCCCCCCTCCACCTCCATCATTAGTGAGGGGGCCGACATCGAGGGCATCCTCGAGTTCACGGACGTCGACCTCCACATCGAAGGAACGGTCCATGGAGACATCTCCACCGACGGGCAGGTCCTCGTGGCAAAGGGGGCGGAGGTGCAGGGCACCATTCATGCCCATACGATTCACGTGGCCGGATACGTCGAGGGGCACATCGAAGCCGACGACGAGCTCGTCCTCCGCCCCACGGCGGAGGTCCACGCCACCCTCGAGGCAGACGTGCTCGAGGTGAAGCCGGGGGCCGACTTCAGCGGCGAGGTGCCCGCCGAAGAAGAATTGCCCACCCCGACGAGCCCGAGCGTGTCGACGACCGGCCTCGGGTCCACGGCGTCCACGCCCGGCGCCGACTCCTCTCAGACCACCCCCGACGAAAAAGTGGAGGCCCAGTAGCGCGACGACCGAGGCGCTCGACGAGTCCGTCGGCCTCAGGCTTCCGCCTCCGTCGCGGCGGGGCCGTCACGCCCCGACGCGCCGACTGTGCCCCCATCGCGGGTCGATACATCAGCCGGTCGATCCCGTCTCCGCCAGCAGCGG
>JBDGQP010000071.1:10568-50242 GCA_042218975.1 Salinibacter sp.
CTCGGGGGCCTCCGCGCGCCCTCCACTTCGGTGAGCACTCGTATGCCGTCCCGCTCGCGGTAGCGGCGCCCGTGCCCCCCCACGGCCTCAACTCAACCGGTCTGTCCTCGTGGGGGAACTCCCACCGTCCCTCCACGCGCTCCCCCTCGTTCCCGTCGTTGACGTGAAATGCAGGCGCGGCCGTCGCCCCGCGACGGACGAGGGGAGCCTGGGCCGAAGCGTCGTCGATCGGGCCCCACTCGACCCCGGCGTAGGGGAAACGGCCGGGCGGTCTCGTTCTCACGGGCGCCTCATCGAACCCACCGAACGGTGCCTCCCGCTGCGGGTTTAACACGTAGTCCGACAGCAAGGAAGTCTATCCCTGCCGCCTCGGTTCTGCGACCTTCCTTCCCGCTTACATGGACTTTTCGCTGCTCTTCGACCCGGAGTACCTCCCGATTATCGTCGGAACCCTCGTAGGGTTCGGGCTCCTGGCCGCCGTTCTCCTCGTGCCAGTGTACCGGTTTCTTGAGCGAGAGCGGAAGGTGGCGCAGGAGTGGACCCCGGAGGCCCTGGCCGAGCGGATGCAGGACCAAGAGCCCCCCGCGACCCACGGGACGGCTCCCGACGGCGAGTCCGTCGAGTCCGCCGCGGACGACGCCGAGGGCGCGGCCGGGTAGCGCGTCTCAGTTGCCGTCGCCGGTCACCGCGACCACGGGACGGAGGGCGGCCAGCGTCTTGGGCCCAATGCCGCGGACGCGCCGCAGCTCGCGCACCCGCTGAAAGGGGTGCTTCGACCGATACTGCACGATGCGCTCCGACAGGGCGGGCCCAATGCCGTCGAGGGCCTGCAGCCGCTCCCGCGACGCGCTGTTGAGGCGAACAGGCTGCTCGGGGCTGGGCGGCGCGGGGGCCGTCGTCGCCTGTCGCGTGGAGTCGGCGGGCCCCGGCGCGCCGGCCCGGGCGACGAGCGAGTCGACCGCGGCCGGCGGCACCCGTTGCTCCTGGACGTGCCGGACGCCGAGGCCAATGAGCAGAAGCCCCGTGAGCGTGATCACGGCCAGTCCCTCCTGCCGGGTGATGGAGAGTCGCTGCTGGAGGCGGTACAACCAGATCATCGTGGGACACAGGCGTTGCGGAGACTGAACACGGGGGCGGTAGACACGCCCGCCCCAGAAAATCTAACCCGATCCGCTGCGTTGGACGTGAGAACGTCGGGCGCTTCGGCGTCCGGGACCCTCCCCCACGTTCGAGCCGTCTGTCCCTTTCCGAATATCCCTCACGGCACGAGCGTACCGTCAGATGGCACAGCGGGACATCATTCGAACGGAGGCCGTGGTGCTGCGGAGCCTCGACTACGGCGAGACCAGCCAGATCGTAACGCTCCTGACCCCCGAGGCGGGCAAGGTCGGCGTGATGGCCAAGGGGGCCCGCCGCACGAAGAGCTCGTTCGGCTCGACCCTCCAGCCGATGGCCTACACGCAGGTCGTCTACTACTACAAGCCCACGCGGGACCTGCAGGTCCTCAGCGAGAGCAGCCACGTCGAGTCGTTTCACCACCTGCGGCGCACCCTGCAGTCGATCACGATCGGGCTCCGCATCGTCGAGCTCGTCGACGCGCTGACGGAGGAGGAGGACCCGCAGCCGGAGGTGTTTGCCCTCACGGTGCAGGCGCTCCGGCGGCTGGACCGGACCGAGGCGCGGGCCGCCAACCTGTGGCCGTTCGTGCAGCTGCGGCTGGCCCGGCTCCTGGGCATCGCCCCGGCCATCGAGCGCGCCAACGTCGAGGCCGTCGAGGAGGAGGGCCTTCTCTCCCGGGCCAACGGCGGCGTCTACCCGGCCGACGCGGCCCCGGAGGCCCCGCTGCGCGCCTCCCGCGCCGCCCTGCGGGCGTACGCCGTCTTCGCGCGGGCCGACCTCGACACGGTCATGCGGATGGAGCTGGCCCCGGACGTGCGCCGCGAGGTAGAGGCCCTGGTCCGCGACTTCCTGCGCTACCACGTCGAGGAGGCGTACCCCGAGCGCAGCCAGGCGGTCATCGCCCAGCTCGAACGCTCGCCGTCAGCAACAGCCTCCCCGTCCCGGCGGTCCCCGTCCTCGGAGGAGTAGGCCGTCTCGCCCCTCATTGTCGCTCCCTTGCCTCTCGTGTGGCCGCTTGACCTTCCGCCGGCACGTAGGTACTCTTACTGTGTAGAACATGTGCCGTCGTCCATACGGGGATTCCCGATTCGCTCGCCACGCACAGGGACGCACACGCCATGGGCCGGAAGAAGCTCACCGCCAAGCAACACGAGTTCCTGCAGTTTCTGATCGACCACACGCGGGAGACGGGCGTGTGGCCGACCTACCGCGAGATCATCGATCACTTCGGCTACAGCTCGCCGAACAGCGTTACCCAGAACCTGAAGGCCCTCCACCGGAAGGGCCACCTCGTCCACGACGACGAGGGGTACCACCTCGCCCCCCGCTACGAGGAGGGCCGCGAGCCCGGCATTCCGATCAAGGGCGTGATCTCGGCCGGCACGCTGCAGGAGGCCGTCGAGGCGGACCTCGGGACCATCACGCTCGACATGCTCTTCCCCAACCTCGACCGCATCTTCGCCATTCGCGTGTCGGGGCAGTCGATGCGCGGCGCCGACATTCACGACGGCGACTACGTGCTCCTGATCGACGAAGACATTCCGGAGGGCGGCATCGGGGCAGTGCTCTACAACGGCGAGACCTCGCTAAAGCGGGTGTACCACGACGAGGACGGCCTGCGCCTCGAGCCCTGCAACCCCGAGTACGACGACATTCACATCCAGCCCGATGTCTTCGAGGAGGTCACGATCCTCGGCCGCTACGTGGGTCACATGAGCGACGACGGCATCTACACGAAGTCGGCCGCGGGCGCGGCGTGACGGGCGGCGTCTCGCCCACCCGCACGCTTTTTCTTCATTGAAACCTCATACTTTCACCCAGGAACTTTGTCTTTTTCAGCGGGTGTATTGGAGTGCAAATATCGCGGCGTAGAGCAGTGGTAGCTCGTCAGGCTCATATCCTGAAGGTCGCTGGTTCGAATCCAGCCGCCGCTACACGGCCGAGGCCGTCAGAGATCTCTGACGGCCTCGGCCTTTTTTGTTTTGGCCGTCGCCCCGACGCCGGCGACCCACGGCCGTTCCCTCGACGCGGAAACGGCCCTCATCCACGGAGAAGTCACGGCACAATCCCCGACCGGGAAGGTACAGGCGAACGGTTTTCGCCCAGATCTCCCAAAGGCGTCGCGCGCGTCGCATGTCGTCCCCCCCATTTCGCCTCTACAACACGCTGACGCAAGAGACCGAGCCGGTCGAACCGATCGAGGAGGAACACCTTCGGTTCTACAGCTGCGGGCCGACCGTCTACGCCTACGCCCACATCGGCAACTTTCGGTCCTTCCTCACGGCCGACCTCATCCGCCGTACGGCCGAGGCGATCGGGTGGGACGTCACTAACGTGAGCAACATCACGGACGTGGGCCACCTCACGCAGGACGACCTCGTGGATCCGGGCGGAGAGGACAAGATGCAGCGGGCCCTGGAGCGGGAGGGGGAGCGGTTCGCCAACATCCACGACCTGGCGCGCCACTACACCGACGCCTTTCTTGAGGACTGGCGGGCCCTGAACCTGCGGGAGCCCGAGGTCCGGCCCCGTGCCACCGAGCACGTCACCGACCAGCTGGAGGCCGTCATCGAACTGGTGGAGAAGGATCACGCCTACACCACCGACCGGGGCGTGTACTTCCGCGTCGAGAGCGTCGAGGACTACGGTCACCTCAGCGGCAACACCGAGGCCCAGCAGCTCCAGGCCGCCGAGCGGGAGACGGTGGAGGACCCCGACAAGCGCGACCCGCGCGACTTTGCCCTCTGGAAGCACGACCCCGATCACCTGATGCACTGGCACAGCCCGTGGGGCTGGGGATACCCGGGCTGGCACATCGAGTGCTCGGTGATGGGCATGCGCTACCTCGGCGACCGCTTCGACCTCCACACCGGCGGCGAGGACCTGATCTTCCCCCACCACGAATGCGAGATCGCCCAGAACCAGTCTCTGGCCGGGCAGCGGGTCGTCAACGCCTGGGTGCATACCCGCTTCCTGCAGGTCGAGGGCGAGAAGATGTCGAAGTCGGCGGGCAACTTCTACACCGTCCGCGACCTCATCAATCCCGGGCCGGACGACGACCACGTGCCCCCCCTCGTCCGTCGGCAGGGCGGGGTGGATCCGCTGGCGCTCCGCTACACGCTCATGCAGGGACAGTACCGCAAGCCGTTCAACTTTACGCTCGACACCCTGCGCACCGCCGCGCAGCACGTCCGGCGGTTTCGGGAGGCGGCCGAGCGGGTGGACGCGGCGATCGAGGCGGACGTCGACGGCCCGGACCCACTCGGGCCCGAGCTCGGCGACATCTACGAGCGCACCCTCGCGGCGATGTGCGACGACCTCAACACGCCGGCCGCTACCGCCGCCGCGCTGGAGGGCGTGACGGCGATCGAGGAGATGGACGCGCTCAGCGGCGCCGCGGCCCACAGCGCCCGGTTCTGGCTCGACCAGACGAACGCCCTGCTCGGCATCGTCGAGCCGGAGCACGATCGGGACCCCGCCCCGTCGGACGCGGAGACCTCGGCCCTCTCGACCGACTACTTCGACGCGTCGGTCGACGAGCTCCTGGAGGAGCGGGAGGCCGCCCGCGCCGACGGCGAGTACGCCCGCGCCGACGCCATCCGCGACACCCTCGAGGCCCTCGGCATCGAGATTATGGATACGCCCGAGGGGCCCGAGTGGGAACGGAAGAATGCGCTTTGACCCGTGTTGCGTAGTGCGTATCCGGGAATCGCCTCCTCTGAGCAACCGACCTGAAGAGCGGACGCGAGGCGGTTTCGTTCCGCAGTACGCACGGCCCCGCACGATCCGAAATACGCAATACGAAATCCGGTTTTCTCCTATGGCTTCTTCCACCGCGTACGACCTTCCGATTCGCCCGAGACGGCTCCGCCGCACCGAAAACATCCGCCGCATGGCGCGGGAGACGCGGCTCTCGACCGACCACCTCATCGCGCCGCTGTTCGTGATGCCCGGCGAGAATGACCGGGAGGAAGTCGTCTCGATGCCGGACACGTACCGCCACACGATCGACCGGCTCGTCGACACGGCCGAGACGCTCGACGCCCTCGGGGTGCCCGCCGTGGCCCTCTTTCCCGCGATCCCGGACGCGCTGAAGACCTCGGACGCGGAGCACGCCCTCGACCCCGACCATCTCTACCCGAACGCCGTCCGGGCCCTCAAGGACGCGGTGCCGAACCTGATGGTGATCACGGACACGGCCCTCGACCCCTACAACGCCGACGGCCACGACGGCATCGTGCGGGACGGCGCGATCCGGAACGACGCGACGATCGAGGTGATGCGCGAGATGGCGGTGCTCCATGCGGAGGCCGGCGCCGACATCGTGGCCCCCTCCGACATGATGGACGGGCGCGTCGGGCTGATCCGCGAGGCCCTCGACGCCGCCGGGCACACGGACGTGGCGATTCTCTCCTACACCGCCAAGTACTCCTCAAACTTCTACGGCCCGTTCCGCGACGCCCTCGACTCGGCCCCCAAGGACGGGGAGGCCGCCGCCGCGAACGAGATCCCTGACAACAAGGACACCTACCAGATGGATCCGGCCAACGGCGAGGAGGCTGTCCGCGAGTTGATGCTCGACCTCGACGAGGGGGCCGACATGGTGATGGTGAAGCCCGCCCTTCCCTACCTCGACGTCATCCACCGCGTGCAGACGCGCAGCGACGTCCCGGTGGCCGCCTACAACGTGAGCGGGGAGTACGCCATGATCAAAGCCGCCGCCCAGAACGGCTGGCTCGACGAGCGGGCCTGCGCGATGGAGGCGCTCACCGGCATCCGACGGGCGGGCGCCGACCTCATCCTCACCTACTTCGCCGCGGACGCCGCGCGGTGGCTCGCCGAGTAGCCTGCGACGGACGCCCGACGCCCGCGCTGGTCGAGACCTACCGCGAGGCGTTCTTCGCGGCCTTCGACGCCCTGGCGCCCCGTCCCTACCGGCGAGGCATGGAGGCAGTGCTGGACGCGGCCGACACAGCGGCCGATCCGGACGCGATGGTCGACACCCTGCGCGCGGCGGAGCACGCCGCCCTCACGGTCGACGCGGCCGTTCCCCGTGCCCTAAAGGCCCTCGCCGCGGACGCCCCCCTTGGGGTCCTCACCAACGGGGTGCCCGGCTGGCAGCGCGCCAAGCTCGACCACGTCGGCCTCGACGCTGGTGTCGCCTGTGTCTTCGGCCGGTAGGAGCAATGGCGAATTTCGGGTTACGGATTTCGAATTGATCCGCCGCTCCGGTACGTTCTGGCTGCTTGCTCCGACGCCCTTCATTCGACACTCGAAAATCGACCCTCGTCAATGGCTATCGAAATTTCTCACATCGACTACAGTGACCTCTCCGGCGGCCTCGTCCGCATGATGGACCGGTTCAAGGAGGAAGGCACCCTGACCGGCGACATCGAGGACGACGACCGACTGCGGGAGGACCCGAACGCAGCCCTGCTCGGCCTCCTCTACGACCAGCGCGTCCGCGCCGAGTCGGCCTTCACCGGACCGCTTCGCCTCAAGGATCGCCTCGGCCACCTCGACATGGCGAAGATCGCGGAGATGGACTTCGAGCCCTTCCAGGAGCACTTCGCGGAGTCCCCCGCCGTGCACCGCTTCACCAATAAGATGGCGGAGAACACCCAGAAGGTGGCGAAGCTCATCGCCGAGGAGTACGACGGCAACGCCGCGAATCTGTGGAACGACGGCGCGGACCTCGACACCGTCGAGACCCGCCTGCAGGACCTGCCCGGCTTCGGCCCGGCGAAGGCCTCCAAGATTAAATACGTCCTGCACTACTTCGGGCACCGGGACTTCTCGGAGGAGGGGTAGCCCCGGTCTCCCGTCCGCAGGCCCGCCCCGTCCGAGTCGGGAAGAAACAGCGGGTGTCGCCGCAGGTTCGACTCCTGTCGTTCACGTCTTCTTCACTGCGAGCAGGCCTCCGATATGACCTCCCGACGGGACTTCTTTAAGACGGCCGGCGCCGGGGCCGCCGGCGGCCTTCTCGGCGCCGGGACCTCCGGCTCCTTTGCCGCGGATGGGTCCGCCCCCGACAACGGCTGGGCCCGCGGCTCGAAGCTCGGCATCTCGTCCTACTCGTACTGGCACTTCGACGGGGAGCCGGTGCCCATTCGGCACGTCATCGACGAGGCCTCGGCCATCGGCGTCGGCGGAGTCGACGTCCTGCACCGGCAGATGCCCCGGGAGGACCCCGAGTACGCCCGCGAGTTGCGCCGCTACGCGTTCGAGCGGGGCGTCGACCTCATCTGCCTCTCGATCCACCAGGACTTCGTGACCCCCGACGAGCGGCAGCGGCAGCACCACGTCAACCACACGAAGTACGCCCTCGAGCTCGCCAGCCAGATGGGCATCCCCTGCATCCGGGTCAACTCCGGGCGCTGGGGCACGATCGACTCCTTCGACACACTGATGGCGAAGGGCGGCAACGAGCCGCCGCTGGAGGGCTACGCCGAGGACGACGCCTACCGGTGGTGCATCGACGCCTTCGAGCAGTGCGTGCCCGTCGCCCGCGAGAAGGGAGTCGTGATGGCGCTGGAGAATCACTGGGGCCTTACCAGCTCCGCGGAGGGGGTCCTCCGGATCGTCCAGGAGGTGGACTCCCCCTGGCTGAAGGTGCTGGCCGACACCGGCAACTTCCCGGACCGGACCTACGATCAGCTCGAGGCGCTGGCGTCGGAGACGATTCTGGTGTCCGCCAAGACCTACTACGGCGGCGGCGAGTGGTATTCACTGGACCTCGACTACAACCGCATCGCCGGCATCTTCCGCGACGCCGACTTTCGGGGCTACGTGACGCTCGAGTTCGAGGGCACAGCCGAGCCGGCCGCGTCGGTGCGCAAGAGCCTGACGCGCCTCTCGGAGGCATTCCGGGCGTGAGCGCCCCTCATCCGGAGACCCGTAGGTGACGGAGGATGCACCCGTTTGACGGCCCGGTGTACCTATGACGACTCGTTCCGGCTCTGCCGTGAAGTCGACCCGACCGATGCTCCTCACGTGGCCATCGCCCTGGAAATCGACGGGCTCCTCTGGACCGGAGACGAGCAACTCAAGGATGAGCTTCGGGAACAGGGGTTCGTCACTTTCACGATCCCGAATAGGCGTCACGCCGAAGCCTCCGTGGTCGCTAAAACGCCAGAAGGTCGTCCACCTTCGGCCGCAGCTTCCGCTTCGCCGAGAAGACCTGGTCCTCCAGCGGCTTGGCGAACGGCACCGGCAGGTCCGCCGCCGCCACCCGCGTGATGGGCGCGTCGAGCAGTTCGAACGCCGTCTCGCCTAACTCGGCCGCCACCTCGGCCCCGAAGCCGGCGGTGCGCGTCGCCTCGTGGAGCACGAGCAGGCGGTTCGTCTTCTCCAGCGAGGCGCGCACCGTCTCGCGGTCCCACGGCACGAGCGTCCGCAGGTCCACCACCTCCAACTCTACGCCGTTCGCCTCGGCCTGGTGGGCGGCCTCTTCGAGCGCCCAGTGGACGCCGAGCCCGTAGGTGACGATCGTCGCGTCGGTCCCCTCCCGCGCCACCCGCGCCTCGCCGAACGGCAGGCGGTACGTGTCCGTCGGCACCGCGCCGCGGACCGAGCGGTAGAGCTTTTTGTGTTCGAAGACGAGCGTGGGATTCGGGTCGGCGAGGGCCGAGCACAGCAGCCCCTTCGCGTCGCGGGGCGTGGCGGGCACCACCACCTTCAGTCCCGGCGTGTGGGCAAACCAGGCCTCCATCGACTGCGAGTGGAACGGCCCCGCCCCAATGCCGCCGCCGAAGGGGGCCCGGATGGTGACGCCCACGGGCTGGCCCCATCGGTAGTGAGTGGTGGCCAGGTTGTTGACGATCTGATTGACACCGCAGGAGATGAAGTCGGCGTACTGCATCTCCACGACGGGCGACAGGCCCTCGACGGCGAGGCCGAGCCCGGCCCCGATCGCCCCGCTCTCGATGATGGGCGTGTTGCGGACCCGCTCCGTTCCGAACGCCTCGACGAACCCGTCGGTGACCTTGAAGACGCCGCCGTACTCGGCCACGTCCTGTCCCATCACGATCACGTCCTCGTCGTCGCGCATCGCCTGCCGGAGGGCGTCCTGCACGGCGTCGATGAAGCGGGCCTCCTCCGCCTCCGCGTCGGGCGGGGGCGGATCGGGGGCCGGCGCGGGGGCAAAGACCGCGTTCCGCTCCGCCTCGGGGGTGCTCGTCACTGCGGGCTGGTCGAGGGCCCAGTCGGCCCGCTCGTCGACCGCCGTCTCCAGCTCCGTCCGGATCGCGTCCATCTCGTCGGGGGAGAGCACGTCGTCGGCCGCCGCCTGCTCGGCGAAGCGGTCGATCGGGTCCCTCTCTTTCCACTCCTCGATGAGGGCATCGGGCACGTAGGCCGTGCCGGAGGCCTCCTCGTGGCCCCGCACACGGAAGGTCTTCATCTCCAGCAGCACCGGCCCCTCGGCCTGGGCGTGGGCCCGTGCCGTCCGCACGGCGTCGATCACGGCGAGCACGTCGTTGCCGTCCACCACCGTGCCCGGCATGTCGTAGCCGGCCGCCGCGTCGGCGATGTCGGCGGGGGCCACCGCCTCTTCGGTCGGCGTCGAGAGGCCGTAGCCGTTGTTCTCGACCAGAAAGATCACCGGCAGGTCCCAGACCGACGCCAGATTGAGGGCCTCGTGGAAGTCGCCCTCGCGCGTGCCGCCGTCGCCGCAGAACGCGCAGGCCACCCGGTCCTGCTCGCGCAGGCGAATCGCCTGCCCGATCCCGCAGGCCACCGGCAGCATGGCGGCCATGTGCGAGATCATGCCCACGAGGTTCTTCTCGGGCAGGCCGAAGTGGAAGGTGCGGTCGCGCCCGTTCGTGAACCCGCCCGCCGTCCCCATCAACTGGCAGAAGAGGCGCTCCCGGTCGACGTTCCGCGTGGTCCAGACGCCCAGGTTGCGGTGCATCGGGAGGAGGACGTCGCGCTCGGGCAGCGCCCAGGCGGTGCCCACCGCGATGGCCTCCTGCCCGATCCCGCTGAACCACTTCTCAAGGCGCCCCTGCCGGAGGAGGGTAAGCATCTTCTCCTCGATCACGCGGGGTTCGACCAGGGCGCGGTAGAGGGCCCGAACGTCAGGGTCGGCGGGCGCGTCGACGGAGGGATCGGACAGCGACATGCGAGGGGGGACCGGTTCAGAAAACGAGACGTGGGTCCGGAGTGGGGCCCTTCGGGACGCACGACCAGCACCGCCGGGCTCGGGCTTCGGCCGCGTCCCTACTGCAGCCGGAAGGTGAAGGTGATGGTCCCGGTCTGGTTTTCCTGCGGCGCCCCCGGCGGCAGCGCGTTGAAGCGCCAGCGCTGCAGGGCGTTCATGACGGCGGCCTCCAGCTTCGGGTTGCCTTTGATCAGCGGGATGCGCTTGACGATGCGGCCTTCCGGGTTGACGGTGATGCGCACCCGAATGCGGGCGTTCACCTGCTCGGTGTAGGCGGGGAGCGGGGCAAACGCGGGGTTGCGGTCGAGCCCCTCGATGTTGTAGGGAGCGGAGGCCTGCTCGGAGGCGCCCTCTCCCGGATCGCCGGTCTCGTTGTCGCCGGGCTCCTCGCTCGGCTTCTGCTCGTCGGCCGCCTGGTCCCGCTTGGGCTGCGGCTCGGCCTCGGGCGGCTCGGCCTTGTTTTCTTCCGGGGGAATCGTCTCGTCGGCCGACTGCTTCTCCTCCGGGAGTTCCACCTGCTCGGTCTGCGGCTTCTGGGCGGACTTCTCCGGCTCGGTCTCTGGCTCCGGGGTCTTCTGTTCGGCCTCCGGCGCCGCCGCCTCCTTGACGGTCTGCGTGGCGTCGACGGGTTGTCCCGGCGAGAATTCGCCGAACTCGACCTCGACGTAGCCGAGTTGCTTGGGCGGTGGCTTCGAGGCGGTGAGAAAGGTCGCCAGCACCGCGATCCCGACGTGCAGGAGGATGCTTGCGCCCAGTCCGATCCAGTCTCGCTGCGTCATGGCCGCGCGCTGCTGTGAAGAATCGATCGAGCGGCGCCGTGCTGCCCCGGTCGGACAGGCGGCCCCGTAGGTCTTTGACTTTCGTCCGGTGGCAGAAGTTCGGCGGACGGGGGCGTGGGCCGGAGCTACGCCTCGGTCCACCCCTCATCGGCGGCGTAGCGGGCCGACACCGGTGGGGTGGGGGCCGGCGGCGCGTCGGCAAAGGTATAGGCGGCGCGCACGGCGGTCCGGACGTCGGCGGCGGCCGAAGGGGTGCCGGTGTGCAGGCGGGCCAGGACGTCACCCGGCGCGACGGGGTCGCCCGGCTTCCTGAGGGCGGAGAGCCCGGCGACCGGGTCGACGGCCGCCTCCTTCGTCCGGCGCCCGGCGCCGAGGTCCACGGCGGCGTGGCCGATGGCGAGGGCGTCGAGGTCGGCCACGTAGCCGGTGGCGTCGTCGGGGGCGCGGACCGTGGCCACCGGGGCACTGTCGGGGCGCGACGACGGATCGTCCACGACGCTCGGGGAGCCCCCTTGCGCGTCGACGAACCGGCGGAAGCGGTCCCGGGCCGCCCCACTCGCAATCGCCTCGCGGGCCCGCTCGCGGCCCTCCTCGGGCGTGGCCGCCCCGCCGCCCAGGGCAATCATTTCCCCCGCCAGGGCCCGCACGATCGTCATGAGCGCAGAGTCGGCGTGCTCGCCCCGCAGGCACTCGATGCACTCGACGATTTCGGGCCAGTTGCCCACCGCCCGGCCCAGGGGCACGTCCATGTTCGTCGTCACCGCCACGGCGGGCGTGTCGTGCTCCGCCCCGATGGCGACCATCGTCTCCGCCAGCGTGCGGGCATCGGCTCTCGTCTTCATAAACGCACCGCGCCCGCACTTTACGTCGAGCACGAGGGCCTCGTTGCCCTCCGCGAGCTTTTTGCTCATGATGGACGCGGCGATCAGCGGAATGGCGTCGACCGTGGCCGTCACGTCGCGCAGCGCGTAGAGTTTTTTGTCGGCCGGGGCCACGTCGCCGGTCTGTCCCGAGATGACGAGGCCCAGCTCCGACACCTGCCGCCGGTAGGCCTCCACCGGCAGGTCGACGCGGAAGCCGGGAATCGACTCCAGCTTGTCGAGCGTGCCGCCGGTGTGGCCGAGGCCGCGGCCGCTGAGCTTGGGCACCGGCACGCCGCAGCTGGCCACGAGGGGGACGAGGATGGGCGACACCTTGTCCCCGACCCCGCCGGTCGAGTGCTTGCCGACCGGCGTGCCCGCCACGGCCGAGAGGTCGATGTGGACGCCCGACCGGACCATCGCGTCGGTCAGGGCCGCCGCCTCCGCGTCCGTGAGGCCGTTGAGGTACGCCGCCATCAGGAAGGCGCTCATCTGATAGTCGGCCACCGCGCCGTCGGTGTAGCCGTCGACGAAGGCCGTCAGGTCGGCGGCGGAGAGCGCCTCGCCGTCGCGCTTCGCGGTGATGAGCCGTACGGGATTGAGGTCAGACATGTAGTGGACATCCGTTGACACGTTCACCGTTGGAACGTTTCCGTTCGGGGGCCCCGCCCCTCCACGCGACAACACTCAACGGTCCAACGCAAAAAGAAGGGGCCACCTGCGCAGACAGGTGACCCGCAGTCTCAACACCGAGTGACGCGGCGGCTACTCCTCGGCCTCCTCCGTGTCGTCGTCCTCCTCGTCGTCCTGGTCGAGGCCGTAGCGGCGGTTGAACTTCTCGACGCGGCCCGCCGTGTCGACGAACTGGCGTCGGCCCGTGTAGAAGGGGTGGTTCGTCGAGTCGACCTCGGTCTCGTGGGTCTCCTTGTCCATTGTCGAGCGGGTGACGAACTCGGTCCCGTCGGCCAGCTTGATGGTGACGTCGTTGTACTCGGGGTGGAGGTCCTGTTGCATGGCACTGCCGCTGTGTCGGTCACTCAGACGTGATAGGATGCGGTCGACCGGGATACACGGCAGGGCCCTACGAAGGTTTCGACCCACCCCCGCGAAGAAGCCGCAAAGGCGCACCTGATCGGCTCGCCCGGAGTGCCCGCCCACGCGTGGCGCCCTCACGGCGAACCGACCGGAGACCGACGGCCCTCCGCTTCCAGCGCCGCCGTAGTTTACCGGCCACGGCGATCGCATCTTGATTCTCGCGGGCCGAAGAGGGCTACGCAGAAGGGGAGGGCCGAACTCCCGTGCCCCCACCGCTCTTCTCTTCTTTCCGGGCACGACCAGACGCCCGCGGCAGGAGAGCCTGCGTCCCACGTGCTCGGACGCCGGAACACAGTCGCCCGGCGGGAAGGGGCTTGGAGACTCCGGTCGACATTCCGTTTACTGTAGGGTGCACGGTTCTCACCCTCTCCCCAACCTCTCGCTCGCCCATGAGTGTCCACGAACGCGCCGGCCAGTCCGCCCCCGAGTCGTCGCTCGTCGACGTATCGGCCCTCCTCGAAGCCTACCAGTCCCGGACGCCCGATCCGTCGACGCCGGGCGAGCGCGTGTCGTTCGGCACGTCGGGCCACCGCGGCTCGTCCCTGGACACGACGTTCAACGAGGCCCACATCCTGGCCATCGCCCAGGCGATCGCCGAGTACCGGGCGCAGGCCGACATCGAGGGCCCGCTCTTCCTGGGCATGGACACCCACGCGCTGTCGGCCCCGGCCCACGCCACGTGCCTGGAGGTGCTGGCCGCACACGAGGTGGAGGTGCGCGTGGCGGCCGACGATGGCGTGACGCCCACGCCCGCCGTCTCCCACGCCATCCTCACCCACAACCGCGGCGACCACGAGGGACAGGCGGACGGCATCGTGATCACACCGTCGCACAATCCGCCGTCCGACGGGGGCATCAAGTACAACTCGCCCACCGGCGGCCCCGCAGGCCCCGACGTCACCGCCTGGATCGAGGACCGGGCCAACGACCTGCTTGAGGGCGGCCTTCAGGACGTGGACCGGAGGCCGTACGACCGGGCCGTCGCCGCCGACACGACGCAACCCCACGACTTCCTAGGGCAGTACGTCGAGGGCCTCGACGCGGTCATTGACATGGACGCGATCCGCAACGCCGGCCTCTCGTTCGCTGTTGATCCGCTGGGCGGGGCGGGCGTGGACTACTGGACCGCCATCGCGGAGCGCTACGACCTGCCGCTCGACGTGCTGCGTACGGAGGTCGACCCCACGTTCCGCTTCATGACACTCGACTGGGACGGCCAGATCCGCATGGACCCCTCCTCGGCCCACGCCATGCAGTCCCTCATCGAGCTGAAGGACGACTACGACGTCGCCTTCGCCTGCGACACCGACCACGACCGCCACGGCATCGTCACGGCCAGCGGCGGCCTCATGGCCCCGAACCACTTCCTCTGTGTAGCGCTCGACGCCCTACTGGAGACCCGTGGCGACTGGGCCGACGACCTGGCCGTCGGCAAGACGGTCGTCACCACGAGCCTGCTCGACCGCGTCGCCGAGCGGCACGGGCGGGCGGTCCACGAGGTGCCGGTGGGCTTCAAGTGGTTCGTCGACGTACTGCTGGAGGAGCGCTGCTGCTTCGTCGGGGAGGAGAGCGCCGGGGCGTCGTTCCTCCGACGGGACGGCCACGTCTGGACGACGGACAAGGACGGCATCATCGCCGGCCTCCTCGCCGCCGAGATCACCGCGAAGACCGGCGTGGACCCGAGCGAGCGCTACGCGGCGCTCACCGAGGACCTCGGTGCGCCGGTGTTCGAGCGGAAGGACGCTCCGGCCACGCCCGACCAGAAGGCCGCTCTCAAGGCCCTGTCGCCGGAGCAGGTCACGCAGGACGCAATCGCGGGCGACCCGATTACCTCGATCCGGACGAACGCCCCGGGCAACGACGCCCCGATCGGCGGCCTCAAGGTCGAGACCGACCACGGCTGGTTCGTCGCGCGGCCCTCCGGCACGGAGGCGATCTACAAGATTTACGCGGAGAGCTTCCGGGGCGAGGCCCACCTCAAGCAGCTGCACGCCGACGCCCAGGCCCTCGTGGCCCGCGCGTTCGAGGCGTCGCCGAAGGTGGATGCGTAGCCGGCGGGCGGATGAGGACCCGCTGGAGGCTCGATCTGTGAGGATTTGCTAAGGTCGCTTGACAACGTCCCCCCGCCACCGTTACGCTGAGAGGTGTCTCATCAAGAACGACCGAGGGAACAGGCCCGACGACGTCGTGGCAACCGGGCTCGTCCCTGACACGCAAGCCTCGCTTGTGTTCTGTCGGGACCGAGCCGTCTTGGTGCCAACTCCTGCTCCGACGCCCCTATCTTGCTGGTGGTGACGCACCGACCCTTCTGGTGCAGCGTCAATCCAGCCGATGCGCTGTCGGAGAAAGATGAGAGGATCGCTTCGCTCGCGGCACAGCCCGCGACGCCGGGGTTGCTCCTCTGTCGTCTTGGTGAGACTACCACGCCTCTTTCCTCACCAAGACACGGTCCCCTCAATGGATTTCGATCCGGCAACCGAACTGACCTTGGCCGGTCAGGATCTCGATACGTCCTACAACAGCATCGCCCCACCCCTCTACCAGTCCGCCAACTTCCGGTTTGAGGACGTGGGCGAGACGAAGGGCTTCGACTATTCCCGCAGCGGCAACCCGACCCGCGGCAGTCTTGAGGACATCCTCGCCGACCTCGACGACGGCGCGGGGGCCGTCGCCACCTCGACGGGCATGTCGGCCGTCGCCACGGTCACGCACCTGTTCGACACCGACGCCCACATTCTCTGTGCCCACGACTGTTACGGGGGCACCGAGCGACTCTTCTCGTACCTGGCCGACCGAGGAAAGCTGTCGGTCTCCTACGAGGACCTGTCCGACCGCGAGGCCCTGAGCGACGCGGTCCGCCCAAACACCGAGGCCCTCTGGGTGGAGACCCCGTCCAACCCCCTCCTCCGCATCGTCGACCTGGAGGCGCTCGCCCAGTTTGCCGACGCGCACGACCTGCTGCTGGTCGTGGACAACACCTTCCTCTCCCCGGCCCTGCAGCGCCCGATCGAGTACGGGGCCGACCTCGTCGTGTACTCGACGACGAAGTACCTGAACGGCCACTCCGACGTGGTGGGCGGGGCCATCGTCGCCCGGACCGAGGCCCTGGCCGAGGACCTCGACTTCGTTGCCAACGCGTACGGGACCGTGGCGGCCCCCTTCGACAGCTGGCTCGTCCTGCGCGGGGCGAAGACGCTGCCGGTGCGCATGCGCCAGCATGAGACCAACGCCCGTGCGGTGGCCCACGCCCTCGACGAGCATCCGGCCGTGGCCCGCGTCTGGTACCCCGGCCTGCGCGACCACCCGGGCCACGAGACGGCCCGCAAGCAGCAGGACGGGTACGGCGGCATGGTCTCGTTCGTCGTCGCCGACGACGTCGAGGTGGAGACGGTGCTGCGATCGACCGAGGTCTTCGCCCTGGCCGAGTCGCTGGGCGGGGTTGAGTCGCTGATCGAGCACCCCACCACCATGAGCCATGCCTCGATGGCGCCCGATCAGCGCGAGGCGGCCGGCATCACCGACGACCTCATCCGCCTCTCCGTCGGCATCGAGTCGACCGACGACCTCCTCCGGGATCTCGACCAGGCCCTCTCGGCGGCGCACACAACACGGTCGGCCCCCGAGCCGGAAGCGGCCCCGGCGCGGATGGGTGCCTAGGCCGGCGACACAAACGGGGTGCGGTGCTCTTCCCTTGATGCGCGGCCCCGGCTTCGACGACTCTCCCGTCCTCCCGCCGGACTTCCCCGACACGCGTGCGATCCTCGCGACCCGCCTCCTTCAGTCCGCGCCCCCCGAACAGCCTCCGATCGGGACCGCGATGACGGGCCGGGAAAGGCGTCGCGGGACCCGCAGCCGAAGACCAGAAGTGTTCTTCCGCGTTTCTGAAGGCCCAAACCAGATGCAGGCGGCAGGGAGCACCGGCGTGGGCAAATTACGTCAAAGTAATCAAATATTTCGTAGCAGGGAGATAATTCAGCATTTACAACGGTCCGCCGCGTGGGCGTTAGATACAAAACTGATCCCTCGTCTGCTATACGATTGTCCCACGTGAAATGGACAGTTCCCGCTACGGGTATACCGCGCTTGTCGTCACTGCGGTTCTTACCTTTTCGCTCTCCATTCTCCTGGCTATTCTCTCATCTCGCACAGGAGACCAGAGCCGCAATCGCCGATACCGTCGCCGATGAGAAGGGAGGCACGGGCGCCGTGTGTCGTTGCCTTGTTGTGTGTCGCCCCTTCTTGGTCCTCGATTCCCCCCGAATATGCTCATGGTGCGTCGCGTCGCTCTCGGTGGCCTCCTCTTCGGCCTCGCCGCGGGTGGGGGGCTCTCGGTCCTTTCGGTCGAAGGGCCTCCCCGCCCGACGACCTCTGACCCGACGCCCCTCCGCCTCAACGACCTTCAGGTGCTCGGCAGCCACAACAGCTACAAGGCCGCGATCGACTCCTCGCTGATGCAGATCCTGCGGCAGCGCCGGCCAGAGATGGCCCGGGCCCTCGCCAAGTACATGGGCCTGTTTCACCAGTACGACTCCCTGGTTGGCATGGAGGTGCATAACCAGACGGACCGCTACCCGTGGGACCGTCGGCTCTGGGACGCGCTGCTGGAGACGATGATGCCGGAGCGGCCCGTGTGGGGCTTCGCCAACGACGACAGCCACGGGTAAATATGTACTCACCGCCCCGCGGGCGACGCAGTCGGTCGGAGACGCGGGCATCGACTGGCAAAACCACGACGAACTGATGACCTTCCTGGAAGACAACTTCAGGGTCGTGAGAAGATAGGGTGGACGCGTGGGGCTCGCCGTCGGGTCTACGCTCCTCGTCGTGGGCGGGCTGGGTCGGCCAATCGAAGGCGTTTTCAGGACAGCCCCCCGACGCATCCGTCGAGCGAGCGGAGAGAACGAAAGGCCCGGAAACAGCGGCAGTACGAACAGGTAAGCGGGTATTGCCCTACGGTCCGCGGAATGAGACGGCGGCTTTCCCTCCTTGGCTCGACGACCCCGATGATGCGGCCTGCCTCCCCACGCGCTCTGGTGCTGCTCGCGGTCCTGCCCGTCGCGACGCTGTTTCTCGCCGGCTGTCAGGGCGAGGAGGGCGGGGCCGCCTCCCCCGAGTCTTCCACGGCGGCGGCCCCGGAGCAAACCGCCGGCTCGGCGGAAGTAGACACGTCTCAGTCGCCCCAACTGTCCGTTCGGGCCCTGATTCAGGCAGCGCGGAACGGGAAGCGGGCCCGCGTCCGGCGGGCCGTTACGGAAGCAGGCCTCGACGCGGGCGCCTCGGACCAGCGAGGGAACACCCCCCTCATGCTCGCCGCCTACAACGGCCATACGGCAGTGGCTGAGTTTCTGCTCGGCCAGGGCGCGCCGATCGACGCGCGCAACCGAGAGGGGCGAACTGCCCTGATGTTTGCGGCCACCGGCCCGTTTCCGGAAACCGTGTCTCTTCTTCTCGAGCAGGGCGCGGCCCCGAACGCCACCGATAAGGCCGAGGGGTGGTCCCCGCTGATGTTTGCGGCGGCGGAGGGAAACCGGGAGGTGGTCCGGCACCTCCTCGAGCACGGGGCCGACCCGACGCTGACGGACCGGGACGGGGAGACGGCCCGGACCTTCGCGGCAAACGGAAACCACACTGCGGTGGTGGACCTACTCGACGAGGCACAATGACGACCGATCGGTCCCCGCGACGACCGCCCTCTCCCCTTCGCGAGCGAGCAGCATGAGAAGTCGCGCCCATCGGGTCCTGCGGGGACGGTCGTCTCTTTCCCCGCCGTGGGCACCAAGCGTTCACGGGCGGCCGGTTGCTCGGGGGCCGCTCCACCTGGAGGCTCGTCGTGGCGTCGGCCCGCTCTGGGCGGCGACGAACACGGGGAGCGTCGGAGTCCACCGCGGACGGTGAGTAATGAAGGGGGCCGCCGTCCTCGTCCGGAGGGCAGTGCGCTTTCCCCCCTCTATCCGTCGTCCTCTCCCAACTGCTCTTTGATCTCCTCGATGCTGTCGCGCAGCTCGGCGGCGCGCTCGAACTCGAGGTTCTCGGCGGCTTCCTCCATCTCCTCCTTCATCTGGTCGATGAGGTCCCGCTTCTGGTCGTCGGAGAGGTACTCGACCACCGGGTCGGCCACCTCACTGGAGAGCTGATCGGGGCTGCCGTAGTGCTGTCGGTCACTGCCCTCGCCGTCGGACTTCTCGTCGGCAATGGCCGTGCCCATCTTGATCTCGTCGGGCGACTTCGTGATCGGCTCGGGTGTCACGTCGTGCTCCTCGTTGTACTCGAGCTGCCGCTCGCGGCGGCGCTCGGTCTCGGCCATCATCTTTTCCATCGCCTCCGTGATCTCGTCGGCGTACAGGATGACGGTGCCGTTCACGTTGCGGGCCGCGCGGCCGGCGGTCTGGATGAGAGAGGTCTCCGAGCGCAGGAAGCCCTGCTGGTCGGCGTCCAGGATGGCGACGAGCGACACCTCCGGCAGGTCGAGCCCCTCCCGCAGGAGGTTCACGCCCACCAGCACGTCGTACTCCCCGAGCCGGAGGCCGCGGATGATGTCGACCCGCTCGAGGGCGTCGATGTCGGAGTGCATCCAACGCACGTCGACGCCGTAGCTGTCGAGGTAGTCGGCCAGGTCCTCCGTCATCCGCTTCGTGAGGGTGGTGACGAGCACCCGCTCCCCCCGCTCGGCCCGCTTGCGGATCTCCTCCATCAGGTCGTCGACCTGGTTCGCGGTCGGGCGTACCTCGATCTCCGGGTCCGGAATGCCGGTGGGCCGCACCACCTGCTCGACGAAGACACCGCCGCTCTGCTCGAGTTCGTAGTCGGCGGGCGTGGCGCTCATAAAGATGGTCTGGGGCGTCAGCTCCTCGAACTCCTCGAACGTGAGCGGCCGGTTGTCCAGCGCCGAGGGCAGGCGGAAGCCGTGCTCCACGAGCTTCAGCTTGCGGGCACGGTCGCCGTTGTACATGGCCCGCACCTGCGGGATCGTGACGTGGCTCTCGTCGACCACCAGCAGGAAGTCGTCGGGGAAGTAGTCGAGCAGGCAGTAGGGCCGCTCGCCTGGCTCCCGCCCCGTGAGGTGGCGGCTGTAGTTCTCGATGCCGGAGCAGTAGCCGACCTCCTGCATCATCTCAAGGTCAAACATGGTGCGCTGCTCCAGACGCTGGGCCTCGACCATCTTGCCCTCCTCCCGGAGCACGGCCAGGCGCCAGCGGAGCTCCTCCTTGATGTTCTCGATGGCGGACTGGAGCCGGTCCTCAGGGGTGACGAAGATCTGGGCCGGGTAGAGCGTGAACGTGTCGATCTCCTCCAGCTCGCGGCCGCTCTCGGGCTGGAAGAGCGCGAGGCGGTCGATCTCGTCGCCCCAGAACTCGATGCGGAGGGCCTTTTCCTCGCGGTAGGCGGGAAAGATGTCGACCACGTCGCCGCGGACCCGGAACGTGCCCGGCTCAAATTCGATGTCGTTGCGCTCGTAGAAGAGGTCGATGAAGCGGCGCAGCAGGTCGTTGCGCTCCACCTCCTGCCCGCGCTCAAGGGGCACGATCTCCTTCCGGAACTCCGCCGGCGAGCCGAGGCCGTAGATGCAGGAGACGCTCGCCACCACGATCACGTCGTCGCGCCCACTGACGAGCTCGGAGGTGGCCCGCAGCCGGAGCCGCTCGATGCGATCGTTGATGGCCACGTCCTTCTCGATGTACGTGTCGCTGGGGACGATGTAGGACTCCGGCTGGTAGTAGTCGTAGTACGAGATGAAGTACTCGACGGCGTTGTCGGGGAAGAACTGCTTGAGCTCCCCGTAGAGCTGAGCCGCCAACGTCTTGTTGTGGCTCATCACGAGGGTCGGCTTGTTCACCTCCTCGATGGCGTTCGCCACGGTAAACGTGTTGTGGACGAAAAAACCTCCCTCCCCCGCCAGAAACGTCTCCGGTCCCGGCACACTCAGGTCGTAGACGTAGGGACGGTCGTACTCCACCTTCTCAACGGACGCGATCTGAACCCATTCCACCTCTTCTACAGTACTCTGGGCTGTGGTGGCGACGCGGCGTGCAGTCCTCGTGGATTGTATTTCTTCGCCCGTTGGCGCCAGTTTCGCCGATTCAACCTCGGCATCCACTCTGGAGGACGTTTCCCAAAAGGAAGAAGCAGGTCCGCATGCACCTGCCGGAAATGAGGTCGGTACAGGGAGAGTGTCCGTCGCCCGCGCGTCCGCCGTTTCGATGAGCTGGAGCTCCCCGTTCCGAAGCACCCAGAGGTTGTGGTCCCCCGTCATGGTAGCCGCACGACCGCATTCCGTCCTCACCCGGTACATACGGTCGGGGGCGGCGTGTCGCGTCACGGCCCGCACCGGCGTCTCCTTTACGGTCCCCGACGCGGCGTCGAACGCGAGGGTTGAAAAGGTCCCCTCGGGTAGAACTGTCTCCTCCGTTTCCCCTTGGCCTGACGCTCCGTGCGTGTCCATCAGATCATCGACGACGGCGCCGATGGGCTTCACCATCGTTTCGGTGTCGCCGCCCCGATGTGCGGTGAGGTACACGGGGTCGTCGTACCCCAGGCTTTTTCCGGTGCCCGTCGCCCCCAGCAGGGTCTGGTACGCGTCCCCCCGCTCGATGCCGTCGACCAGCTCCCTGATGGCCGTCGGCTGGTCGCCCATCGGCTCAAAGTCGGAGACGAGGTCGAACTGCCCGCCGGTCTCCGACGGGCGCGGGGCGTCTTCGGGGACATCCGGGACTTCGTTGAGCTCCATGAATGGGGGGCTGTGGGAATGACTAGGTACAACGAAGAAGAATCAAACCGACACCGAACCGGCGAGTTGCGCGTCCGGACTCGACAGCATGGGGGACGCGGTCGGGGGGCGGACGCGCGCCACTGCCCTCGTTCCCGTGTCCGCGCGACACGTGTCTCGGGGGCCGCCCAGTTGGTCGCTCGGCCCTCTCCGTCGGGGCCCGCCGCCCCTCCCGGGGCCCTGCCCCCCGCCGATCGGGTCGCAAAGGGCACGCGCCCCCGTCCCGATCACGCAAAGTAGAACTCCCAGTCGATCTGGACGACGCGGCCATCCCGCACGTGCACCACCATCGAGGTCGGCGTGGCCCGGGACTCCTGGTAGATCCACTCGCCCTGTGCGGTGTTGCGACGGGTCGGCGGGCCGAGCTGCTCGAGGACGCGCTCCGTACTGAGCCCTACGTGGATTCCTTCGGGCGTCGTGTACTGGGTGCCGGAAAGAGACAGCCGCACGAGAAAGGTCTTCGCGTCGTTCGTGACGTCGTACACCAGCGCCTCCATCCCGGTGTAGACGAGGGTGCGCAGGGTGTCGACTTGTCCCTGCACGTACTGGTTGGGGACCGGCTCGGTCTGAACGGCCCGCGGGGCCCCGAGCCGGCGGAGGAGCGTCTCGTAGGAGAGGCTCCCGTCCGACCGCAGGGCGTCCTGAATGACCTGCACGACGATGTCCGAGGGCGGGCCGGTTTCCTCAATGGACTCGGGGGGCTCAGCGGTCGGGACCTCCGGGGGCGGCCCGATGCTCCCCGACCGGGGCCGCGTGGACTCCGCACCCGAGCACGCACCGAGGACCAGGCTCCCGCCCAGCAGACCGACGAGGGCAAATGGGATCGTGCGTAGCATGACGCCGCGGAGAAACGGGTCTAAAGAGGGCTTAAACCAAACCGCCGATGCCCGCACATGGTTCTTCGGGGCAGGCCCGGAGGGGTGCCCCCACGGTCAGTCCCGTTCTTCCGACGATCGTCGCGGAGAATTAACCGTCTCCTGAAAAATATTGGGGCCCGGCCGCGTTCATGGAAGCGGTTCCGAAGTCGTCGCATTCATCGCGGCTGTTCTCAGCTTCAGTTTCCTCCCCAATCGCCTCTCCGTTAATGACCCCTCCCGACGACTCCTCCCCGTCGAGCTCGAGAACGGCGACGGAAACGGCCGCGCAGCGGCTCTCCGCGGTCCAGATGCCCATCGACGGCCCGGTCGACGACCCGGCGGAGGCCGTGGAGCGCCTCCGGCAGTGCTCGGCCACGGCGCTTCGTCGGGCACGCACCCATCATCGGCGCGCGTTGGAGTCCCTCTGTACCGGAGGCTACAACGCCCTCTCGGAGGCAACCCGACAGGATCTGGCCGATCGCCTGCGCACCAATCTGAGGGCCCTCAACCGCGCGCTCGAGCCCGCCCCCGGCGCCGGGCCCTCGGCCTCGGGGGCGACCACATCGGCTCCGTCCGGCGAATCCTCCGGGTCGGTCTCCGCCCGGGTCTGGGCGTTTGTTCGGGGCCTCTGGTAGCGCCCGCGGGGCGGCCCCGTCCTCGGTGTGCGCTCGGGGTCCGCGTCCTACCGCTCCGAGGCGGGCTGAAACAGCAGGAGCCCGCCCCGCTCGCTCCCCGACACGAGGTCAGGGACGCCGTCGCCGTCGAGGTCTACGACGGCCGGGGCGGCGAGGCGCGGAACGCCGTCCAGCGACACGGGAACCTGCTCCGCCTCAAACGCGGGATCGGTGGGCGTGCCCGTGTTCTCCACCACGAAGAGGCCTTCCTCCGCGCCCACGAGCAGGTCGAGCGTGCCGTCGCGGTTCACGTCGTGGAGGGCCGGGGCACTGCGGGATCGCGCGTCGCTGGGCGGTAGAAGTTCGGTTTCCGGGCCGAAGGATGGTGCCGACGGGGTACCGGTGTTACGGTAGAGATAGACCGCTCCGTCGGCCGCGCCGACGACGAGGTCGAGCGTGCCGTCGCCGGTCAGGTCGCCGAGGGCCGGGGTCGCGTGCCGCCCGTCGCGCTGGAGGATGGCGTCGTCGACCACCGTGAACGTGCCGTCGCCCTCATTGCGGTGCAGGGCGATCCGGCCCTTCCAGGTGCCGAGCACGAGGTCGGGGGCACCGTCGCCGGTCAGGTCGCCGAGGGCCGGGGTGTAGTGGTAGGCCGACGGCAGATCGAGGGCGCCGTTCCGGCGGTACCGGGGCGCTCGGAGGGAGTCGTTCCCTGTGATCCGGTAGATCCGCGACGTGCTTCCCACCTTGGGGTCAATTTTGTTGGCGACCAACAGGTCGGGGGTGCCGTTGCCGTCGAGGTCGCCGGCCGCGACGCTGCTTTCACTGCCGACGTCGATCCCCCCCACAAACTGCCGCGTGCGAAGCCGATAGCCGTCCGGCCCGTGCTCGTAGAAGTAGAAGTTGTCGGCCAGGCTGGCGTTGGCGTCGTTGGCGCCGCCGAGCACCCCGACGAAGAGGTCGAGGCGGCCGTTGCCCGTCCAGTCGGTGAGGGCCGGCGCGTTGTAGCCGCTCGTCTCGAGGGGATTGGTGGGCGGAAAGGGCTCGGGCTCGCCGCTCAGGACGGGATTGCCACAGGCACCGGTATTTTCGATCAGCAGGAGACCGGGCTCGAAGAAGTCACCCCAGAAGAGGTCCGGGTCGCCATCGGTGTCGATGTCGGCGAACGTGAGGGTGTTGGCCCCGTGGCGCACCCCGATCTGCTGGTTCACGATTTCGATGCCCTCGAAGTCGTCGGTTACGTGGGCAAACTGCGGCATGCCGGCCGAGTCGGCCGCCGCCTCGTACCGGGTGATCGTGCCGTCGAGCCGCCCCAGGAAGAGGTCCAGCTGCCCGTCGCAGTCGACGTCGGTGACGTTGGGGATGTTCTGCCGGTCGGAGAAAATGGCCTCGCCGCCCGGGGTGCGCATCGTATCCGCAAAGAGCTCGAAGCGTGGGGTCGTGGCGGTGCCGACGTTGCGGTAGGCCCGGAGGTGACTATAGGGCTGCTCGGCGAGAAGGTCCGGGATGCTATCCTGGTCGAGGTCCGCAAACCGAAACCACTCTCCGATCGAGAGACTCCGGTAGTCGTCGGTGCGCCAGACGAGGCGAGAGGAGTCGCCCTCGGTCACGTGTTCGAAGAAGGCGAGCCGGTCGGACCGCTCCTGAACGAAGAGGTCGTCGTCCCCATCCCCGTCGATGTCCACGAACTGGGGCCGCGGGGTGTTGAAGCCGCCGTAGAAGGGATTGCCGTAGGGGGTCCCCGAGGCATTCAGCACGGAGAACGGGGGACGCACCACGCGGCGGTAGTCCCCGGGCAGGGACGGCGGCTCCTCCTCCGCGGTGCGCGAGGCCCCGGCGCACCCCGCAAGCAGAAGTGCTCCGAGACCGAGGACCGTGAGAACAAGAAAACGGAGGCGCATACGCAGGGAAGGCGGTGAGGGCACGAGCGGGGAGTGCCGGTCCAATCCGTCGACGGAGCGGGGCCGCGCGACGGTCGCTTACGGCATAGTGGCGCGCTGCCCGCCGTAGGTGCCGATGCCGGTCGGGTAGGTCCCGACCTCGATCACCTTCGTGATCTCGTTGGTTTGCGTGTCGATCACCGTGACGGTGCCGGCGTTGGGGTTGTCCCCACTCGGGGTGTAGGTGCCCTCCCGATTGTTGTTGGAGACGAAGAGGTACCGCCCGTCCGGCGACAGCGCCGTGCCGTGCGGCTGGGCGAGGCCCTCCCCCTTGATGGTGGCCGTCACGGAGGGATTGGTGAGGTCGACGACGCTCACGGTGTTTGACTTCTTGTTCGGCACGTAGGCCGTTGTGCCGTCCCCGCTGATGACGGGGTGCCACGGCTGCCGTCCCACCTGGAGCGTGTCGGTGACCGTGAGGGACGGGGCCTGGCTCGCGTCAAAGACGAGGAGTTGGCCGGTCCGCTGCCCCCCCGCGATGAGGGTCTCTCCGTCCGGCGTCATGGCGAACTGCACAAGCGTCTGCGTGTTGCCGCCGAGGCGGGTGAGCGTCGTCTCGCCCGACTGAGCGTTCATCCCCATGAGCTGGTTGGTGGCGAGGCTGGCCACGAAGGCGCGGTTGCCGCCGGGCGCAACCGCGATCGGGTGCGGGCGGGGGAAGAACGTGTCGATCCGATTCTCCACCGTCATCGTTTTCCGGTTGATGACCCCGATGCTCTTCGGGGGGTCGACGGCGCTCATCGAGCGGCCCGCGTAGAGCCGGTTCGTCGACTCGTGAAGGGCCATCAGGCCCGGCACCTCGAACGAGGAGACGCGGCCGACGATCTCGTTGTCACGGTTGAACTTGAGGATGGTGTTCGCCCCGATCAGCGTCACGTACCAGTACTCACCGTTGGGCTCGGCCACCACGTGGTGCGGCTTCGCGTTCTCCGAGAAGCCGCGCTCCTTGAGGTCCACGGTCGTCTCGACGGTCTGCGACGCCATGTCGATGATCGAGACGGTGGCTTCTCCCTGGTTGCACACGTAGAGCTTCGGGCTCTGGGCCTGGCTCGGCGCCGGGCCCGCCAGTAACAGAAGCGCGGGAAGAAGCAGCAGCGAAAGCAGTCGGCGCATAGAGGGACAGTCACTTGGCGAGAGAACACAGATCGACACGGGCCTTCGGTGAGGCCCGAATGAGCCGACAGGAGCGGCCCCCTGCCAGCCGGCCCCGCTACCGGTACGGCCTACAGCTCCTGCCGCGACGGCGTCAAGACGAACATGCCTTCTCCGATGCTCGAGACGACGATGATGCCGCTCTCGAAGTACGGATAGTTGCTCCAGGAGCCCTGAAAGCCGGGGCTGTTCTTTCCGTACGGCTGCGTGTCGAAGTGGGCCACCTTCTTCGGGGTCTCCGGGTTGCTGACGTCAAAGATCTCCAGCCCGCTCTTGTAGTTGGACTGGTACATCCGGTCTCCCTTGACGTAAAGGTTGTGGTCCGTCGACTTCTTGGAGTGCATGACCTCGTTGACGAGCTTCGGGTTGTCGAGGTCGCTCATGTCCCAGACCAACGTCCGGGTGCTCTTGGCCTTGCCCTGCAGCTCGTCGAGCTCGTCGTTCTGGTAGAAGTAGCGCTGGTTCTCCGTGAACCAGCCCTGGTGGACGTAGGCGTGATCCGGGTAGGAGGCCGTCGCGATTGCCTTGGGGTTATCCTTGTTCGTCACGTCGGCGACGCTGATGGCCGTCTCGTTGGACCCGATGCAGATCTCACGGCCCTGGTACTTCTGGTCCGGCCCGTTGTACATCACGCACTGGGCGTCGTGGGTGTACCCGGTGCCCGAGCGACCGGTCGACCGGTCGGCGAAGCAGCCCTCGAAGGTCGGGTTCAGCGGATCCTGAATGTTGATCATGTGGAGGCCGCCGCCGCAGGTGTTGCCGCCGCCGCTGCTGCCGACGGCGTAGGCGTACCCGCTCTCCTTGTTGATGACGATGTTGTGGACGCTGTTGACCTTGTCGTAGTGGGCCGTCTGCTCGAAGGTCTTCGGCATCTCACTAGGCTCCACGTTCCGCAGCTGCGTAAGGTCGAAGATCTGCATGCCGTGGTCGCCCGCGTTGTCGGCTACGACGAACGCGTGGTTCTTGTAGACTTTGATGTCGCGCCAGGAGTTGATGCGCGCCCCGTCCGTCAGCGGCAGCTCCCCGACATAGACCGGGTTTGTGGGGTTGCTAACATCGACGAACGCGGTGCCGTCGGTGCGGCCCACCAGCGCGTACTCGGTTCCGGTCTTCGGGTCGGTCCAGCCCCAGATGTCGTTGAGGTTGATGCCCCGTTCCCCGCCGATCTTCCGGATTGGAAGGAAGGCCTGAAGGTCGACGCCCTTGCAGTCGAAGTTCTGCACGGTTCCGTCGGAGCAGGGCCGCTTCTCGCCGGTGAGGGCGCTGAGGACCTGCCCGCCCGTCGGGGCCATCGGGTCGGTCCGGACCCACTCGTTGTCCGTGGGGGAGTAGAGCGCCATCGTGCCGGCCCCGTGGTCGTCGCCCGGGAGCCCCGTCGCCACGACGCTCTCACTGGCGGTGAGGGTGGCCCCCAGGCTGTTGCCCGACTGCGCCCCCGGGTGCGCCACGCGTGTCGCGCCCGTCCAGGTGCTATCCCCGCGCTCAAAGCGGTAGAGCACGCCGGCCCGGTCCTGCGCCCCGGGCGCCCCGACCCACAAGTCGCTCCCGTCGTAGGCCAGGGCCGCCCCAAAGAGGTGGCGGGAGGCGCCGTCGAACGGGAGCAGCCGCCCGTCCCGCCGCCAGCTCCCCGCCTCGGCGTCGAAGCGGAAGGCGTAGGCCGTCCCCGTAGCGTCGTAGGCACGGGGCGCCCCGACGAGCACGTGGTCCCCCGCCCACTGCAGCGACGTCCCGAACCGGGCGTTGCCGCTTAGCCCTCCGGCCCCGAAGGTTTGAATCTCGCTCCACGTTCCCCCGTCCCGATGGAAGGCCACGACCGCTCCTCCATTCCGCTTCGGCGCGGAGACGAGCAGGTGGTTCCCCGACGCGATCAGGGACTCGCCGAATCCGGCGCCGCCGGCCAACTGGCTGCTCCGCAGCACAGCCGCCTCGCTCCACTCACCGTCCTGCTGCTCGAAGACGTGTACCGCGGCGGTCGCCGTCGTGTCTCCTCCGGCCACCGTCCTGGTCATGCCCGTGCTTACGAACAAGCGGCCGTCCGCGAGGGCGACGCTGGTGCCGAGGCCCGATGTGCTATCGGCGGCGGTCAGGCGCGCGGCCTGGGTCCACCCGTCCTCGCCCGCCCGGAAGACGTAGGCCGCGTTGGCCGAGGGGGCCCCTACGACGAGCGTCTTTCCATCCGCGTCGACGGCCGACCCGAAGCCGTCCCCGACGGTCCCGTCGGTGGCCTCCAGGTACGTGCTCTCCGTCCAGCTTCCATCGCCGCCCTGCTCGAAGACGTAGACCCGACCCGGCGAGTGGATGTTGCCCGGCTCTCCGGCAAACACGCGGTCCCCCTCCACGTCGAGGGCGCGACTAAAGCCGTTCTGCTGGGCCCCCGACCCGAAGGCCGTCGACTGGGCCAGCGCGGGGGCGGTCCATAGGGCGAGGCAAAAGGCACATCCGAGGAGCAGGAGTCGTCTCATGGCGGAGGAACGATCCGTGAGGAAGCAGAAATGCGAACGTACTTGCAATTGCCGGATATTTTTAGCCGTCCGTCCCGAGGAGGGTTCCAATCCGTGGAACGGGTCCCGTACGTTCTTTCAGAGACGGCACACTTTTGGGGACGGCACGCTCTGAAGTCCGCCGCCCGCCGGGTACCGACGGTTCCGGCACGCCCACCAGGAACATACCGATCCGTGCAAAAGCCTCTGAACGGATTCTGCGGTGGGCGGAGGACCGAGCCTCACATGCGCGGAAACGGTCTTCATGCATTTCTTCACGGATCGGTAATCGGCGCGGCTGAGCGCGAAGCGCGAACGAGCAGATCGGCGCCGAGAGCCGTCCCAATCGGGGGCGAATCAACCGGCGGTGCTTTCGTCCAGTTGTTGGGGGGACAGACGCTTGGACGAGCGCTGCTATTGTCCCTCTATGCCTGCACCGCCCCCTCGTCTCCTTCGGGCAGAGCCGGGATCACTCCATCAGCAGGTCGAGTACCTGGATGACGCGGCGGCGCATGCGACGGCGGTCCACGATCATGTCGAGGAAGCCGTGCTCCAGCAGAAACTCCGACCGCTGGAAGCCCTCCGGGAGGTCCGACCCGATCGTCTCGCGGATCACGCGCGGCCCGGCGAAGCCGATGAGGGCCTCCGGCTCGGCGATGTGGATGTCGCCCAGCATCGCGAAGGAGGCCGTGACGCCCCCGGTGGTCGGGTGCGTGAAGATGGAGATGTACGGCAGCCCGGCCTCGTCGAGCCGCGTGAGGTGGGCGCTCGTCTTGGCCATCTGCATGAGGCTGAGGGCCCCCTCCATCATGCGGGCGCCGCCGCTCTGCGCAATCGTGATGAGGGGCCGCCCGTCCGTGTACGCCCGCTTGATGGCCCGCGCCACGATCTCGCCCACGACCGAGCCCATCGACCCGCCGATGAAGCTGAAGTCCATCCCCACCATCGACACCGGGTGCCCCCCGAGCGTCCCCGTCGCGGCCTGTGCGGCCTCGTTCTGTTCGGTCTTCTCGCGGGCCTGCTCAAGGCGGTCCGCGTAGGCCTTGCGGTCGGTGAAGTCGAGGGCGTCGAGCGAGCGGAGGTCCGTGTCGTGCAGGTCGAACGCGCCGTCGTCGAAGAGGAAGTCGAAGTACCGGTGGCTGTCCATCCCGAAGTGGTACCCCGAGCCGGGAAAGACGAGCAGGTTGTCCTCCAGTTCACGGCGGTTGGTGATCTCTCCGCTCTCCGGGCACTTCACCCACTGGCCCTCGGGCATCTCGTTCTGCTCCTCGCGGGTGGTGCGGATGCCCGCTTTTTCGCGGCGAAACCAAGGCATGACGCTGTCGAGGGTCGAGGGTCGAGTGACGAGTGGTGCGGGGGCGCCCGCCGCGCCAGCCGCGCGGAAACCGCTCGGGGAAGATCACAAACACCAGGCGCAAAGTCCAAATCCGGCCGGCGTCGACCGGGGCAATTGCACTTGAAGATGAAGACCGGACGGTCGGCGGAGCCCTCTCTTCTGCTCGTACCCGCTCGACGGCGGGGGCATTGAGGTCCCATCGCCCCGCCGACGCCCACACGAACACGCCTACGCGAATGGCGACGGGGCGGGCGTCGCGTGCACCGCCTTCACGTATAGGGGCTCGAAGGACGAGAGGTCGTCGGGCCCGCGGCGGGCCAGGTGCGCGTGGCCCCGGCGGCCCACCCAGGCGGCGGAGGGCGGCCTCGCGTCGGGCGGCAGCACGATGCAGTCCGGCGCCGCGGCGTCGAGGGCCGACCGGCTCTTCTCGGCCCCGTCCCCGAGCACCCAGAGGCGCCCCTCGACCGGACCGAGCCAGTCGGGTAGGGCGTCGACCGTCAAGGCCTTCGTCTCGGCGTGGGACTCGACCCCGTCGTCGACGCGGCGGACGGCCCCGGCGTAGACCTCGTCGCGCCGGGCGTCGAGCAGCGCGCAGGCCACGTCGCCCGGCCGGGCCACAGGGCGGAGCTGCGCCGCGTAGGCCTCGAGCGTCGGGACGCCGATCAGGGCGGCGTCGACGGCCCGGGCCCACCCCTTCGCCGTGCTCACCCCGATGCGGAGGCCCGTGTAGGACCCCGGCCCCATCGACACGGCCACGGCGTCGAGGGCGTCCGGGGCCCGCTCGGCGTGGGCGAGCACGTCCTCCACGAGGGGGGTAAGCCGGGCCGAATGGACGCGCGGCCGGTGCAGGTGGGCCTCGGCGACGACGGTGTCGCCGTCGAGCAGGGCCGCGCCGCAGACGTCGGTGGCGGTCTCGAGGGCAAGGATCGTCACGGGAGTCGCGAGGAGGAATCGGGCCAGTGAGCAGTGAGGCCGACACGAGACGGTCCGGGGCCGCCCCCGGGCGCCTACGACTGGGCGGCCCCGAACTTCGGGGTTTTCTCCCCGGCCGGAATCGGCGCGTCGATCCGGTTCTCCGCCGGGGGCAGCGGGCAGGCAAACTCAGGATTGTAGGCGCAGGTGGGGTTGTAGGCCCGGTTGAAGTCGATCACCACGGAGTCGCCCGTTGCGGACTTGAGGTCCACGTAGCGGCCCGCCGGGTACGTGCCGTTCCCGTTCGTGGCGTCGGCGAACGGGATCCAAAGGCGCCCGCGGGGGTCGTCGCCCGCCCCGCGGAAGACGGCCAGTGTCTCGTCGCCGGAGGGTAGGGGGATGGTGACCCGACCCACCCGCACCTGCGCCCGGACGCGACCCGTGTTCTCGGAGAGCATCATCGTGTCGGGCGTGGGGCGGCGCCGGAGCGGGACGACGAAGCGGTAGGTCGTATCGACCGCGTAGTAGTCCAGCCCCCGAAAGTCGGCCCGCCGGCCGGGCGGCAGCACGCTGTCCTTCTCGCGCATCTGCATGTCCCGCTGCACGCGGGCCTGCATGACCCGCTGCTCGTAGCTGGTCGAGGAGGCGGAGTCGCCACAGCCCCCCGTCGCCAGGAGGAGGGCGGCTAGTCCAAATGCGAGACCCGCTCTTACCGATACGTGAATAAATTCGTGAAGTCCGATTCTTGCTGGCGGCTGTCCACGGTCCCCAGCTATCGGGGAAAATGATTTGCGTACGTTCTCACGGATCGGTAGCATCGCTCCGGGGCGAAAAACAGAGGACGCGCGAACGATCGTGCCCGAGGCGACACGCCGGCTACCGGCGGCCGTACCGGGCCACCACCGTCGTGTCTCCGCTCGGCGTGAAGCCGACCACGGCGTAGGGCTCGACCCGGTCGCCCCGCTCCATGCCCGGCGACCCCACCGGCATGCCGGGCACGCTGATGCCCCGCAGGTTCGGCGTCTCGCGGAGAAGGCGCTTGACCTGTTCGGCCGGGACGTGGCCCTCGACGACGTAGTTGCCCACGACGGCCGTGTGGCAGGAGGCCAGATCGTCGGGCACGCCGAGCTGTTGCTTTACGGGCCGCAGGTTCGCTCGGGCCTTCACCTCGACCGGGAACCCGTTGTTGCGAAGGTGGGTCACCCAGTCGCCGCAGCACCCACAGGTGGGACTCTTGTAGACCGTGACGGACGGCAGGTCGGCGGCGACAGCGGCCCCCCCTGCCGAGCCCCAGTACACGTAGACGCCGAGGGCAGAAAGGGCCAGGACGATGCCCAGGCCGAAGGCTTTTGCGTGGGTTCCCCAGGACGGAAAGCGAGCCACAGGACGAAGGCAACAGTAAGGAGAAAAGGGGATCGAAACCAAGAAACCTGCCCGGGCAGTTTGTGGTTCCTTGTTCACGGCGAATCTGCCTGCCGTCTCCCCGTTCGCACCGGCTCGTCGCCCGGAGGGCCACTGAACGATCTCCTCTTTTCTTAATAGTTTCTGTTGAGTAGACTTCTTCAGAAAAGTCAGTGAAACGGTCGGGCGACCGATTCCCGGGAAATCTCGATCGATCTCTCCCCTCGCATCCGATTCCCCTTTATCTCCAGACCTCTCGGTTTTCGTGGTATGATGGGCACCTGTACTCCCGCACGTCCCGCTCCGCGGTGGGCGACGCTCGTGGCCGTCGCGGTCCTGGTCCTTCTCGTCGGCGCAGGGTGCGGGGGCGAGTCGTCCCGATCCGCACAGACGACCAAGAACACCCTCTCGCTCGACGTGGACGAGGCGCTGGCGGACACGTCCTTCACCCTGGTGAACCAGGACAGCACCCCCGTTGCCTTCCCCGACGCCTTCTTGGGCAAGCCCGTGATCCTCGGCACGATCTACACGCGGTGCCCGAGCGTATGTCCCAGGATCACGGCCAACATGAAGGCCATCCGGAGCGCGGTGGACACCTCTGCGGTGCACGTGGTATCGGTGACGTTCGACCCGCACCGCGATACGCCGTCGCGTCTGGCGGCGTATCGGGCCCAGTACGGGATTGCGGGCACCTCGTGGCAGTTCCTCACGGGCGACCGTCCGGCGATCCGTCGCCTCATGGATCGCCTGGGCGTCCGCCACACCATCAAAGGGACCGACCGCGAGTTTCCACGTCCGGACACGGACTCCGCCTACGTCTACACGCATTCGAACCAGATTGCACTCATCGACGCGAAGGGCCGTTTGCGGGCAACCTACGGCGGGAGCCAGACGCCCCCCGAACTGATCGCCAACGACCTCGAAAAGATTCAGTCGTAGCCATGCTCCGCTTCCTGCATGCTCGTTCGCTGATCGGCATCCTGTCGGCCGCAGCCCTCCTCCTGACGGCCGCCGGGTGCCAGTCGCAGTCTTCCCAGGATCAGGAGACCGGGCCGCCGCCCCTGCCCGACAACGAGATCGCCATCGAGGACCCGTGGGTGCGCCCGGCCCCGGCCGGCAGCACGACCACTCTCTCGATGACGATCGCAAACGGCCGTCAGGGCCCGGACACGCTGCTAGAGGCCCGCGCCCCGATCGTCGACAGTTCGGCGGTCCGGCGGGCCTCCGCCGACGGATCAGGCACGATGGGCTTCCTTCCGATTCCGGCCCGCACCCGGACGACCCTCGCCCCGGACACCGCCCACATCCGGCTCCTCAGTCTGGGTCAGTCGCTCGACGAGAACAGTACCCTCATCCTCAACCTGGAGTTCGCCCAGAGCGGCCTGCAGCGGGTCCAGGTGCCTGTGCAGCGCTCCGCCCCGACGGATTAGGGGGCGCCGCGTCCGCGGACGGCCGTCCGCACTCCGTGCTTCTCTTCCCGCCACGGCCCGGTGCGGCCTCGTCGACACGAGGGGCCCGGGCCGGTTTTCCGGTATGAATTGGATTCTCGCCGGTCTCGCCTTCGGGGTACTCGGCAGCGTGCACTGCGTGGGCATGTGCGGCCCCCTGGCCCTGAGCCTTCCCGGAGCCGACCGATTGCCCGGCCGTTTCCTCCTCGACCGGCTGCTCTACAACGCGGGGCGGGTCGTAACGTACGCCCTGCTCGGGGGCCTCGTCGGCCTCGCCGGGCGGGTTGTGTCGCTGGCCGGCTTCCAGCAGGTGCTCTCGATCGGGATCGGCGCGGCGATGGTGCTGGTGGCGGTCGTGCCCTGGGTCGGCAGGCAGGTGCGGCGTCTCGAGCAGCCCCCCTCGGCGCTTCTCCGCCGCGTGACCACGCCGATGAGCGCGCTGTACCGCTCGGGCGGACCGGCCGCGATGCTGCTCATCGGCCTCCTCAACGGACTGCTGCCCTGTGGCTTCGTGTACGCGGCCCTGGCCACGGCCGTGACGGCGGGCGATCCGCTCGCCAGCATGGCGTTCATGGCCGCGTTCGGGCTGGGCACGGGCCCGGCCATGCTCGGGGTAAGTCTGCTCGGCCGGCTGGCGAGCACGACCTGGCGGACCCGCCTGCAGCGGTGGATGCCCGTCGGCCTCGCCGCCGTCGGCCTCCTGCTCATCGTGCGGGGCCTGGCGCTGGGCGGCATGCTGAGTCCTCTACTGCCCGGCGCCGGGCTCGTCACGCCGCACGCATGAGCCGCGACGACCGCCCGGTGCGCGGGGCCTACCCGAGTGCCCCGCTGAAGACGTACCACCCGAGGCCGATGGTGAAGGCGAATCCGCCCCACAGCCCGTGCTCGAGGGCGGCCTGCAGAGTGGACCCGGTCCGCACGTAGGTGCGGGCGAGCAGCCCCCCCATGACGACCGTCATCAGCGGCGCCACCCAGTTGGCGAAGATGATGTGGGCCACCCCGAAGGCGATGCTGCTGGCGACGATCTTGCTCCGAATCGTCCGGAAGAGCGGGTGGTAGCGATGAAAGAAAAAGGCCCGGAAGACAATTTCCTGGGGATAAGCCGACAGCGCGGGGTAGGTGACCATCAGGATCAGCCAGACCTGCGTCCGCGTCTGGGGAAGCATCCACAGCAGGTCCGGCCGCAGGACGGCGAAGACCACGCCGACGACGATCGCGCCGGGCACGAACCAGCGAAGCGTCCGCGCCAGATTCTGGCGAAAGGCCCGCCGGTTCCAGAGCTGCCGTCGGTTGAAGCTGTCGTCCCACCAGAGCACCGCCGTACAGCCGGCCGCAAGAAAAAGCAGGATGGGGGCCACCCATCCGTCGAGGGCAGCACGCTGCGTGTAGAGCAGCAGCGGCAGTCCGAGGTAGAGGGCAACCAGCTCGACGCCCAGGTATAGGCGGCGGTACCGGGAGGGCACCAGGAGCGCCTCGTCCCACCAGTAGCTCAGGTCGGGCACCTCGACGGAGACACGACGGCTCGACATGTGTGTGGTATGACGGGCCATGGTCGATTGCGAAACCGACTGAGCGGGGCGGGCAATCCGGGCGCGGTGGGCGCGGAGATGCCGGGGCGCGTCCTAGTCCCTTCGGTCGCAGGTTCGTTTCCTCGGCGGCCGGGCCGTTACGTCAGGGCCCGGGCAATGCGCCGGGCCGTCTCCCTGAACGGACGGAACGTGCAGGCGAGCTCGGTCCGCGCCCGGCTGTTGTCGAATCGGTGGGTCTGGGCCGCCGAGCGGGCCGTGGCCCGGGGAAGAAGGGGCCGCGAGCGAGTCACCGCGGCGACGGCCTCGGACACGGCGCCTCCGGCCCGCAGGACGGCGCCGGGCACCGTGTGCCGGGGCGGGTCTACCCCGAAGGCGTCTGCCAGCGTCGCGAGGATCGACCGCCACGACCGGTTTTCGCCGCCGAGAAGGTAGCGCCGGCCCGACTCGCCGCGGCGCATGGCAGCCCGGTGCCCGGCGGCCACGTCCCGCACGTCGACGACGTTCGTGCCACCCGGGGGCGCCGCCATCGCCCAGCCGCTGCGGACCGCGTCCACGATGCGGCGCGTGTTGGTGTCGGGCCCGCCCACACCGAACACGAGCGCCGGGTTCACGATCACGGCGTCGAGCCCCTCCGCGATCCCGCGGCGGACCTCCAGTTCGGCCCGGCGCTTCGAGCGGGCGTAGGCCGAGCGGTGGGGCGCGTTCTGCCAGGGCGTCGTTTCGTCGATAACCTTCCCGTGACCAAGCGGGCGGCCGAGCGCGGCGATGCTCGAGGTGTGGACCAGCCGGTCGACCCCCGCCTCCAGCGCGGCGTTCACGACGTGGGCCGTGCCGTCGGCGTTGACGCGGCGGAGGGCCTCACGGTCGCGGCGGGCGAATCCGACCTTCGCGGCGACGTGGTAGACGCGGTCGACGCCCTCCGCGGCCTCGTAGAGGCTGCGGGCGTAGGTGACGTCCCCTACCGCGTGCTCGACGGCCTCGGCGGCCTCGCCCAGCAGGTCGAGGGACGAGCGTTCCCGTCGAAAGATGCGCACGTCGACCCCGTCAGAAACCAGCTGTCGGGTCAGGACCGACCCGAGGAAGCCCGTCGCGCCCGTCACGAGAACCGTTCCGTCGTCCATCGAGGATGCATGGTGTGTAACAAACCGAACCGGTTGACTCGGTCCGGGTCAAACTCTCGTCGGGGCTCATGGTTTGGTGAACACTCGCCGATCTTCTCTCCGCCCCCTGCCCGTCGTGCCCGAGGACGTCCGCCTGACGCCCGCCCTTCTCGTCCGCGCCTACGCCAACGGCCTCTTTCCGATGGGCGACGACCGGACCGGCACGGTGCGCTGGTACTCGCCGGACCCGCGGGCCCACCTTCCGCTCGGGGCGTTCCACGTGCCCCACAACCTCCGACGGCGGGTGCGGCGGCGCGAATTCGAGGTCACGAGCGACGCGGCCTTCGACCGGGTGATTCGGGCCTGCGCGGATCGGGACCGCACCTGGATTACGCCGCGCATTATCCGGGCCTACACGCGGCTCCACGAGCGCGGCCGGGCCCACAGCGTGGAGTCCTGGCAGAACGGCACCCTCGCGGGCGGGCTCTACGGCGTGGCGCTGGGCGGGGCGTTTTTTGGCGAGTCGATGTTCTTCCGGGTCAGCCATGCGTCGAAGGTGGCCCTCGTCCACCTCACCCGGCAGATGCGGGCCGGGGGCTTTACGCTCCTGGACACCCAGTACTCGACCTCCCACCTCGAGCGCTTCGGCGTGGTCGAGATTCCGCGGGCCGACTACATGGAGCGGCTCGAGGAGGCCCTCGCGGTCGACGCGACGTGGTGGCCCCTCCGGGACGAGGAGGCCGCCGACCTGGACCGTCCGGTCGCCGAATTCGCGGCGGCGCCGGTTCCCCCGGGAAACGAGCAGGACACGCGTGGGTGAAAGGGAGGCGTTCACGCCGACCTGCTTTGCCTCCCCATGCTGCTCCGTTGCCTCCCCCTTCTCCTGGCGCCCCTCTTCCTGCTCGGGGGCGGGTGCCCGCCCTCCTCGACCACGGCGTCGGAGAGTGCGGCGGCGCCCTCTTCGGCCGCCGCGCCGGCCCTGCCCGACAGTGCGCTCCCCCCCCCCGATTCCGCGACGGCCGCCCGGTTTGCCGCGGCGATGCGGTACGCGGTAAACCAGAAGCCGACGGTGTCCTCGGTCGGGGCCCTCATGCAGGCGCTCGGCTCCCACTTCCGGGGCCGGCCCTACCTTGAGGGCACGCTCGACACCGGGCGCACTGAGTCGCTCGTCGTGCGGCTCGACGGCTTCGACTGCGTGACGTTCGTCGAGACGACGCTCGCACTGGCCCGCGGGGTGATGGCCGGCGACACCACCTACGCCGGCTTTGCCCGACGCCTCGCCGAGCAGCGCTACCGCGGCGGCCCCCCGCGGGGCTACTGCAGCCGGCTGCACTACTTCACCGAGTGGATGGCCGACAACGAGGAGAAAGGCATCGTGGAGCGCCTCGACGACGACCTGGGCGGCCGGCGCATGACCGACACGCTCGACTTCATGAGCACCCACCGGTCCAGCTACGACCGGTTCGCGACGAACGACAGCCTTTACGCGTGCATCCAGCGCATGGAGGACGATCTGCAGGCCCGCCAGGCCGACCGTCCAGTTCGGTTTGTCCCGCAGGATTCGATTCGCGCCGTCTACGACCAGCTACGGGCGGGCGACATCGTGGCGATTGCCACCTCGATCGACGGCCTCGACGTGGCCCATAGCGGCCTCGTTTACGCCCACGAGAACGGGGACCGCGGCCTGCTTCACGCCTCCCTGTCCGACGGGGTCGTGGTTTCGCCCGATCTTCAACGGTACGTTCAGAAGATCGATCATCAGATCGGTATCGTGGTAGCCCGTCCACGGCCCGTGCGGTGACCCTTCTCCCCGTCCGGTCGCCCCTGGGCTCCGGTTCGCTGTCTCGCCCATCGACCCGCAGTCTCGCACCCTCATGCAGGACATCGAGCGCCTCGGCGTGTACACGAGTGGGGGCGACGCCCCCGGGATGAACGCCTGTCTTCGGGCCGTCGTGCGCACCGCCGTGACCAACGACATCGACGTGACGGGCATTCGGCGCGGCTACGAGGGCATGATCGAGGGCGACTTCGTCGAGATGGACCGGCGGTCGGTCTCGAACATCATGCAGTCGGGGGGCACCGTGCTCAAGAGCGCCCGCTCCGAGGCCTTCATGTCGGAGGAAGGCCGGGCCCGGGCCGCCGAGGCGCTGCGCACGAACAAGATCGACGCCCTCGTGGCCATTGGGGGCGACGGCACGTTCCGAGGCGCCTCGAAGCTGCACCAGGAGCACGAGTTTCCGGTGATCGGCGCGCCCGGTACCATCGACAACGACCTCTACGGCACCGACGCCACCATCGGCTACGACACGGCGCTGAACACGGCCATCGAAAACATCGATCGCATCCGGGATACGGCCGACGCCCACAACCGTCTCTTCCTGGTCGAGGTGATGGGGCGGGACGCCGGCTTCATCGCCCTCAACTGCGGCATCGGCGGCGGCGCGGAGCTCATCCTCATCCCGGAGACGATCACGGAGATGGACATGGTGAAGGAGCGCATCCTCTCGCTCATGTCGGCCCAGCGGCGCTCCACGATCGTCGTGGTGGCCGAGGGCGACGAGCTCGGCGGGGCTCGCGGCATCGAACAGGCCCTCCGCGACGACCCTGAATTTACGGACATCGACCTCCGCTCCACGATTCTCGGCCACACGCAGCGCGGCGGGGCCCCTACCGCCAGCGACCGCGTCCTGGCGAGCCGCCTCGGGGTCGCCGCCGTCGAGTCGCTGACGGACGGCCACTCGGACGTGATGGTGGGCCTCGTGAACGGCGAGGTCAAACTTACGCCGCTCCGCAACGTCTACGGCCGTCGCAAGTCCATCGACTACGACCTGCTGAAGCTGACGCAGATTCTGAGCTGAGGTGCGTTGAACGTCGAAGGTCGGCACGTTGAACGTTCGTGGGATCGGGTCCCGTCCCTTGGATTCGACACTCGAAATTCGACACTCGAACATGGGTGATCATCCCCCCATCGGTGAGGTCGAGGGCAAGGCGGAGGACATCGAGAAGATGTTCGACGCCATCGCCCCCCGGTACGACCTGCTCAACCGCCTCCTGAGCTTCGGGATCGACCGGTACTGGCGCACCCGGGCCGTCCGCCTTCTGGCCGACGAGCAGCCCGCCCGCGTGCT
>JBDGQP010000071.1:50252-54494 GCA_042218975.1 Salinibacter sp.
GCTGTCGCTGCTGGCCGGCGCCGGCGGGGCGACCGGCACGGCCGACCTTGCGATCAAGGCCGAACGGACGCTGCGCCCCCGCGAGGTGGTAGGCGTGGACCTCTCGGCCGAGATGCTCGCCCACGGCCGGACGAAGCTCGACCGGCTCGGCCTCTCACCGCGCATCTCGCTGGTGCAGGGCGACGCCGCCGACCTTCCGTTCCCCGACGACCATTTCGACGCGGCCCTCGTGGCCTTCGGGGTCCGCAACTTCGAGGCCCTGGAGGCCGGCCTGCGGGGCATCGGGCGCGTCCTCCGGCCCGGCGCCCCGCTCGTCGTGCTGGAGTTCAGCCGGCCGCGCGCGACGCCGATCAAGCAGCTCTATGCCTGGTACAACGAGCACGTGCTCCCCCGCATCGGCGGCGCGCTAAGCCCCGAGCAGAGCGCGTACGAGTACCTGCCAAGCTCGGTGGCGGCGTTTCCCGACGGCCCCGACTTCCTGGTCCGGATGGGCGAGAGCGGGTTCGAAGACCTGCGCTGGGTTCCCCTTACGTTCGGGATCGCGTCGCTGTACCGTGGCGTCGTGCCCCCCGAGGCGGGGTCCGCTTCCCCGTCCCCGAACTCGGCCTCGTCCGGAACTGCATCGGCCGTCCCGTCCGACGACACAGGACTCGACCATGGACACGGTTGAAGTGACCCTCTCCGTCCCGATTCTCGAGCACGACCGGTTCATCGGCTGGCTCGACGACCGGGCCACCGGCTTCCGGCAGACCGACGCCAAACTGACCGCCTACGTCCCCGCCGACGACTGGTCGGAGGCCCTGCGCGAGCGGCTGGAGGCCCGCCTCCGGGCCGACGGCTACCTGGACGCCCTCACGCTCCGCCTCGTGGCCGACCGCAACTGGAACGCGGCCTGGGAGGCGTCGGTGACGCCGGTGCGGGTCGGGCCCTTTCTGCTGTGCCGGAGCACCCTCGACGTGCCCGCCGAGCACGACGACGCAACGGTCCTCCGCATCGACCCGGAGCGGAGCTTCGGCAGCGGCCACCACGCCTCGACCCGCCTCACGCTCCGCCTCCTGATCGACGCCGTCGCGCCGGACGACACGGTCGTGGACGTCGGGATCGGCACCGGCGTGCTCGCAATCGCGGCCTGCCACCTCGGCGCGCACCGCGTCCTGGGCGTGGACACCGAGCCGGCCGCGGTGGCCAACGCGCGGGCCAACGTCGAGCACAACGGCGTGGCCGACCGCGTGACGGTCCGGGAGGGCTCCGTGGACGCCCTCTCCCCGGACGTGGAGGCCGACGTGCTCGCGGCCAACATCACGCTCGACACCATCCTCGACCTGCTGCCGGCCCTTCGCACACGGCTCGCCGCCGACGGCGATCTCCTCCTCGCCGGCCTTCTCACCAGTCAGCGCGGCCGGATGCTTGAGGGCCTCGCCGTGCACGACCTGACGGCCGCGCAGGAGGCGTCCGAGGACGGCTGGTGGGCCGTGCGCGGCCGGCCTGCGTGACGCCTGCTCCCGGCGTTCCCTCTCCCCGAACGATTTCCCCATGCGCCTCGCCACGATCGACGTTGGTACCAACACCGCCCAACTGCTCGTGGTCGAGGGCGACGGTTCGGCCCTTCGGCGCGTGCACGCCGCCGAGCGGTTCGTGCGGCTGGGGGAGGGCGTCGACGCCCACGGACGGATCGGCACAGCCGCGCAGGACCGCCTCCTCGGCGCCCTTCGAGCCCACATGCAGGCCGCCCACGAGCACGGGGCCGACCGGATCGTGGCCGCCGGCACGAGCGCGCTCCGCGACGCCGCGAACCCGGACGCCGTCCTCGGCGCCGTGCGGGACACGCTCGGGCTGACAATCGAGATCCTGTCGGGCGCGGCGGAGGCGGCCTGGAGCTTCGCCGCGGCGTGCGCGGCGTTCGACGCGCTGACAGGGCCCTGCCTCGTGGTCGACATCGGCGGCGGCTCGACCGAACTGATCGCCGGACAGGGTCCGTCGGCCCATCACCCGCGCCCCGTCGACGCGATCACCGCCCGGGCGAGCGTCGACGTCGGCTGCGTGCGCCTCACGGAGCGCTGCTTTTCGTCGCAGCCGCCCGGCGCCGACGAGATCGATCGGGCCGAACGCCTCGTCGACGCGGCACTCCGGGATGCCGCCCTCGACGCCGGTCCCGCCCCGACGCTGATCGGGACGGCGGGCACCGCCACGGCCCTCGCCCTCGTGCACGCCGGCCCCGACAGCACGTGGGACGCCCTCCACGGCGGCGGCTTTGCCCTCTCCCACGACGACGTGCGCCAGTGGCGCGAGCGGCTGCTGCGGACGACGGTCGACGAGATCCTTGCCCTCCATCCCGATGCCATGGCGGGACGGGCGGACGTCTTTTCCGTCGGCGTCCTGCTGCTCGACCGAGTGATGACCCACTACGATCGGGACGTCGTCCGCGTGAGCCCGTACGAGCTGCGGCACGGCCTGGCCCTGCGGGCGCTGGCGGCCCGGTGACGGCCGGGGCCGGCACGACGGCGGCCGGCTGTCGCACACCTACTTGCCTCTTCCGAAGGAGGTCTCCCCACTATGCCGACGAGGCCCCTGCTCTGCCCCTGCTGGGACGGCGCGAGTCAGCCCTCGTCCACGAACCGATCGACGAACCCGAAGGCGTCGCCGTCGAAGAGGCCCTGGTCGCTGAGCTTGAGCTGCGGGATCACGAGCAGCGCCATGAACGAGAGCGTCATGAACGGCGCGTCCATCGGGCTGCCCAGCTCGTCCTGCACGAACCGGCTGAGCCGCGTGTACCGTCGGGCCACGTCCTCGACCGGTCGGTCGCTCATGAGCCCGGCGATGGGCAGCGGCAGGACGTGCTCCTCGCCCCCGCCCACCGCGCTGATGCCGCCGCTCTCCTCGATCACCGCGTTCACCGCGCCGGCGAGGGCCGCGTCGCTCGTGCCGACGGCCACGACGTTGTGGGAGTCGTGGGCCACGCTGGAGGCGAGGGCGCCGGCGTCGAGCCCGAAGCCCCGGATGAAGGCCACGGCGGGATCCGCGTCCGCGTACCGGTTCACGACCGCCAGCTTCAGCAGGTCGCGCCCCGAGTCGGCGACGGCCCGGCCGTCCTCGACCGGCGTCTCAACAATGTCCTCCCCGGTGACGAGCTGGTTGTCGACGGCGGTGATGACCCGCGTCCGGTCGCCCTCGGCTGGCACGCGAAAGGCCTCCGGATCCACGGGGCCGGCCGCGAACCGGTTCGGCGTGTCGGAGGGGACCCGCTCGATGCGCGTCTCCCCGTCCGCCGCCACGAGCGTGCCTTCGACGTAGGTCCGCTCGACGGTCGGCGCCTCCAGGTCGTCGACCACGACGAAGTCGGCCGGGTCGCCCTCGCGCAGCAGGCCCACGTCCAGGCCGTAGTGTTCGACCGGGTGCACGCAGGCGGCGCGGAGCACGTCGAAGCGGTCGTGGCCCCGCTCGAGGGCCCGGCGGACGAGGGCGTCGATGTGGCCCTGCACGAGGGTGTCCGGATGGGCGTCGTCGGTGCAGAACATCAGCCGGTCCGGGGCCTCCTCCATCAGCGGGATCAGCTCGTCGAAGTTCCTGGCGGCCGAGCCCTCGCGGATGGCGATCTTCAGGCCGGCCTCGAGCTTCTCGCGGGCCTCCTCGATCGCCATGCACTCGTGGTCGGTCTCGATGCCGGCCGCGGCGTACTGCTCCACGCCCTCTCCCCGCAGGCCCGGCGCGTGGCCGTCGACGGGCTTGTCCCGCGCCTGCGCCGCCTCGATCTTCGCCATCACGTCGGCGTCGCGGTGGATGGCGCCCGGATAGTCCATCATCTCGCTGAGGTAGGGCACGTCGGCCCGGTCCAGAAGCGCGGCCACCGCGTCCGGCCCCAGCTCGGCCCCGGCGGTCTCGAAGGGGGTGGCCGGTACGCAGGACGGCGCGCCGAACGCGAAGTGGAAGGGCACGTCCCGCCCGTCCTCGATCATGTACTCGACGCCGTCGACCCCGAGCACATTGGCGATCTCGTGCGGGTCGCTCACGGTGGCGACGGTGCCGTGCACGACCGCGGCCCGGGCGAACTCCGACGGCGGCACCATCGAACTTTCGACGTGGACGTGGGCGTCGACGAAGCCCGGCAGCAGGAACCGGTCCGGCACGTCCGTGGCCGGGTCGATGCGGTCGATGACGCCGTCCCGGACGTGAACCGTGGCCGGTCGGACCGTGCGGTCGTGTAGGTCGACGAGACGGCCGGCGAGAGAAAACGAAGAGGCCATG
>JBDGQP010000071.1:54505-55053 GCA_042218975.1 Salinibacter sp.
CCGAACAGAACGGGGTGCGGATTGGGGGCGACGGCTATCATCCCGACACGGGGGACGGCGGTTGGCGGCCCGCAAAGACGACGTCGGCCAGCGCGTCGAGCGACGGATCGATCTCGGGCACCGGCCGCGAGCGGGCCATCACCTCGGCCAGGGGCTCGGGCACGTCGACCGCGTGGCCCACGAGCGGCTCGACGACCTCCGGGAACTTGGCCGGGTGGGCCGTGGCGACGAGGATCCAGTCGCTCTGGTCGTCGGGGTCGCGCGCCTCTCGCACCTCAACGGCGGTGGCCGTATGCGGGTCCCAGACGGTGTCCCAGGCCTCGGGCCCCCGCCGGATCTGCGTCTCGATCTGGGCGTCCGTCACGCGGGCGGCCCCCACCGCGTCGCGCAGGGCCTCGCCCCGGCCGCTGTCGGGATAGTGATGGCGCAGGCGCTCCATGTTGCTGGGGTTGCCCACGTCCATGGCCGTGGCGAGGGTCTCCTGCGTCTCGAAGGCCTCGTAGGTGCCGGTCTCCAGGAAGTGCGTAACGGGCCGATTCTCGTTGGTC
>JBDGQP010000072.1:0-15902 GCA_042218975.1 Salinibacter sp.
GGACGGAACTTCTCATTGGCTCAATCCCAAAATGATTCGTTGAATCTGCACTAGACCGCGCTCAGTTCCTCGTACCGACGGAGGCGATTGTCCGAGTAGTAGGGGAGAACCGAGAGCGCATCGACCCGAAAGCAGTAGTCGAGGTCGGTCTCGAAGCCCTGCTCGACAAGGTACTCGGCGTGGTTGGCGCCGTCGAGGGCCGAGCGGAGGTCGTCCCGGTCGGTTTCGTAGAGGGTGAACGCGGTGTGGGCCGAGTCGGTCACGATCCCCGGCTTCTCGCGGTCCCAGAGCCGGTCCAGCAGCAGGCCGGCACAGAGGGTGTCCTCGAGGGCGAGCCGGTTCTGGCGTCCCGCGCAGACGATGGTCACTTCGTCGTCGACCGACCGCACGAAGTCCACGACCCGTTCGGCGTTCAGGAAGCACGCCCCCACGAGGTGCTTCGCCGAGGTCGCCCGGGCGAGGGCCTGGGTGCCGTTCGACGTGTTGAGGATCACGTCGCGGTTCTCGACGGCCTCTTCCGTGTACTCCCGCGGCGAGTTGCCGAGGTCGTAGCCGTCGATCTTTTTCCCGTTGCGCTCTCCGCCGAGCCGGTACACGTCCGGGTCCAGGTTGCTCGCGATCTTGCCGGCCTGGGCCATGTCGGCCACCGGCATCACGGCCCGGGCCCCCCGGTCCAGGGCCGTAACGATTGTCGAGCAGGCCCGGAGCACGTCGATCACGACGACGGTCCGGTTGCGGACGTCGTCCTGGGAGACGTTGGAGTACGTGAGAAACACTTCGGCGTCCATGCGGGTCGGGGAGGAAAGAGGGAAGGAAAGAAGCGGCGGCCCCTCAGTCTTTGTGGAAGGGCGGCTCCGCCACCGTGGCCTCGAAGGTGCGGCGTCGGCTGGCGATGCGGAGCGACCGGCCGGGCTCGGTGTAGCGGGGATCGTTCGGGACGTAGCCGAGGCCGATGCCCACGTCGAGGATGGGCGACTGGGTGCCGCTGGTAACGACCCCAATCGTCTCCCCGTCCGGCGACTGGATGACGTGGTCGTGGCGCGGAATGCCCCGCTCGGTGCCCACGAAACCGACGAGCATGCGCTCAGGTCCCTCGCGCTCGATGCTCTCGAGGGCATCCCGCCCGACGAAGTCGCCCTCCTCCAGCTTCACGAGCCAGCCCAGCCCCGCCTCGTAGGGATTGGTCTGCTCCGTGATGTCGTTGCCGTGGAGGCAGAGCCCCGTTTCGAGGCGCAGGGTGTCCCGCGCGCCGAGCCCCGCGGGCAGCAGGCCCTGGTCCGCGCCGGCGTCCAGGAGCGCCCGCCAGACCCGCGGGGCGTCCTCGGCCGGGACGTAGAGCTCCAGTCCCGTCTCGCCGGTGTAGCCGGTGCGGGAGACGAGGGCCGCGTCGCAGTCGAGGAAGGCCCCGTCGCCGGCCTCCCAGAAGTGGTAGGACGGCAGGTCCTCGAGGGCCCGTTCCAGAAACGGCTGCGCGATGTCGAGCGAGCGAGGCCCCTGCAGGGCGAGGAGGGCCGTCTCGTCGGAAACGTCCCGGAGGGTGGCGCCGTCCCGGTTGTGCTCCCGGATCCACTCGACGTCCCGCTCCACGTTGGCCGCGTTGAGGACGAGCATGTACCGGTCCTCGGCGCGGCGGTACACGATCATATCGTCGATGATGCCCCCCTCAGGGGTGCACATCACGGTGTAGAGGGCCCGCCCGTCGCTGAGTGTGCTGGCGTCGTTGGTGATCAGGTGCTGGATCAGCGGCAGGGCCTCGGCGCCTTCGATCAGTAGCTCGCCCATGTGGCTCACGTCGAAGAGGCCGGCGGCCTCGCGCACGGCCATGTGCTCCTCCATGATGCTGCTGTACTGCACCGGCATGTCGAAGCCCCCGAAGCCCATCATGCGGGCGCCCATGTCCTTGTGGATCGCGTGGAGCGGGGTCGTCTTGAGAGTGTCGGGGGAGTCGGCCATTGGGGAGCGGGATGGCGAGGAAGAGGACGAATGCTGGAAACCGGGCACCAATGTTGAAAACCGGGCATCAAATGAAGATAAGCGGGCCGGCGTCCTTCCGTCAACGAAAGCGCCGTTGATTCCCGGGCGCCGCGGCCGTGCGTCGGGCGGACGCGGGATGGGTCCGGCCCGGGGAGGCTACGGGCGCCAGGCCTCGTAGTCGGCCGCCTGGAGGGCCGCCACGGCGGCGTCGGCGTCCGCGGCGTCGGTGAACGCAAGGCGGAAGGTCCCGCCGGTGCCCTCCCGAATCTTCTGAAGTTCGATGTCCTTGATGTTGAGGTCCGCGTCGACGAGGAGGCCGGTGAGCTCGTGGATGACGCCGGGCGCGTCGGGGGCCCGCACGTACACGTCGGCCAGGGGGTGCAGGAAGCCCTTCGCGTCGCCCGGCACGGCGTCGCGGGCGGTCTGGGCGTCGGTAAAGGCGTCTTCGAGGCCCTCCAGGTCGCCCTCGAGCAGCCGGTTGCGCAGCGAGCGGAGCGTGCGCCGGAAGTTGCTGAGGGCGTCGTGGACCGCGCCCTCGTTGCCGACCAGGATGTCGCGCCACATGTCGAAGGGCGAGTCGGCGATCCGGGTCATGTCCCGGAAGCCGCCCCCTGCGAGCTCGAGGGCGAGGCTGCGGGCCTCGTCCCGATCGTCGGCGTCCGCGACGGTGTTGACGAGCGAGACCGCCAGGAGCTGGGGCAGGTGGCTCACGGCGGCCACGAGGCGGTCGTGCCGTTCCGGGGACAGGACGAGCGGCCGGGCGCCGGTGGCCTCGATGAGGTCGACGGCGGGGGCCAGCGGGCCGTCGACGGCTGCCTCGTCGCGGCCCTCCGGCAGGCACAGCACGTACACCGCGTTCTCGAACAGAAGGGCGTCGGCGTACTCGATGCCGGTCTGCTCGGCCCCGGCCATCGGGTGGCCGCCCAGAAACGGTACGCCCGGTGGGAGTACGTCGGCGGCCTGGTCGAGAACCGGCTGTTTGACCGACCCCACGTCCATGATGATCGTGTCGTCGGCCACGTGGTCGCCGATCGCCTCGAGCAACCGAAGAATGGTGGCGAGCGGGGTGGCCAGCACTACGAGGTCGGCCCCCTCGACCGCCGTCACGGGATCGGCGGCCTTTTCGTCGATGGCCCCGCGCGCCGCCGCCGTCTCGAGCACCTCCGGCTGGTCGTGGCCCACGACGGTGCAGTCGGGCCGCCGCTCCGTCCACGCGAGGCCGAGGGACCCGCCGATCAGGCCGGTGCCGAGAATAGAAATGCGGTCGATCATGGAAACCGGGCGTCAGTCGAAGGGCAGTGCTGGGGGCTCGCGGTCAGGCGAGCCGGAAAGGGCGCTTGTGTCGAACGTAGGCACGGGCGGGGCGGGCCTATGTTCGGACCTCCGGGGCGCCGGGCCCGAACGATCGGGCCCGCGCGGCCGTCGCTGCGAAAAGTCGTCGAAGGAAGCGGTTTTCTCGGACGGCGAGTGCCACAACGTCCTCCGATCCGCATAGGGACGACCGGGAGCCGACGTCCGGTCACGCCGCGTCAAAGCGTGGACGGCCGGGGGCTGCCCTCCCTTCTCAGAACGCGCTACTCAACCATTCAGAGAGAACTTCCCATGATCAAAAAAGTCAACAAGCGAGACAGCGATCGCGTCAAGGTTACCTTCGTCCTGCCCGAGGATCATCCGCACGGCGACGCGCTCTCCGTCGTGGGCGACTTCAACGATTGGACTCCGGGCGAGCACACGTTCGTGCGCCGGAGCAACCAGACCTTCAGCACCAACGTGTTGCTTGAGGAGGGCGACCGGTACGCCTTCCGATACTACAGCGAGGAGCACGGCTGGGTGAACGAGGAGGAGGCCGACGCCGTCGAGCCCAATGAGTACGGGTCGACCAACTGCGTCGTCGAGACCTAAATCCGGCGCCGGCCCCCGAGGGCCCGTCCAGGCCTTCGAGAGCGGCCTACTCGCGCAGCTCCGCCGCGATCTCGGCGGGGGACGTCGACCGGTTGAACGTGGTCTCCGATACGTCATTCAGGACGACCACCGTGCCCCGTGGCGACACGACTAGACGCTTCTGGTCGTCCCCGGCGGGGTAGTGGGTTTCGATCGAGACGTCCTGCGCCGCCGCTTCCTCGCGGAGCGTGGCGATCGTCGATTCGTCGGGAGGGGCGTCGAGTTCGCGTCGGTCGACAGAAGACATATGGACGCAGGCGGTCTATGGAAAGCGAGGGACGATGGGACGAGATGAGAACCGATAGTACGAACGCGAACCGTCGTGCCGCGTTCTGAAAGTTTGAGCATAAATCGTCCCGCGTCCCCGACTCCGGCTCGGGTCGACGTGGCCGATTCAAAGGCCCCGGTCGGGACCCTCCGTACGTCCATCGGTGCCCCAACGAAAAACGCCCCATCCTCCCGAGGGGAGAACGGGGCGCTTTTTTTGAGTCGGAGCGACGAGAGGGTCAGCCGCCGTTCGACGGCTTCCGGAGGCTCGTCACGTCCACGAAGCCCTGCGGCAGGCGGACGACGACGCGGAAGGCCTCGCCGGCCGGAATTTTCCCGTAGACCTGTTGGAAGGTCTCGACGTCCGGCACGGGCTGACCCGCGATCTCCACGATCACCTGCTTCGGTTCGAGTCCGGAGTTGCGGATCATTGGCTTCGAGCGGTCGACGTCCGTGATGACCACGCCCTCGGCGCTGTCGAGCCCGAGCTGGCGGGCAATCTCCGGGGTAACGTTGCGGAGGCTCAGGCCGAGCTCCTGCATCATCTGGTCCTGCGACGGCGCGTCGCCGCCCCCGTCGTCCGCCGAGCCGCCGGTATCCGCCGAGCCGAGCGTGACGGTGATTTTTCGGCTCTCGCCGTTCCGCCGTATGGTCAGCGTGACTTCCTGCCCCGGCTGCATGCTCGCAATCTTGTTGCCGATCTGGAGGTAGTTCTGCATCGGCTCGCCGTTGATGGCCGTCACGACGTCACCGGCCTTCAGGCCGGCCTCGGCGGCCGGGGAGCCCTCCAGGACCCGTCCAATGACGGCGGCCCCGGACGGAAGGTCCGCATTTTTGATGAGGGATTGGGAGGCCGGGCCGTACCGTACGCCCAGTCGGGCGCGCTGGACGTCGCCCTCCTCAATGAGCTGGGTGGCCACCCGTTCGACGGTGTTCGAGGGAATGGCAAAGCCGATGCCCTGATACCCGCCGGTCTGCGAGGCGATGGCCGTGTTGATGCCCACCAGCTCCCCGTTCAGGTTCACGAGCGGCCCGCCGGAGTTGCCCGGATTGATGGCCGCGTCGGTCTGCACGAAGTTCTGGATCGGGCTAATCTCACTCCCGTTCTGCCCCTGAGTGGGCCGCCGCTGGCCGGGCGACCGGAGGCGCCCGATGGCGCTCACGATGCCGGCCGTGACGCTGTTGTTGAGGTTCCGCGACAGGGGAGAGCCGAAGGCCAGCACCCACTGGCCTATGCTGAGCTGGTCGGAGTTGCCGAAGCTGATGGCCCGCAGGTCCTCTGGAGGGTCGATCTTGATGACGGCGAGATCGCTGAACGGGTCGGTCCCCACGATCTTCGCGTCGTACTCGGAGCCGTCCAGCGTCACCACGCTCAACTGCTCGGCGTTCTCGACGACGTGGTTGTTGGTCACGATGTGGCCGTCCGAGCGGATGACGACGCCGGAACCGAGGCCCTGGCGAACAGGTCCCTCCTGCTGGGGGCCCCGAGGGCCGCCGAAGAAGTCCTCGAAGGGGGTGCCGCGGAACGGATTGCGCATCTCACGCTCCACGACTTTCCGGGCCTGGATCTGGACGACGGCCGGGTTCACCGACTTGGCGACCTTCGTGAACGCGCTCCCCAGGTCCTGGGGACTCGCGTCCGTCGACTGCTGGAGGGCCGTCGAGCCGTCGAGCTTGGCCGCCTGCCCCGGGGTGCCGACCGTGTCGCCGAAGCCAAACAGGTTGGCGCCCACCGTGGCGAATAGAATGCCGGCCAGGAAGGCCCCGCCGACGAATGCGGCGATCGAAACTTTGCCTTTGGTACTCATGGAGTCGAAGCCGAGCTTGTCAAGAAAACAGTAGAGACGAGAGGCCCCGGGCCCGCGACGCGGGTCGACACCGGTCCCATCATGCCGTCCAATCAACGACCGTTGGGGGCAAATTCGTACCCGTTCCCGCCACCACATTGTAAATACGAGGAAAAGCGGAGGAAGATGCCCCCCGACTGCTCAAGATCGAAGCAAATCGGCGAGGTGTGGGGCGTAGGGGGGAGAGCGGGGGCGCATGGGATTAGACGTGGGCGGTGCCACAGGCCGGTCGTCGCCCCTACCCCTGCGCGCCCACTCTCCCACGGGCCCATTCGCTCCGCGCACGCCGGACCGGTTCGGGGCGAAGAGCCCCCGTCCGCCCATCCAGGCCCCTGCAGCCCCTATTCCTCTCCCGGAACGCCGGGCTCCGTCATCGCCTGCACGTCGAGGTACTCGTCGAGCTCCTCGTCGGTGAGGAGGCCCATTTCCTTTACCACTGTGCGCACGCTCTTGCGTTCCGTTGCGGCCTTTTTGGCCACCTCGCTGGCCTTGTCGTAGCCGATGGCGGTGTTGAGGGCGGTCGCAATCGAGGGGTTCAGCTCCAGCAGCTCCTGGCAGCGGGCGTGGTCGGCCTCGATGCCCTCGACGCACTTGGTCCGGAAGGCCTCGACGCTGTGGGCCAGGAGGTCGATGCTCTGCAGCATGCCGTGGGCCATGACCGGCATCATGACGTTCAGCTCGAAGTTGCCGTGCGTGTTGGCGAGGGTGAGGGTCTGGTGGTTGCCCGTCACCTGCGCGGCGACCATCATCACCTGTTCGCTCTGTACGGGGTTCACCTTGCCGGGCATGATGGAGGAGCCGGGCTGGATGACCGGCAGCTCGACCTCGCCGATGCCGCTGGTGGGGCCGCTGGAGAGAAGGCGGAGGTCGTTGGCAATCTTGAGGAGAGCCGTGGCCAGGGTGTTGAGGGCCCCGTGGGCGTCGACGTAGAGCTCCTTGCCGGCCTGCTGGGCGAAGTGGTTGTTGGCCTCGTGGAAGTCGAGGCCGGTGGCGTCGGAGAGCCCCTCCAGGGCGACCTCGGGGAAGTCGACGGGCCGGTTCAGGCCGGTGCCCGTGGCCGTGCCGCCCAGCGCCACCTCCGCGAGGGATTCGGACGCCTCCTCGATGCGGGTGATCGACTGCTCGATCTGCGCCGCGTAGCCGCCGAACTCCTGCCCCAGCCGCACGGGCGTCGCGTCCATCAGGTGGGTGCGCCCGCTCTTGACCACGTCGTCGAGGGCCTCCGCCCTGTCGGCGAGGGCCCCGTGCAGGGCCCGGAGGGCGGGGAGGAGATCGTCTTCCAACCCCATCCGTGCCGCCACGTGCATCGAGGTGGGGATCGTGTCGTTCGACGACTGCGACATGTTGACGTCGTCGTTCGGGTGGACGGCCTTGCTCCCCCGCTCGGCGCCGAGGAGCTCGGCGGCGCGGTTCGCGATCACCTCGTTGGCGTTCATGTTGGTGGAGGTGCCGCTGCCGGTCTGGAAGATGTCGAGCACGAACGCCTCGTCGTGCGTGCCCTCGATCACTTCCTGGGCGGCCTCCACGATGACCTCCGCGGTCTCGTCGTCGAGGAGTCCGAGCCGACGATTGGCCCGCGCGGCCGCCTGCTTCACGTGGCCCAAGGCCTCGATGAAGCGGCGGGCAAAGCGAAGATCGCTGATCGGAAAGTTCTCCTTGGCCCGTTGCGTCTGGGCGCCGTAGAGGGCGTCGGCGGGCACCTGCACCTCGCCCAGCGAGTCGCGTTCGGTACGGAAGTTGGAGGCCATCGGTCGAGCGGGGACTTGATGAGGAGAGAAGCGGGTCGGGAATCGTCCCATCCTGTAACGTCGACGACGCGGCGGCGAACTTCAATGAAGAGAGGATGAGTGCGGGGCGGCCGCGGGACGGAGCGCTCCTCGGCCGTTGGGGGCACGGCTGCCGTCGGGACCCCGATCCGGCCCGGGACGAGCGGCGAAGGGGGGACCCAGGCCGGCGTTTTGGGGCGACGAACCTGACGCCCCGGCTTCCGTAGTCAGGAGCGGCGGGTTCGACGGACGCCAAGCGTCCATTCTTCCTGTCCACCCACACGCCCCCGATGGAGGTTCTCCGCACGGTCGACGACATGCAGGCCCACGCCGACGCGGCCCGCGCCGACGGCCACACCCTGGCGCTCGTGCCGACGCTCGGCGCGCTCCACGAGGGGCACCTGGCGCTCGTGCGCCGGGCCCTCGACGCGGCCGACCACGTGACCGTCTCCGTCTTCGTGAACCCGACCCAGTTCGGGCCGGACGAGGACTACGACGCCTATCCGCGGGATCTGGAGGGGGACCGCGATAAGCTGGAGAAACGGGACGTGGACGCGATGTTTTCGCCGTCGACGGAGGAGATGTACCCGTCGGTCGCCGACGACCGCCTGCCGGGGCCTCTCGCGTGGGCCGAGGTCGAGCACCTCGACGAGCACCTCTGCGGTGCCCACCGCGAGGGGCACTTCCGCGGCGTTGCGACCGTGGTCACGAAGCTCTTCCACGCCTGCAAGCCCGACGTGGCGGTGTTCGGGCGGAAAGACGCCCAGCAGTTCGTCATCCTCCGGCGTCTCGTCGAGGACCTTCTCTTCGACATCGACGTCGTCGGGGTGCCGACCGTCCGCGAGGACGACGGCCTCGCCCGTTCGTCCCGCAACGCCTACCTCGACCCCGACGAGCGGGCGCAGGCGACGGTGCTCTACGAGGCGGTTACGGCCGCGCGGGCGGCAATCGAAGGGGGGGAACAGGACCCAACCGCCGTTGTTCGTGCGATGGACCGCATTCTCAGCGGGGCCCCCGACGCCGAGGTCGAGTACGCGTCGGTCGTCGACGCCCACACGCTCCAGCCGGTCGATCGGCTCGCGCCCGGCGAAGAGGTGCTCGCCGCCGTGGCGGTCTACTTCGGGAACACCCGCCTGATCGACAACGCCTTCGTCGAGGTGCCCGCGTCGTAGGCGCCCCCGGCTGTCCTCTCGTCCACTGTCGAACGAACCCGATCCGCTGGCTCCGGCATGACCATCTCGATGCTCAAGGCGAAGCTGCATCGGCTCCGCGTCACGGAGGCCGATCTCTACTACGAGGGATCGATTACGGTCGACGAGGAACTGCTCGACACCGCTGGGCTCCTGCCGTACGAGAAGGTGCAGGTCGTCAACGTCAACAACGGCCACCGGCTCGAAACCTACACGATGCCGGGCAAAGCGGGCGAGCGCACCGTCTGCCTCAACGGCCCGGCGGCCCGCCTCGCGGCGCCCGGCGACGAGGTGATCGTGATCGCCTACGCCGACCTGACCCCGAGCGAGGCCCGGCAGCACCACCCGCGGGTCATCCTCGTCGACGAGGACAACAACGTCACCGAGACGCGCACCCTCGACGTGGGGCCCGGCGAGACGGACACCATCCCCCCTCCGGACGACAGCTGGGACGACGTCCTCATCGCCTAGAAGATTTCACTCGTTGGCGGGGGTTAGTACTCCACCCGGTCCTCGTAATTGCACCAGGCCTCAAACGGCCGATCCGCGCTCTCCGCCAACTCCTGCGTCATCGGAATGGCCCGGTCGGCGGGCGGCGTGTCCAGTTCTCGGTAGATGTGCTCGTCGTCGAAGCCGGCCGCGGCGGCGTCGGCCCGGGTGGCGGCGTACACGACCCCGTCGAGCCGGGCCCAGTAGATGGCGCCGAGGCACATCGGGCAGGGCTCGCAGGTGGAGTAGAGGACGCACCCGTCGAGATGAAAGTCGCCCCGCTCCTGGCACGCGGCCCGAATGGCCGTGATCTCTGCGTGGGCCGTGGGGTCGCGCACCGTCGTCACGCGGTTGGTGCCCCGGGCGACGATCTCGTTCTCGGCGACGACGAGGGCGGCGAAGGGCCCCCCGAGTCCCGACTCGACGTTCTCGACGGCGAGGTCGAGGGCCTCGTGCAGAAAGGAGTCCGCGGTCGTGTCGGCCATGGGACGGGTGGGCATTCGGGAAAACTGAACGTGCGCCCATCAAAGGGCCTGGCCCCGCGACGTTCCAACCTGCGGTTGCACCCCGCCGGGCCGCCCGTTTATTTGAAAGGAGCTGCACTGGCCCCCCACACCCCTCACGTGCTCATGGACCGCTCCTTCTCGTTCGCCGGCCGCGCCCAGTCCCTCGAGCAGAGCGACATCCGGTCGGTCACCCGTCGGGTCGAGGCGGTCGATGGCATCAACCTGGGACAGGGGGTCTGCGACCTGCCCACGCCCCAGCCCATCAAGGACCGAGCCCGGCAGGCCATCGCCGAGGACCGGTCCATTTACTCCCACCACGCCGGCATCGCGCCGCTGCGCCGGGCCATCCTCGAGAAAGTGCAGACCGAGAACGACCTGCCGGCCACCGTGCCCGACGAGGTCGTCGTGGGGGTCGGGTCGACGGGCTGTTTCGTCTCGGCGGCGTTCACGCTGCTGGAGGAGGGGGACGAGGTCGTTATCTTCGAGCCGTTCTACGGGTACCACCGCAACATCCTCGAACTCACCGGCGCCACGATCCGGACCGTTCCGCTCGGCGGCCCCGACGCGCAGTTCGATCGGTCGGCCGTCGAGGCCGTGCTGACCCCGTCTACCAAGGCGATTGTCGTCAACACGCCGGCCAACCCCAGCGGCAAGGTGTGGACGCGGGCTGAGCTGGGGGCCCTGCTCGACCTGATGAAGGCCCACGACGTGGTGGCCGTCACCGACGAGATCTACGAATACATGCTCTACGACGGCGCCGAGCACGTGTCGCTGGCCAGCCTGCCGGACGCCTACGAGCGGACGATCACCCTCTCGGGCTTCTCGAAGGCCTACAACGTGACGGGGTGGCGCCTGGGCTACGGCGTCGCGCCGGCCCCGATCGCCGAACGGATGGGCCTGATGAACGATCTCCTCTACATCTGCGCGCCGCGTCCCCTCCAGCACGCGGCCCTCGCCGCCTTCGAGGAACTCGACGATAGCTACGTGGCGCAGCTCCAGGCCGACTACGCGGAGCGCCGCCGGATGCTCTGCGAGACCCTGGAGGACATCGGGTTCGACGTGCCCTGGCCGGACGGGGCCTACTACGCCCTGGCCGACTTCGGGCCCCTCGCCGATCGCCGGACCGGCTTCGCGGACGACGCGGCCGCCTGCGAGACGCTCGTCACCGAGGCCGGCATCGGCAGCGTGACGGGACGCTCCTTCTACGAGGACCCGGTCGACGGCCGCACGCAGCTCCGCTTCTGTTTCGCCAAGGAGCGTCCGGTGCTCGAGCAGGCCTGCACTCAGCTGCGGGAGGCGTTCGGGTGAGGGGGGATGCGTGAGGCGTGAGGGGCGGTGTGGGGCACGTCCGGGTCAGCCGTCCCGCTCGGGCAAACCGTCACGGACGGCCTCCGCATCGAGCACGTGGCGGGCCTCCTCCTCTAGGAGCGTGCGGGCCCGCTCCAGGTCCGCGGGCGTGTTGCAGTGCAGGCGCAGGTGGGGCTGCTCGGGGAGCCGCACGGCCTCAACCCGCTGCGTCCGTGCCACGGCGTCGACGAACGCACCGAGCGTGTCCGGGTCGCCCCCCTCATCCAGGTACGGACCGACGGCCGTGAGCGCCGAGGTGGTGAGCAGGTACCAGGACGGGCAGATGCGGGTGCTGTCGGCGTCGGCGGGGTCCTCGGCGAGTCCCGTGACGCGGGGCCCGTCGAGGCGGAGGACGCTGCTCTGGCGCCGCCGCGCCGGGTCCGGCTCGTGGAGGGCCAGCACCCGGGAGGCCGGGCCGTCGAAGCGGTCCAGGAGGGGGGCGAGGGGGAACCGGTAGAGGCTGTCCCCGCCGCTGACCAGGGCGCCGTCCTCGGGAATCCCCGTCCGGTCGAGCAGGAACCGGAGGTCGCCGACCGCTCCGAGCTGCGTCTCGGGTCCCTCGCCGCCGTCGTCGTAGACGCGAATCGCGACGCCGGCGTCGCGGAGCGCCGCCCGCCGCTCGGCGGCCCAGGCCCGGAAGGCCTCGACGGTCCGGTGGTTGGCGACGAGGTGGATCGCCTCCAGCGACGAAGCGTCCCGCAGGTCGGTCAGGAGATGGTCGAGGAGCGGCCGTCCGCCGACGGAGAGCAGGGGCTTGGGCGTGTCCTCGGTCAGCGGGCGCATCCGCGTGCCGAAGCCGGCGCAGAGGAGGTAGGCGTCCATGCCGTCGCGGTCGACTGGAGGAGCGGCTCGGGAACCTCTACTGGCGTCGTAGGGATCGGGCGCGATCCGGCCCCTACGCCGAGGTCGCCTGAAGGGCATCGAGGACCGGGTCGTGCAGGGGGCCGTTGGTCGCCACGACGCCGGTGTTGGACTTCAGCAGGGAGCCGTGCGTAAAGGCAAGCGGCGTGCCGTGGATGTCGGTGACGGTCCCCCCGGCGGCCTCCACGACCAGGGCCCCGGCTGCGTGGTCCCAGATGCGCTCGGTGTAGTTGGTGCCGGGGCGCGGGAGGCGAAGGTAAATGTCGGCGGTGCCGCCCGCGACAATGGCGTACTTGGCCTGACTGTCAATCCGGATCGGGTCGGCGGTGATGCCGAGCCGCTCGCCCACCTCGGCGGCCCGGTCGTGTGAGCTGTGGGAGGAGACGAACGACTCGGTGAAGCGCCCCGCGCTCGGGTCCGTGGTGTCGCTCGTCTGGATCGGGGCGGGCTCGCCCTCACTGTGGAGGGGACGGCGCACGGTGCCCTCGCCGCGGACTGCGAGGAAGGCCTGCCCGCGCGAGTCCGGGGCCTCGGCGTCGAGGGGATTCGGCAGGTGCGGGCAGCAGAGGGCGGCGACCTGCGGGGTGCCGTCCTCGATCAGCGCAAGGGCGATGGCGTACTGGTCGCCCCGCACGAAGCCCTTCGTCCCGTCGATCGGGTCGAGCGTCCAGAAGCGGTCGCTGTACCGGCGGGCCGTGCCGTGGTCGATCCAGGTGTACACCCCCTCCGGCCCGGCGTTGGCGTGGTGGGCCCGAACGTGCTCGATGACCTGATCACGCACGTCGGCGTTGTCGGGGGTGCGGAGGGCCGAGGAGTCCTCCTCGGCGATCACCGGATCCTCGGGAAACGCGGCCATCAGGGCCCGGCAGATGAGGGCCTGGCTCCCGAAGTCAGCCACCGTAACGGGCGTCCGGTCGTCCTTGCGGAGCACCTCGCCCTTGTCGTCGCGAACCGACTCGCAGAGTGCGGCGGCGGCCTGGACGGCCTCGAAGGCAAGGGTACGCTCTCGCTCGTAGGAGGTCGACATAGGGGGGAGGAGTTGACGGGACAACGAGTCGCGCTGAAATCGTCCCTCCCTACGGGCACCTCGGACACCTGTTCAGAGATGAGGAGCAGGGGACGAGCCCGCAGTCACGGCTGAACGTCCCGAAGGCGAATGGGCGTCGAGTCGCCGGAGGCCGTCAGGTCCAGGGCCAGGACCAGCGTATTCTGGGAGCGGATGACGTTCGTGGCGTGCGTGCCCAGTTCCCCGCGGTCGAGGAGGTCGTGGAGGGCGCTCTTGATGGTGCGCCCGGCCCCGCTGTTCGTCGTGGAGGAGCCGTGGATCAGCTTCAGGCGGGTGCGTCCCCGCTGCTCGGCGAGCCGAAGGGTGCTGTAGGTCAGATCGATGGCTTCCTCCACCGTCGCGCCGTGGAGGTCGAGCGTTACGATCCGGCCGTCGTCGTCGAGTTGAGGGGATCCCATGGGGACGGTGCGCTGGACACTGCTGGGAGAAATGCATACGCCCGTCTATGGACGAGTCGATGGGGCAGTCCGTTCCTGCGCCGCCCTTTTCCGGGGCGCTCGTCCAGGCCCGCTCTCCGTTTCCGCAGGCCTTTCGAAGCCCAATGACCGGTCGTCCGACGGTCCCCGCGTCCACCGGGGAGCAGGGGGCACGCCGTTGGTGAAGCCGCGACCGGCCCCGGAGCGGGTGCGGAAGACCGCCTACGCACATCCTCACGGATCGGCATCGTCGCGCGGGACAATGTTCGCCGCTTCGGCCGCGGCACGCGTCGGACCCTGCTTCGGCTCCCAAACGTCTCGGATCCGTCCGTCGACGGGGAGACGCAGCCGCCCAGAGATGGAGCCTACGGGTAGAAAGGGAATGCAGGCGCCGCTCGCGATCCACACCGCTCGGGCGGGAGCCGAAGACGGATGGGTCCCAATCCGTTCGGCCCTCCCCGTGGGGCACACGAGGAGGGCCGAGCGAAGGTCATGGGCCGACATGGGAGGGCGCGGAGGCGTGCGCGCCAGTCGCGGAGGCGTGCGCGCCAGTCGCGGCGACCTGGCGCCTCGGAGAGGCCCGCCGGCCCCCGCCGCTACTCCGCCGAGGTGAAGACCGGGCCCTGCAGGGAGCGGACCCGCTGTTTGAACCGAGGAACGTCGGTGTCGAGGATCGTCTGCAGACGGTCGTGGAGCGCCCGCCACTGCTTGTTGAGGTCCTCGAAGCGGGTGCGGGCCCCCTCCGTCGGCGGCCCGTTCGGCTGGGCCACGTAGCCGTAGAGGTAGGCGTACTGGTTGTCGAGCTGCGGCGGAAAGTTGAGGGGGTCCTGATTGCTCTGGTTCCGCGTCTGCATCAGCTCCTGCTCGATGGTCGTCAGGTCCTCGGCGATCGAGTCGGCCTGCGCGGTGAGGCCGTGGTGCCCCGCCTCGGCGGCGTGGTCGGCGACCGAGGTGACCTGCTCGCGCACCGAGCGAATGGTCCGGATCGCGTCGTAGACGGCGGTGGTCGAGTCGCGGATGGCCGTCGCCAACTCGTACTGCGCCTGGAGGTCCGACGCCGTCACGTCCTTGAGGCGGGGGTCCATGCGGACGTCGACCGTCTCGCTGAGGGTGTCGGCGGTCGTCGCCGTGGTGAGGCGCACCGTGTACGTGCCGGGCGGCACTTTCGGCCCGCCGGTGAAGCCCCAGACGACCGCGTCGTCGACCTTCTCGACCCCGTCGGCGCGCAGGGACCAGTAGAACCGATTCAGGCCCGCCTCGGCCGGCAGGACCGGCTCGCCCTTCTCGGCGGCCGTCGAGTCGCTGGTAAAGGTGCGTACGACGGAGCCGTTGGGGGCCACCACGTCGAGGGTCACGGTCGTGTCCGGAGCCTCGGCAAAGGCGTAGTCGAGGGCCGCCCCGCCCGGATTCCCGGCCGGGTCACGGTCCTCGTGGTCGGCCTTCGCGCCGGAGCTGGACACGAGGTGCGCCGGCGCCGGGTCGAAGAGGTGCATGTCCGCCTTCATGACGGCGCTGGACATCTGTCGCAACGGGGCCAGGTCGTCCATAATCCAGAACGAGCGGCCGTGGGTGGCGACGACCAGGTCGTCGTCCTTGATCTTGAGGTCCGGCACGCGCGTCACCGGCAGGTTCTGCTGGAAGGGCCGCCAGCTTTGCCCGTCGTTGAACGAGACGTAGATGCCGAACTCCGTGCCGGCGTACAACAGGCCCTCCCGCTGCGGGTCCTCGCGGACGACCCACACCGGCGAGTCGGACGGGATGCCCCGCTCGCCCGTGGCGATGCGCGTCCAGGACTGTCCGTAGTCGGTGGTGCGGTAGACGTAGGGCGTCCAGTCGTCGAGACGGTAGCGGTGGACGGTGGCGTAGGCCGTGCCCGCGTCGTGGGGCGACACCTCAATGCGCTGTACCGTGCCGTACTGGGGCAGCCCCTCCGGCGTAATCTCGGTCCAGTTGGAGCCCCTGTTCTGTGAGATCCAGATGCGACCGTCGTCGGTACCGGCCCACAGGGTTTCGGCCGCGTGTGGGCTCACCTGCAGGGAGAAGACGGTGTTGAAGACCTCGACGCCGGTGTTGTCCTTCGTGATCGGCTCGCCGGCGAAGTCCTGGTGCGCGGGGGTGTCTGTCGTCAGATCATCGGAGATCCGGGTCCAGGACATGCCCCGGTCCGTCGACCGCCAGATGCGGTGGGAGGCGTGGTACACCACGTCCGGGTTGTGGGGCGACACCTCGATG
>JBDGQP010000073.1:0-20039 GCA_042218975.1 Salinibacter sp.
GAAACGACCCCGCCCAGCAGTGCCCCGACGCGCCGAAGGGCCTGGCGGCGGGTGATGGTGTTCGATTCGGAGGCGTCCATTGGGTCGTGGTTGTCGTGGCACGAAAGACTGCGGGGCCCCTCCCCCCAGCACGCCTCGCCGGTCGGGCCTCTTCCTCATCGGGAGCTCGAACACCCGTATGCCCGGCCCGCAGGACACTGCGGACCGGGCAGGGTCGGGCCTTCTGCTGTCGTGACGGACGCCGGACCAGCTCCCACGATCCGGCCGTCGGAATGTTAGTACCCTGGATTCTGTACCAGTTTCGGATTCCGGTTTACCTCCTCGTTCGAGAACGGCAGGAAGTAGTTCTTGTCCTTCCATTCCCGCTCCTGGAGGTTGATCACCTTGAAGAAGTAGTTGTAGCTGTCCTGGGCAACCAGATTGCCGAGCGCCATGCCGGGCTGGCCCATTCCGTCCTTCAGGTGACCAGTCACCTCGATACCCCGGGCGTCCGTGTACGCCTGCGGCCCCATCTTCCAGCGCCGGACGTCGAAGTAGCGATGGCCTTCAAAGGCCAGTTCCACCTCCCGCTCCTCGCGGATGTGCTTGAGAAGCCCTTCCGTCCCCGAGAAGTCGGACTGCGTGATCGGCGGCATCCCGACCCGCGTCCGTACCTTGTTGAGGGCCTGCATCGCGGAACCGACGTTCCCGAGATTGGCCTCGGCCTCTGCCTTGTTCAGGAGGACCTCCGCGTAGCGGATGAAGATCCAAGGGTTGTACGCCTGCTCCTGGTGGGGGACAATGTCGCGATCCACGAACTTTCGGAGATTGTAGCCCGTCCGCGAGGAGTTCCAGGGCTGCGGGCCGTTGGGGGTGTCGAGGCCAAACTTCATCGATCCGTCCGGCATTTCGTACTTTCCGGTCAGGATCACCCCGGCCGGGTCGACGGACGCCGGCTCTCCGGACGGCCGCGTTCGCCAGTTCGCGCCGCTGAACTGAATGTTGGCGTAAAAGCGCGGGTCCCGGTTCGTGTACGGATTCTCAGCGTCGACCGAGTCCCGGCTCGGCTGCCGGGCCTCTGGGGTAGACGGCGTCGGGTCGGCGCCCTCCCACTGGAAGTTGGAGCCGTCTGCCATGTCGTAGGCGTTCACGTGCTGCTGGGTCGGCGTGTCGCCCGACCACGAGAAGTACCCGTTCGGGCTCGTGTACTGGGACTGGTTGTGGTTGTAGCTCGCGTTCTCGTTAAAGTAGCGGGCCCAGATAGTACCGCTCGGGTTCCCCTTCGTGAACAGCTCGTGGTAGGCTTGCGGGGTCGGCGTCTGCTCGAGGCTGTAGGCCCCCATGTCGATTACGGCCTGGGCCGCGTCCCGGGCCTTCTTCCAGCGGCTCTGCTGGTCACTATTAGTGTCAGTGGTGTAGCTCACGTACTTGGCCTTCTCGCCCCCGAAAGGACTGTTGTTGTAGAGGTCACTGGCCGCGTAGAGCAGCACGCGGGACTTGAGGGCCATCGCGGCACCCCGCGTCGCGGCGCCCTGCCGGCGCGGACTCATGTCCAGCAGCGTCGCGGCGGAGTCGAGGTCCGAGACGACCGCGTCGACGGTTTCGGCGAAGGTGTTACGCGGTACCTGGTACTGGGCGACGCCCCCAGACAGTTCAAAGACCTTCTTGACGACGGGTATCCCCCCGTAGAGCTTCATGAGGTTCTGATAGAAGAAGCCCCTCAGGAAGTAGGCCTCCCCCAGAAGCTGGTCCCGCTGGTCACTGGGGATGTTCTGGTTCCCCTTCATGTTCCGGATGAAGAGATTCAGGTCCCGAACCGAGGAGTAGACGCTGTTCCAGTTGTAGCCCTGGTACGGGGGATTGTCGGGCGGGCGCCAGCCCGGCGCGTCCCACATGCCCCGGTCGCCCGGGGTGAGGGTCGACTGGATGTTCTGCGTCCCGGGGTGGCCGTGGGTATTGTAGGCCTCGTCGGTGATCCCCGGCGTCTGCATCGGGTCCCCATAGCCGAGGCCTGTGCGGGCGTACACTTCGTTCAGGTACGCCTTGGCGAGGGCGGGGTCCTGAAAGACCCGGTCGGCGGCGAGCTCGTCCTTCGGCTTTAGGTTCAGGCTGTCGCACCCCGCCAGAACCAGCAGGGAGCCAACAAGAAAGGCGGTGAATAGGCGTGTCAGTCGTCTCATGGGTTTGGGGAGCTACCCTCGGATAATGCGTGAGAGATCTTGGGGTCTCGGTGCCGTGCCCCGCCCTCTCGCGTCGGACGGGGCACGAGGTGGACAGGTAGTGCCGCGGATGCAGGCTCTACAGCCCCATCCGGATGCCAAACGTGTAGGCCCGCTCCGGGGGGTACACGTGACCGGCGTTGTTTCGAATTTCCGGATCGACGACGTCGATCGGGGTCAGCGTCAGCAGGTTTCGACCACTGAGGTACACCTGGAAGCTTCCAACGCCGACGCCCTGTGTCAGGCTCTTCGGCACCTGGTAGCTGAGTTGTGCGGCCTTGAGCCGGAGGTACTTCGCGTCCCGCAGGAAGAACGTGTTCGCGTTGGACGCCCAGTGCGGGTTCGTCCGCTGGTAGGCCCGCGGCCCGGAGGCCTGCTTGTTCTGCGGGGTCCAGCGGTCCTCGGCGAACGCCTGGTAGTAGTTTCCGAAGGTACCGGCCGCCCCGGTGAAGACGTAGTGCCGGACCTGCGCCGCGCCCTGGAGCTGCAGATTCAGGCTGACGTTCCCGTAGGTCGCGCCCAGGTTCAGCCCGCCGATGAGGTCCGGTCGACCATTTTCGGTAATCCGGCGCCGGTCGTCGGCGGTAATGCTGCCGTCGCCGTTGATGTCTTTGAAACGGACATCCCCGGGACGGGCCCCCGGCCAGTGGCAGAGGTTGCCGTTCGGGCAGTTCGCCTCGGCCTTATTGATCTCCTCCTGGGTATTCCAGATGCCTTGATCGATGTAGTAAAGGTCGGTTCCCATCGGCCGACCCTCGTTCTCCTGCCAGGCGGGCACGCCCTCTGCCTCGGCGAAGTCCACAATCTCGTTCTCGGCGAAGGTCACATTGCCGCCAATCCGGAACGAGAACTCCGAGGTTACATCCTGGGTGTAGTCGATCTGCGCCTCGTAGCCGGTGCTGCGCACCTGCCCGATGTTCTCTCGGGGCAGACTGAAGCCCGCAGTAGCCGGAATGGCCTGGTTGCGGAACCACAGGATGTCGTCCCGAAAGTGGTTGAAGTAGGTAAGGTTGAACGAGAGGCGGCTGTCAAACATCGCGCCCTCGAGGCCGACGTCGAACTGCCGGGCCACCTCCCAGGTCACGTCCGGGTTCGGGACGCGGGTCTGGGAGATCGTGGTGCCCAGCCCATCGCCGAAGGCCGTCTGTCCGCTCAGCCCGAAGGTCCGCAGGAACTGATAGGGCTCGATCTGGTCGTTGCCCGTCAGGCCGTAGGACGATCGAATTTTCAGCCGGTCGAAGAAGTTGTTCGTGACGCCGTTAAACCAGTCCTCCTGGGCAATGCGCCACCCGGCCGAGACCGACGGGAAGAAGCCGAACCGCTGGCCCTCCGGGAAGATGTAGGACCCATCGTACCGGGCCACCACCTCGACGAGGTACTTCTCGCGGTAGTCGTAATTGGCCCGGCCGAAGAAGTTGAAGCGCGCCGAGTGCCGGCCCGTGCCGAAGATATTCTGTTGTGCGGTCCCGCCCGCGACGAACTCCTGAATCTGATCGGTCGGGAAGAAGCGGCGGAAGGTGTGGGTCGTGTCCATGTTCGACGACTGGTACTCCGTCCCTAACAGCAGGCTCGTGTTGTGGTTGCCCAGGGACTTCTCGTAGGTCGTCGTGGCCCGAAGGAGCACGTCCTGCGCGTTCCGCTTGTTTTCCGTCAGCCGCGGCTCCGGCACGCCCACCTGCGACCCCTTGAGAACGGGCTCGCCGTTCTCCATGCCGGTAAAGCTGAAGAGCGTCCAGGGCTCCTGCCACCGCTTCTCAGTGTAGAAATGGCGGTCGTAGGCGACCGTGCTCTCTATGGTCCAGCCCTCAACCGACGGCACGTCGTAGGTCATGTTCAGGTCGCTCTGGAAGAAGTAGGTATCCTCCCTGTCGTATCCGGTCTGGTTGGCCACAACCGGGTTCACGCCGTTCTCCTGCGCCGGGCCCGGCTTGCCGTTCGGGAAGAAGGCGGGCTGGGTCGGCTTTCCACGCTGGAGCATCTCCCAGGCGGAGTTCAGGCCTCGGGTCCAGGCCGGAATGCTCCGCTGCTCGAGCCGCCCGTGGAGATTCAGGTTCAGGTTAAAGTTGTCGGTCACGTCCCCCTGCAGGTTTGACCGGAAGCCGAGCTTGTCGAAGCCGGTGCCGCTGTTGACGAGAATGCCGTTCTCGGTCGCCGCGTTGAACGACGTCCGGTACTGCACCCTCTCGCCGCCGCCGGTGATCGACGCGCTGGCCGTGGTCTCCTGCGAGAAGTTCTTGAGCGCCGTGCCGTACCAGTCGGTGTTGTGGTACTGATAGCTCTGATCGATTTCGCCGGACTGCATCAGCTGCCGAGTCTGATTGATCTCCTCCTTCGTGAAGAACGGCGACTGGTTGTTGTAGCCGGCCTGCTCGTTCATCATTTTCATGTAGGTGAGGGCGCCGGCCATCTCCGGCACGACCGTCGGCTGCGCGTAGCTCTGTTCGACGTTGACGTTGATCTGCGTCTCGCCAGCGCGCCCCTCCTTCGTCTCGACGAGGATCACGCCGTTGGCCGCCCGTGAGCCGTAAATGGCCGCCGAGGCGTCCTTCAGCACCGAGACACTCCTAATGTCGGCAGGGTCGAGGCGCGCAAGTCCCCCCTGCCGCCCCGGCACGCCGTCGATTACGACGAGGGGCGAGTTGTTATTGAGCGTCGAGGCACCGCGGATGAGCAGGTTGGAGTTGTCCCGACCGGGCCGACCGCTCGTGTTCACGCCGATGAGGCCGGGCACCGTCCCCTGCAGCGTCTGCGTCAGGTTCGTGGTGGGCTGAATGTCGAGGTCCTCCCCGGAGACTTGACTGACCGAGCCGGTCGTCGTCTCGATCGTCTGTTCCTGATAGCCGACGTTCACCACGACCTCCTCCATCGCGGTCACGGACGGCTGCAACTGGACGGTAATCTCTGATCGGCCCTCGATGGGCACCTCTTTCTGCTGGTACCCGACGAACGAGAAGACCAGCGTCGCGTCCTCGGACGGGGCCTCGATGGTGAAGCTGCCATCGGCCCGCGTGGTCGTTCCAGTCTGGGTGCCCTGCACCACGATGTTGACGCCCGGAAGCGTCGTTCCGTCCTGGGCGTCGACCACCTCTCCGGTGACCGTCTGCTGCGCACGAGCGGGCGTCGCGAGCACAGCACACACCAGGATGAGCGGAGCGAGTACCAACCCCATCCGGCCCAAAAGCCGGCGCGTCCGCCGAGCGAGCCCCTCGGCACGTGGTATCGAAAACATGGAGGAGAACACCTGATTCGTGACCGTTTGCATAGCCGTGGAAGCGTTTTCTCTGAAGTAAACGTCCGGACCTTACACGTGTGAACTCGGGCGCAGCGGCAACCTCCTGGAGAATGAACGCCGACCCACGCCGTTGATGGGGCGCGGCGGAAGTGGATGCAATCTTCTCGTGCAGGCAGTCAGCCGGAGCCGGCAAGCCGTTTCGATCCGGGTAAAAGCGGTTCCAAAGCCAACTGATAGCCTATCGGATCGAACGTGAACGGGCCGGGGACTCCATTAGGTAGGGCTTGTTTCTCCCTTTTTCAAATGCGGATTCTCCCTTCACTTTTACTTCACTACTACTTCAAAGACTGACGTACCCGATGCCCCTTGGAGAACCACATGCGCTAGGCGTGGGGGGAGAAAACCGGTTCTACAATAATCGAACTGTCGTTCGAAGTATGTTCTCGGTTCAACTGTTGGTAACGGCCCGTGTCTTAATTTTCAACATCTGCGCTCTCCCGTCCCGCCATTCACTTTTCCTTCATATTTTCCCCTTCTGCATCATGGCGAGTCCCCGACCGGTCCGGCTCACGGCGTCACTGTGCGGGGCTGGCCCGCCCCTCGCAGGACGACCTTCTCGACGCCCGGCGGGACCCGGAGCGTACGCGAGGACTGAGACAGGTACGTCGCCCCGTAGTACAGCTCCACCGTTCGGGTGGCGCCATCGGCGTAGCGGAGCGTCGCGGAGCGGTCGAGGGGCCGCGCCGGGACCGTTCGCTCGGGCCGGCGCTCCGCCACGAAAGTGCGGAGCGAATCCTGGTTCTGGGTGGCTACGACCAGCGGAGGCCCCTTCCCGGTCGAGACCTCAGCCAGGCCCTTCGCGTCGCCGGGTACAACGAATCCGCTCTTCGCAGCCCCGACGGCCCGGAAGTGGCCGGTGCCGTCCCCCCGGAGGAGCGCCCCCACGAAGGCGTCGGCGCGACCCGTCTCGCGGTCGGGGGCGTACCAGTTTCCCACCATCAGCAGGTCTAGGGCCCCGTCGCCGGTGTAGTCGCCGGTCTGCACGCCGAAGACCGGCGCCGTCTGCGCCCGCATCGGGAGGGCGCGGATCCGAAACGCGCCGTCGCCCCGGTTTTCGAGGTAACTCGTCTCGAAGCGGACGGCCTCCGCCGTGTACGCCCCCGACAGTTCCTCCTCGGTAAAGAGGTCGTCGAACGTAGCCTCGGCGTAGGCCTGATGCGTCGGGAAGCGTCGCATCATGCCGAGGATCTTATCGAGGAGTTCTCGGCGCCCGTGGGCGGGGACCTGAGTCCCCTGGATGTAATGAGAAATGATGGGATCGAGGGTGTCGTTGTCGTCGAAGTCCTTCGCGTGGACCTGAACCGGCTGCGCGGGCGAGGCCTCGTACCGGGTATTCAGCCCTAGATTGCCCGCCACGTAGTCGGTGTCGCCGTCGCGGTCGAAGTCCCCCGCCGCGAGGCTATTCCACCAGCCGGCGGTGTGCCGGAGTCCGGTCTCGTCGGTCACCTCCGTGAACTGGCCGCCGTCGTTGCGGAAGAAGCGGATCGGCATCCACTCCCCCACCACGAGGAGGTCGACGCGCCCGTCGCCGCTGAAGTCGGTCCAGAGGGCGTCGGTCACGAGGCCGGGCTTGGCGAGTTCCGGCGCCACCTCGTCGGTCACGTCCGTAAACTGGACGTCGCCCGCGCCCGAGTCGTTGCGGAGGACGTAGCTGCGCGGCGGGAGCGGGTAGTGCCGCGCCCGGACGCGCCCCCCCACGAAGAGGTCGAGGTCTCCATCCCGGTCGTAGTCGGCCGCCGTCACCACCGACCCACTGGCGGTAATGTCCGGCAACGCCCCGCCCGCCCGGCGGAACTGGCCCGTGCCGTCGTTGAGGTAGAGCCGATCCTGGTAGGTGTTGCGGCTGTTGCTCGGCGGGCCCGCGTTGCCCCCGGACACGACGTACAGGTCGGGGTCCCCGTCCCCCTCGGCGTCGAAGAAGAGCGCCCCCATGTCCGCGTGGGACTGCCCCATCGCAAGGGACTGCTCTTCGAAACGGCCCGGTTCGACCTGCCGGTGCAGAACGCGCTCCTGCTGGGGATCGGCCCCCACGAAGACATCGTCCAACCCGTTGCCGTCGACGTCGCCCACCGCGATGCCGGGTCCGTTTTGCGAGTAGGCGTGCGGAAGCACCGGGTTCATCTGCAGGTCCCGCACGTCCATGCCGCGGTGGCGGTAGTCGAGGCCCGAGGCCGTTGCCCGCCGGAAGAAACGACCTCTCGTCGAGTCGGGACGGTCCGCCGACGGGGCCCTGTCGGACGAGCCCGTCGAGTCGTAGCGCACGTCGAGAACCTGGCCGGCCGCGATGTCGGTGTAGAGCTGCGAGGTGCCGTCGGGCCAGGTCACCCGCAGGGAGTCGGCCGTCGAATCGGCCCCGAGCCCGAAGTGGGCGATGCCCTCGACGGTTGACTGGTAGCCCCGGTACGGCGAGTAGTCGTCGTACTGGGTCGCCCCGTCGTTCGTGAGGGTGAGCGTTGCCCCGAGGCCCGACCGGTTGCCCTCGGGGCCGTGCAGATCCACGCGCAGCGAGTGGCTGCTGTCCCGGGTGTTGGCCGTGTTCTCCAGGACCGTGGCCTCGCGGTTGATGTTGTTGGTGACGAGGTCGAGGTCGCCGTCTCGGTCGAGGTCGGCGAAGGCCGCGCCGTTCGAGATCCCGGGCCGGTTCGGCGACCACGCGGCCGTTTGTTCGTCGAACTGCAGTCGGGGCCCGCCCGTCTCTTCCGACGGGCCGAGGTTTTCGAAGAACCGGTTCGGGAGGTGGACTGTCGGCAGGTCCGCCATTGCCTCGTAGAGCGACGACTGTCGGCCCGCCCGGCTCCCCGAGAACGACCGCTGGCCCCGCCGCTCCGCGAAGTCGAGGTGGGTCACCAGCTCCCCGAAGCCGTTCGAGACGAAGAGGTCGCGGTCGCCGTCGTTGTCGTAGTCGGCCAGCAGTGGTGCCCAGCTCCAGCCGGTGGCCTCGAGGCCGGCGAGCTGCCCGACCTCGCTGAAGGGGATGGGGCCGTTCGGCCCGGTGCCGTTGTGGAGCTGGAGGGTATTCCGCCCGTACTGCCAGATGCCTTCGCTGCGCGCCCCCACGTTCGAGATCATCCGCCGCCGGTGGGGGTCCTGCGGCAGCATGTCGAGGACGAAGAGGTCGTTGCGCGCGTCGCCGTTGACGTCGGCGATGTCGACGCCCATCGCGCTGTAGGACTGGTGCCGCAGGTACGTCCGCCCCCGTTCGGCGAAGGTTCCGTCGCCCTGGTTGATGTAGAGGCGGTCGCGCGTGTAGATGTCGTTGGCCGCATAGACGTCCGGCCAGCCGTCGTGGTTGACGTCGCTGATCGCGAGGCCGAGCCCGTGCCCCTGACCGCCGATGCCGACCGAGTCGCCCACCGCGGTGAAGGAACCGTCGCCGTCGTTGCGGTACAGCCGATCGCGGTTGGAGGGCGGGGCCGCCGCTCCGCCCGATCGGCGGGACGGGCGGCGGCGCTGGACGGTCGCGGTGTTGAGGACGTAGAGGTCCAGGTCCCGGTCCTTGTCGTAGTCGAAGAACGCGGCGTGGGTGGCGTAGCCGGGGTCGGCGATGCCGTAGGCCGCGGCCTGCTCCTCAAAGGTCGGGATGCTGTCCGGGGTCAAGCCCTGATTCACGTAGAGGCGGTTGGCCCGGGCGCCCGCGGCTCCCGAGGGGCCTCCCACCGACACGTAGACGTCGGTCCGCCCGTCCTGATTGATGTCCACCAGCGTAACGCCGGTCGACCACGCCCCCTCGGCCGCGAGGCCCGCCGTCTCGGTGACGTCCCGGAACTGCAGGTCCCCCTCATTCAGGTAGAGCCGGTTCGAGACCGTGTTGCCCGCAAAGTAGAGGTCCGTCCGCCCATCGCCGTTGAGGTCCCCTGCCGCGACGCCGCCGCCGTTGTAGACGTAGAAGTAGTCAAGCGGGTTCATCAGCGAGTCGTCCGTCGCGATGGTGTTCTCGAAGTCGATGCCCGTCTGCTTGGCGTCGAGGCGCGAGAAGAGCCGATCCGGCTCCTGGGTACACCCGCCGGCCCCCGTCAACAACACCCCCCCGACGAGAAGGACGAGCCAGCCGGGAGCGACGGCCGAGGGAAGGCGCACCAGTGGAAACAAACGAGACATCCAGTCGAAGCGCGGCATGCAGAAGGGTCGTGAGGGGGAACGTGTCGTAGGTGGTCGTGAGGAGGTCGACGCGCCGGGGGCAGGGGGGGCCGCCCCCAACGCGCCCGTCGGAACCACCCGCTGCGGTGGACGGCGGGTGGGGCTCGGCGTCACCGATCGGTCTGCCGCCGAGCCCGCACGGCCGGTGCGGCGGTGGGCGCGGCGTCCGCGGGGCGGTAGGCCACGATCGAGTCCCGGTTCACCCCGAAGAGGAGCCGGTCGCCCACAGGCGCGATCGCCCGGACGTCGCCCCGGAGGGCAAAGCCCGACCGGCGCTGCGGCACGTACTCGAACCCGCCCTGCCCGTTGCCCCGCAGCAGCACACCGTGGTTGGCGTCGTACCTGGCGAACCGGACGCGCGTCTCGGTCATGTTGCCGGCGAGGAGCAGGTCCCTGCGGCCGTCGTCGTTGTAGTCGAGGGGCTGAGCCGCGTAGACCGGTGCGTACTGCGCCTGGACGGGCAGGGCCCGACGCCGAAAGCGCCCGTCCTCGCCCATGCGGAAGAGGGTTGTCTTCAGGCGATCCACGGCCCACCGGCCGGCCGCCTGGCGCTCGCTCGCCGTGAGGAGGTCGCGGAGCGAGGCGTTCGCGTAGGCCTCGTAGCTCGAGAAACGGGCCCCGAGCGGCGGCACGGTCGCCCGCAGGCGGTCGAGCAAGGGGTGGGGGTAGCGGGTCCCGTCGATGTAGTAGCTAAGGATCGGGTCGGGGCGGCCGTTGCCGTCGAAGTCGTCGTAGAAGAGCTCGGCGGGCTGGTCCGGGGAGGCCCGAAGCTGGGTGTTGGTACCGAGGTTGCCTGCGAGGAGCCCGATTCGATCGCCGAGCCGCAGGATCTCGACGCTATACCAGAAGCCTCGGGGCGACGGGTCGAAATACTCGTCGGTGCGCCGGCGCAGAACGCCGCCGTCGTTCCCGAACACCGCGATCGGCATCCACTCGCCGGCCACGACGAGTTCCTCGGCGCCGGTGCCGTTGAGGTCATGCCACACCGCATCGGTCACCATGCCGATGTTCTGCAGGCCCGGCGCCACCTCGGTCGTGCGGTCCGCGAACCCGCCCGCCCCCTGGTTGATGAGCACGTAGCTCCGGGGGGCTTCCGGGTAGCGGCCCGGGATGACCCGCCCCCCAACGAACAGGTCCGGCCGGTCGTCGCCGTTCACGTCGGTCGCCGCGACCGTGCCGCTGCTGGTGCGCATGCGGGGTAGCGCGTCGGGCGCCGCCGCGGTGAAGGTCCCCGCGCCGTCGTTTATGTAGAGGCGGTCCTGCAGGGCGGGGTCGTTCTCCGAAAAGCCTCCGTACCCGCCGCTCGCGACGTAGAGGTCCGGGTCGCCGTCGCCGTCGTGGTCGACGAAGACCGCGTCGACGTCGTTGCTCGCGCGGTCGTCGGCAAAGGCCGGCGGGGTCTGCTCGGCGAACGTGCCGCCACCGCGCCGCAGGTACAGCCGGCTGGCCTGCCCGTTGCCCCCGCCCACGAAGACGTCCGTCCGCCCGTCGCCGTTCACGTCGGCGGTGGCGAGGGCCGGGCCGTCGAAAGACTTCGGATGCACCAGGAGGGGCTGGCGGCGGAAGTCGTCGATGTCGCCCTCCATCCGGTGCTCGGCGGCAACGGCGGGGGCGGTCTTCCGGAAGAGGGGGGAGTCGCTCGGCGAAGGCGGCGGCGCGCCCACCGCATTTTCCTGGCGAAACGTGAGCGTCTGGTTGACCGCCACGTCGCGGCGGGTCTGCGTGCGGCCGTCCGGCCACACGACGCGCACGGAGTCGACCTGCGAGCGGGCCCCGAGGCCGAAGTGGAGGACGGGACGTACGCTCGAGAGGTACCCGCGGGTCGGAAACTGCTCGAGGTACTGGGTGACGCTGTCGGTGTAGGCGGTCACCTTGGCGCCGATGCCGTATGTATTTTGCCCCTGCCCCTGCAGCCGCACTTTCAGGTAGTGGCTCCCATTCCGCCGATTCGCGCGGTTCTCATAGACGAAGGCCGTCTCGTTGATGTTGTTGGTGACGAGGTCGAGGTCGCCGTCACGGTCGAGGTCGCCGTAGGCGGCCCCGTTGCTGTTGGCCGCCGCGTCGAGCCCCCACGCCGACGAGACGTCTTCAAACCGGAGCCCGCCCTCGTTCCGAAAAGCGTAGTTCTCGAGCGACTCCGACGGCAGGTTCTTCATTAGGACGGCGACGTCCTTCGGCTTTAGGTCGTAGTTTCTCTTCTCCATGTACTGCCGGCGGTAGCGGATGAAGTCCCGATTCGTGATGTCGTGGAGGATGCCGTTGGTCACGAAGAGGTCCTTCCAGCCGTCGTTGTCGTAGTCCGCCAGCAGCGACGCCCAGCTCCAGTCCGTGTTCGACACGCCGGCGAGCTGGCTAATCTCGCTGTACGGGCCGGTGCCGGTGTTGAGCTGGAGGGTGTTGAGCGTGTACTGGTGGTGGAAGCCCGAGGCGACGTTGCGCTCGAAGGCCGTTCGGTTGTTGGGCACGTGCAGGAGCTTCTGCCGCCGGTTGTCCTCGGCGATCATGTCGAGCACAAAGACGTCCGCGAGGGCATCGTTGTTGACGTCGGCCGCGTCGACGCCCATCGACGCCTGCGAGGTGTGCCCCATCCGCGACCGGATGACGTTCTCGAAGCGCTCCCCCTCTCGGTTGAGGTACAGGTAGTCCGGGGCCGCGTAGTCGTTGCCCACGTAGATGTCGGGCCAGCCGTCTTTGTTGACGTCGGAGACCACGGCGCCGAGGCCGTAGGTGAGCGGGGGGCTCCGGATGCCGACCGCTCCCGTCACGTCCTCGAAGGTGCCGTTCCGGTTCTCGTAGAAGCGATTCCCGTTGACGGAGTCGGTCTCCGCGAGCCGCTGCCGGGCGCTGCGGCTATTGCCCCGGGGCAGCGTCTCGACGTTGTGGGTCTGGAGATAGAGGTCAAGGTCCCCGTCGCGGTCGTAGTCGAAGAAGTAGGCCTGGTTGCTGGAGTGCGGCTGGGCGAGCCCGTAGGCGGCGGCCCGCTCCTCGAACCGCGGCACGCCATTCTCGTCGGGCCCCTGGTTGATGTAGAGCTCGTCGACGCGCCGGTCGAGCGGCAGGTCGCCGGAGTAGCACACGTAAAGGTCCAGGCGGCCATCGCCGTTGACGTCCGCCATCGTGACGCCGGTGTTCCAGGTGTTCTTGCGTCCCCGGACCCCCGCGGCCGCCGTCACGGCCCGGAAGCGCATATTGCCCTCGTTCAGGTAGAGGGCATTGTACCGCATGTTGCCCGTAAAGTAGAGATCGGGACGCCCGTCCCCGTTCACGTCCCCGACCGCCACGCCCGCCCCGTTCGAAAAGTACTCATAGAGAAGCTCCGTGCGGTGTGGCGTCGGGCTCTCGGAGAGATTGTTGGCGAACTGCACGCCTGTCTCCGACGCGGGAAGTTGCTTGAACAGCGGCGGGGACACCGAGTCGGTCGTCGTCTTCGGGGCCCCGCCGCTTCCGCACCCGATGCAGAGGCTCCCCAAGAGCAAAAGGGCGAAAATAAGGCGGTGTTCAGCGGTCATTCGAATCGTCCGGGCTAGGTACAGATGATCCCCAATCTCCGGAGCGCCGAGGGGAACGGACTCGGTGGGGCCCTCCGGTCGCCGTTCCGTCACCGAAGCGATGCGGCCACGGGGTGAAGAACGAAAGGGTCCTTCACATATCGACTGCGCACCACCTCGGTTTCACCGGAGCTTCGACTTGTGAAACCGCTTCGTTCCTTTGAGCTTAGTAGCCGATTTGGTCGGCACTCTCGTCGTGCGCCTCACCAGCCCTCTCCTACAGTCCAAACATACGCGTCTATGCGTCGCCTCCGTCTCCTCTCTCTGCCTGGGCCCCGCCGTGGACGGGAGGTGCTTCCGGTGCTTCTCGTTCTCACCGCGCTCATCGCGGGCGTTGGATCCGCGCAGGCCCAGTCCCGGCAGGTGACCTCGCCGGATGGAGGCATCGTCGTCACGGTGCAGACCGGCGGCGACCGGCTCACCTACGCGGTCCGCCACGACGGGCGCCCAATCGTCGAGCAGAACAAGTGGAGCGACCGCCCCCCCGAGCACAACGTGACGATCCCCTTCACCCGCATGCTGGCCGGTCCCATCGACTACACGCCCGGGGCAATGGTGAACGCCCAGCCCGAGAACTTCGCCGCCCGGTTCGAGCGGCCGATGAGCCAGGGCACGCGGGGCCACCAGCTGGCAATGTACGTCGTCTACGAGAGCCCGCTCCAGATGCTGGCCGACAGCCCGTCGCAGTACCGCGACAACCCGCAGAGCATGAACTTCCCGGCGGCGGTGCCCACCACCTGGCACGAAACCCGCGCCCTGCAGGCCGCGATCGGCGACCACGTGGTCGTCGCGCGGCGGCACGACGCGACCTGGTACCTCGGCGCCATGAGCGATGGAACGGCCCGCACCGTCACGGTCGACCTCTCCTTTCTGGACGCGGGCACAACCTACGAGATGACCACCTGGGCCGACGGCCCCAACGCCGACCGGTTCGCGGAGGACCTCCAGACGGACACGCAGGAGGTCACCGCCGGGGACACCGTCACGATCGAGATGGCGCCGGGGGGCGGCTTTGCGGCCCGCCTCGTGGCGGCCGAGTAGCGGCGGGGACCAGAAGAAGCAGAAGCGTCCGCGAGCGGATCATGGCGACGAGACGAGATTAGGAGGCGGCTCAGGGGGCGCGGGATCCTCAGACCGGTGGGATCCTCAGACCGGTGGGATCGTCAGATCGACAGTTCGAGGGGCCCGTCGTCGCCGGGGCGCACGCCGGTGCGGGTCGCGCGCCACTCGGTGTCGTCGCCGACCCGGAGGGTGTAGGCCCCCTCCGCGTAGACCGGCGGGCGGAACGTCTGCCCCTGGATGCGGAGGGTGTAGACGACGTCGCCGGCGTCCTCGTCGACGACCTGCACCATCGGGTCGGCCGCCCCGCTCACCGAGAGCCGCGGCAGGTGCCCGGCCGGCTCGCGGGGATCGTTCTCCCGCATCGAAAACGTCTGCGGCCAGCCGGCGTACTGGACCTCCGCGCCGCCCGCCGGGTCGCTGAGGACCGGCCAGCACTCGGCGGTGATCTCCCGGGCGGTCTTGTCGAAGCGGAGCAGGCCGTAGCCGCTCGACTTGTTGGCGAGGGTCTGCAGGGGCGCGTCCGCGGCGAAGTCTTCTTCGGGGTTGGCCACGGCCCGGACGGTGACCTTGTTGCCGAGCCCGTCGGTGTACTCGCCGGTGTAGGAGGATTCCTCCGGCCGCGGGTCCTCCTCGGCCTTCCCTGGCCAGAAGGCGCGGACGTAGCCGACGGCGAGGCCCGGCACGCAGACGTTGTAGGGGGCGTCGCCGAAGTCGTCGATCCCGTAGCGCAGGAGCATCGGCAGGTGCTGGTCGCCCCCGAGGTGCACGGCAAACCCCTTCCGGATCCGGCGGAGGGCCTCGTCGCGGGGCGTCTGGGGCCAGCCGTTCGAGTCGAGGTCCGCCACCAGGTACCGGAAGTCCGCGCCGTGGTGGGTCGGCACCTGGGCGAAGGTCGTCTGGGAGACCACCGCCTTCATGTCCGCGCCCCGCCAGTCGGCCGCCCACTCCTCCAGGAACGCAAGCTGGCGCTCCCCCAGCAGCCGCGCCGCGTCCCGGTCCACCGACGCGGGATCGAAGTCCGGGTCCTCGATCCAGTCGGGCCGCCCCGGATTCGGCGGCACAAACCCGTCGGGCCCGGTCTTCCACTTCCGGTCCTCCAGCAGGGCGAAACTGATCCGCCCGTACACCAGGTCGGTGTAGTAGACCGAGATGTCGTTTTTGACCGGCGTCGGGTCGTGCGGGGGCGGCAGGTGGGCCGTCTGCATGCGCTGGACGGCGTTTACCCACTCGGGCGGCATGAAGTAGCCGCCGTTGTTGTGCAGTTCCCAGCGGTCGACCTGCTTGCCTCCCTCGCCCCAGATGTTGCCGTGGTAGACGTCGTGGTCGTCGAGGAGGCAGATCGAGGGGCGGTCGCGCATCAGGTTGCCAAACGCCCAGCCGTGGAGGATCCACTTGCGGAGCACGTCGAGGGTGGCCCGCTCCAGGTCGGTCCGCTGGCGCTGGACCCCGTACCCGCCGGTGTCCTCGTAGTACTGGTCGCCGGTGAAGGCGAGGAGGTCGGGGTCGTGGTGCCGGGCCCCCGCCACCACGTTCGGGTGCGGGAAGGCCGTGTCCTTCGCGCAGGAGAAGCCCGCGACGACGACCTCCTCCTGGTCGACCGGGTCGGGGCGCACGGCGCCCTCGTAGTGGTGGGTTCTCTCCCCGTCGGCCGCCCGGTAGTCGTAGGCGAGGCGGTAGGGCACCTCGCGCCCGTCGTCCCAGTCCTCGACCCGCACCGTGGCCGTCCGGGCCCGGGGGTGGACCTCCGCCTCCGCCACCGGCGTCCACGCCCCGCCCTCCTGCACCTGCAGCCGGACCGTCGACCCGTCGGCCCCGCCCATCGGCGGAAGCTGGGCGGTCATCGTCATCGTGCCCCGGCTCAGGGTGTGCTGGGCGAAGAGGATCGGGCCGAAGGCGCGGCCCGGGTGGGCCGTGAGGGCCGCCCCCCGCCCCTCCCAGTTGCGGAGCCAGAGCGTCGGGGCGCCCCAGGGGGCCTCGTCGGCGGTCCCCTCGTCGGCGGTCCCCTCCTCGACGCCGCCGAAGAGCGCCAGGTTGCCCGCGAGGGCGGCCGCCGGCACGCCCTGCCGCTGGACCTGCCCCCACTCCGTGCCGGAGGCGGCGTCCAGCACCGAGAGGGTGAGGGTGTATCCCTCGTCGGGGGGCTTCTCCCCGGGGGGCCTCTCCCCGGGGGGCGTTGCCGTGAGATGGAGGGCGGCCCCCTCCGCGCCGGGGGTTCGGTCGAGGGCCGCCTCGGTGTCGCCGATAAACAGGCGGCCCTCAGACGTGAGCCCGGCCTTCAGGCCGGTGCCGTGGATCGCGTTGTTGCGGTACTCGCCCTGCGGGCCCTGGACGCCAACCTCAAGGCCGGCGCGGGCCGCCCGGGCTGCGAGGAACCCCACCTGCACGCGCAGGTCGAGCGGGCCGCCCGCCGGGCGGATCTGCCGGGTGAGGTGCTGGACGTTGCGGTCCGGCCCGACGCCGATCATCTCGAGGCGGCCGGCCCGCAGGCGCCAGTCCTGGAGGGGATTCGTCCAGTAGGCCGGGCCGAGCCAGTGTCGGGTGACGCCGGCCGGCCACCGGCTCCGAAACGCGGCGTCGGCCCCGTCCGCACCGGCCCACTCCGGCCCCACCAGCGAGGCGGCGAGCACGCCCGCCGCCGTGCTCTTCAGAAAACGGCGGCGGTCGAGGGCGGGGGCCGCTTCTTCCGGCTCCGTTGCCGATTCGGAGGGAGCGGCGTCGGGGTCGGACGCTCCGTCGGGGGCGAGATCGGGGGACATGGGTGTGGTTGGGAGTGGTTTCGGGATGAGCGTAGGCGGGCCCGCGGCGGCTATGGCGCGCGGGGGACGGGGGCACTCGCCGCCTCCGCGGCGGTCCGATCCGCCGCGCAGGCCCGCAGGGTGACGCCGTAGGTGTGGGACGGGGCCGAGAGGCGGTACGTCGGCATTGGCCGGGCCTTCTCGCTCCACGTGTTGTTGCCGCCGAGGCCCATCTGCTTGTAGTCGAGATTGACCGTCGTGAAGTCACGGTCCGGGAGCTCGTGGGTGTGGGTGGCCTCGGCCAGGTCCTGCTGGCTGGTAGACTTTCTTCACCTCCCAAAGCGCCGGCTGGGGGCTCCGGTCCGGAAAGACGACTCCGTTGATGTTGAAGTTGCCGTCGTTCGGGTGATCCCCGAAGTCGCCGCCGTAGGCCCAGTACTCTTCCCCGCTCGGGGCGGTTTTCACGAGGCCCTGGTCGATCCAGTCCCAGATGAAGGCGCCGAAGACGCGCCGCTGCCCGCGGATAACGTCCCAGTACGCCTGCAGGTACACCTCGCGGGGGAGGCCGCTCAGGCGCCAGTGGTCCTGGTCCTCCAGGTAGCTGCCGTCGCTGAAGCGCAGGACCTGTACGGCCACGGTGTTCTCGCCGGCCTGCAGGTACGGGGTGACGTCAAACTCGGCGGGCAGGCGGCTGTCCTCGCTGTAGCCGATCTTCTCGCCGTTACCCCACACGTAAAACGCAGAGCTGACCCCGCCGAAGTGGAGGGCCACCTGCTGGTCGGTCCAGCCCTCCGGCAGGGTGAAGGTGCGGCGGTAGGACCCCACGGCGTTTCCCGCCGCCCGGTTGTTTTCGTTGGTGGCCGGATCCTCCCAGGCCGGCGCGGCATCGCCGGGGGCGGGCTCCGTAAACTGTGCCGTGCAAATCCCAGGACTATGCAAAACCAGTGCGCCCATCCACACGAGGAGGCGACAGGAGGTCCACGTACGCATGAGGAAGGGATCGGATGTGACGCGGAAGCGAGGTTCGCCTTCGGCTTCCCCTTTCAAGGCGGCCTGCGTTGCGACCAGGTTGTTGTGGACAAACATAGGCCGGGCGGCCAAGAGTCGCCAACCGAACAGCCGCCCTCGGAGACGCGTCGCGGGGGAGTGCCGCCCAGTTGGAATCAATCCCCCGCGGAATACGTCCATTCAGCGACGTCTCTCCTCGATACGTCGACCCGCGTGGGAGAGGGCTTGAGACGCAAACTGACACGGCGGGTGCGAAGAGGAATTTGTAAAGCTACAGCATCCTCCGTTTCCTTCACGTCGTAGGTTGATTCATTCTCTCTGGATTCTGAGGGACCAGACGGCGCCTTCCGCTCTCTGTCCGTTTCGTCCCTTCTCCGATCTCCTCCCACGCCAGCGCTTAGTTCGATGAAGGACGTGACCATCGACGACGTGGCGGATCATGCCGGCGTCTCCAAATCCACGGTCTCGGCCGTCATCAACGACCGGGACGTCGTGAAGCACACGACGCGGCAGCGGGTGCTCGACTCGATCGAGCAGCTCGACTATCGGCCGCGCGGCTCGGCCCGGCGGGGCTTTCAGGCCCCGAACGGACCGAGCATCGGGTTCGTCATCAAGGAGGCCGACAACCCCTACTACTCCGAGGTGCTTCTCGGCATCCAGTCCGTCACGGACCAGCACGACTACCTCACCTTCGTAAGCAGTTCGGAGGGGGACTTCGGGGCGGAAAAAAAGATCATCAAGCAGTTCTCCAACAAGGATCTGAGCGGGCTTATCATCACCCCGATCCTGAACGAGGACACCGACCTCTCCCACATCTTTGAGCTGAAGCGCAACAACATCCCCTTCGTCCTGCTCGAAGGCGTACAGGGCATCCAGGCTCCCCTCGTCGACATCGACAATGTCCAGGCCTCCTCCGACGCGGTGCGCCACCTCATTGAGCTGGGCCACGAAAACATCGTTCACCTCGCCGGTCCCGAGTACTCGAAGCACAGCCAGGAGCGGATCGAGGGCGTGCGACGGGCTTTCAGCCGGTCGCCCCTCATCTACGGAGACGAGGTGATCGTGGGGGCGGGCGACTCGTTCGAGGCCGGCTACGAGGCGGCCTACGACTATTTCTCGGGCCGCGGCGCAGACGCGACTGCCATCACGTGCTACAACGACCTCGTGGCCCTGGGGGCGATGAAGGCCCTTCGGGAGCTGGACCGGGCGGTCCCCGACGACGTGTCGGTGGTGGGCTTCGACGACCTGAAGCTGCTGGACTACTTCCCCCTTCCCGTCACGACCGTCCGCGTGCCGAAGCGCGAGATGGGGGCCCGGGCGGCCGACCTCCTCCACCAGCAGGTACAGGGACGCACCACGGATGCGTGCCGACGCGTGTCCCTGGACGCCGAGCTCGTGGTTCGCTCCTCGACCGCTCCCCCGCACTAACGACGACGGGCGCCGGACCCGGCGGCCTTGACGGTCGAAGGCCGCCCCGGCCATCAAACTTGTATGTTCGGCGCCGAACCGATACAATGCGATCCAGTTGCTTCCTGCGACGGGACGGCCCCCCGCCCCTGGGTCGCCCGTCCGGAAGCGGTTCCGCCCCCGTCGCTCCCCCGGGAACGGTCCTCGGAAGCTGTTTCAATTTCACCCGCCGTTCTCCCGCCGGTTCGCAGCGACTTCGGACGCGGGTTTCCGAGCCGCGTCTGGGCGACTCCGTCCCGATTTGCGGCACACTGCCCAGAACGATCGGCTGTGAGTGCAAAACCGACCGTCCACTGAAGCAGCTTCTTAGGACGGCCCGAAACGATCGTTGTCCCTCCCTTCAACGCGCCCCCCTCACCACGAGCGCGACTTCCGCCCATGGACACTGCTTCGGTTCCGTTCGCGACGATCGACTACGTCATCTTCGGGATCTACCTCCTCGTCATCGTCGGGCTCGGGCTGTGGGTCTCCCGCGAGGAGGAGGGCCAGTCCAAAAGCAGCTCCGACTATTTCCTGGCGAGCAAGTCTCTTCCCTTCTGGGCCATCGGCTCCTCGCTGATCGCGGCCAACATCTCCGCCGAGCAGTTCATCG
>JBDGQP010000074.1:0-21523 GCA_042218975.1 Salinibacter sp.
CGGTCCGCCGCCCACCGCAGAAATCGTTCAGAGACTTTTGCACGGATCGGTAACCGCGTCCGCCGGGAGCTTTCGCACAACGTCAGGGCGGAGGCCGACCGGGCTTCCGCCTCTTTCGTGACCGAACGGGATCGGCCCGTACCCGATCGGATGGAAGGCGGCCTCGGCCGCGACGGCGTCCGCGAGCGCATCCGGGCTCACATCGATGTACTTCTCTCTTGACGGCGGAAGACGCTTGTTCACGGATCGGGAGTGGCCGTGGATCGCGGCTGTGGACGGCTTCCCGGGCCGCGCCCCCTCTTCAAGCCGGGCCGACGGCCGTGAACCCGGCGTGAATCGAGGCAGAACCGGACCCCAGACGCCACCTCCGGTGCAACCATTTTCCGCAGCTCCCCCTCTACTCGGACCGCCTGGGCAGCCAGGCGTCCCTCCGCGCGAGAATGATGTCGGGTTCTCGCCAACGGGGTCTTCCGCTCTCACGACTAAAAAATCAACCCCATGAAGACGGTCCGATCCCCCCTCGAGCGAGACAGCTTGAACTTCGACGACTACCTGATGCTCGCCGTCACAATCGCGCTGTTCGTGGCGCTGGTGGCCCTGTAGCCGGCGCGACCTGATGGGCGCTCCCGCGCCGTTCTCGGGGACGAGCCGGAACCGGGCCCCTACTCAAACAGTCCGAAGACCCCGGCCGAGGGCTCACGGGCGACCATGAGCGGCTCCCTCGTCCCCCCACACCGGCAGAGTTGCCGTCGGTTCGATCGGCATCCGGGTCGAGGGGCCGATATCGAATGGGCCACGTCCGGCGGTCCCGCCGGCCACCGGGTAGGAGGAGGAACGCTCCGGGCTCCGCGACGCTGGTACAGGGGGCCTACTCATGAGACGGGCCCGCCGGATACTGGACTCGAACGGATGAATAGCAAGCCCGTCACGTTCAGGGGCTGTTTTCCTGCATCATCTCGTCGGGGGTCCTGTGCAACATCACTGATCGTGTAGACGCTTTCGAAAACAGCACGTGCGCGTCCCCTGGCGGCCGTCGCCCCCCCCCGCCCTGCCGGCCAGTCGTCAGTAGGTTTCCTTCGAGGTGTCCGGCGCCACGCGGGATCAGGACCGACGGGCCGAACACAGGCACCGTGCGGCCGGCTCCGGATCGGTCCCGTCCGGGACAGTGACGCGTGTCCATGCATGCAGACCCCACCCGTACTCAGATGTCCCCTACGCGCAACACGCACGACACCGAGAATGAGCATTCTGTGGGGTCAGGAGCCACAGGCCCGGCCGGCGACGGGGCCAATGGCGGGAGGAGGGCCGCGAAGGATGTTGAGCGGGTAGATGTGAAGGTCCGAATCACGCCGTGGAGCCTCCTTCGTACCTCGGTGCTCGGGGCAACCGTTCTCGGGGGCCTCTGTACCGGCGGCCTGCTTCTGTTGCCGACCGGGATCCTGCCAGTCGAGATTCAACCGGTTTCGGAAGCGCCTGCCGCTCTGCTGTCGCAACTGGGCCCGGTGCTCCTGTTCACGTTCGGCGTCCTTCTACCAGGAATTTTCGTGGCGGGATACCGGCGGCACGGGCGACCGGTCCCGACCGACGCCCGGGTTCTGGGAAACGTGCTGGCCGTCCGAGTCCCCGAGGCGTGGGGCACCCTGATTCGGGAAGAGATTCACCTGCACGCCCCCCGCCTCGAAAGGCCTCACGTCGGGGGCCCCCCGGACCCCGGGCAGGGCGAGTCCCGATCCGAAAGACCCCCGAGTGGTCCCCTTCTGGCAATCGGAACGGCTCCGGAATGGTGGGACCCCGGAACCTACGAGGTCCACGCGAAGGCGAGGGCGGTCGCGGTTCTCGAGGCGGGGCTCGTGGACGACAACGCGGAGGGACCCGTCCGCTAGTCCATCCGGCCACGAAAACGAACCCACTCGGTACCCCGTGGGATGGCACGAGCGATGACCGGCCCCAACGGGCAGGGTCGCTGTCCGGAAGCATTCGAGGGCTCGCCCGTCCAACGATCCCACCCACCCGACCGTCCTGAACGCCCACCCCCGACCGATTGTCCCGAATCGATGGACGACTCAGAGGTGATCATTGGTCTCCTCCGCCGCCTCGTGGCCGCCGCCGAACAGGAAGAAATGGGCCTCATCGGCGAGCCCCCCGGCCGGCGCATCATCTACGCCAACCGGACCAACGCCCCCCGGGGGGCCTACTGGTACCGATGGGACCGGCAGCGGGAAACGCCGCTCCCGATCGAGGAGGAGGCCCTTCGGGGCATCTTGACCGACCTGTTCTGCTACGAGAAGCAGTCCGAGCGGGGCAGCTCGACGAAGGCACGGGCCGTTCTCAACTGCGGTCGGGTCACCTATGAGATCGAGACCTCGCTCACGGCCACCAGCGGCCGGGGCCTGGTGTCCGGGCTTCTGGAGGCGGGGGGCGAGGCCCTCCAGCGCCCCATCACGATCGGGGTGCGGCCGGCGGACAAGGAGCAGGTCCTGTTCCTGGACGTCTACACCGACGAGGACGGGAAGCAATATCCGGACGCGACGGTCCCGAGCGACCGGGAGGCGGCCCTCGACGCGGTCCGGACCGTGCGCCGGCGCCTGGGGCGCGAGCCGGATCCCTGGAGCGACCGCTTCGAGAACGGCGACGGCCCGGCCGGGCGGGAGGAACCGGCTCCGGACCCGTCCCAGACCCGAGAGCGGTCGGCGGCGGCCCCGGACCACGAGGGGGATGCCGCCCCCGATGAGACTTCGTCCTCGCGGTCGGCTGGCGACGCCCCCGACAGCCGGTCTGGCGACCTGGGAGCGGCGGCAGGCGAGGCCTCCGGCGTCGACGAGGAGGCACGCCGGCAGATCGAGAGCTGGAACGAGCAGCTCACCCAGATCGAGGACAGCGACCGGCTGCAGAAAAACATCGACTACATCAAGGACAAGATTGCCTCCTGGCCCCCGTCGGAGCGCAGGGCGGCCCGCCAGATGCTGCGGTCGCACGAAAGCCAGAGCTTTGACTCCGACGATGACCTCCCGTTCTGATGGGTCCACGGTGGCTCTTCGTGCCCCCGATCTGGGACTCTCCTCGCAGGTGGCACGGAGTCACTCTCCCGTCCGGAGGCCTCGTCGGGACCGACCTGCCCGTGACCGCCCGCTCCGGATTGGCGCCCTCGGCGCCGAGGCGACCGTCCAAGGATGATGCTCCCGATCCGACGCCCCGATCCAACTGTTTCATTCCGCCCACTTCCTGCCATGAACGCCCACCTTGCGGTTGTCGGTCACCGATCCTCCCAGCCGGTCCTCGGGGCTGGAGGGGCGCCGGTCGATCTCGCGGACACGGCCCTCCCGGCCTCGGCGGCGGACCGATCGTCGTCCTGGCTTTTCGACGCCATCGACGATGCCCTCCGCCAGATGCGCGTGCGTCAGGGACAGGTGCCCGGCGATGCCTCCTCCCCCCTGCGCCTCGGGCTCGTCGTGACGGCGGAAAACGGAACGGCGCTGGACGTGAAGACCGGATCCGTAAACCTTCGGGACCTCGAGGTGGCAACCCCCCCAGATCGCCAGACGGTGCTGAGTGAGATCCGGGACCTAGAGCAGGCATTTCTGTCGGGCGACTGACCCGACCGGCTCCGTGCCGGTAGGGGCTCCCCCTGCCCCGGTGCCTTTCTGGCCCCGCTGCGCCGGCTCGGACGCAGCGCCCGAACGGTCGGGCCGTCTGGCTCCGCCCGGCGACGCGGCGCGGCTCACCCCTTGCGTGCGAGGACGTCGAGCTGATGGGCGATGTAGATCAGCTCCCCCGCCGCGATGTGGCGCCGCCGCGCGGCGACCCAGTCCGCGAACGCCGCGGGGTCCAGTTCGGGGTGGCCGGCGAGCTCCGTCTCGACGATGTGAAGGATGTGGTGCAGGAAGTAGGCCTCGTCGGCGGGGTAGTCCCCGTCCTGCGGAAAGACGAGCCAGTCCGAGGCGCCCGCCTCCAGAATCGTCGTGTCGGCGCCGCGGAAGTGCGTGAGAAGGCGTCGTCCACAGTGGGCGCCGGCCGGCCCGTCCGACGCATCGGCGGGGCCGTTCATGCTCTCGTGGTAGAGGCGTTCGATGCGGGCGTCCAGGGACGAATCAACCGGCGGTTCAAACGCGGTCACCCCGTCGAAGTGAATGGGCAGGTACCACAGGCCTCCGGCACTGAGCAGCGGATCGAGGGCCCGGTGCGCGTCGGGGATCGACAGGAGGTCGAGGACCGCCTGGGCAACGACCGCGTCGTAGGCCGGGCCGTCGTGTGCGGCCGCAAGGTCGAAAAGGTCGGCCGTCCGGACCTCGAGGGCGACCTCAATCGGGCCGCCGGTCCAAACCTGCGGCCCCCGGCCCGACACGCTGTAGCCGCGGTCCTCGCCCCAGGCGCGGAGGGCCGTCCGCGCCGCCTCGACGTGGGCCGACTCGCGGTCGACGATGGTGTAGTGGAGGGTATCCACGGGGCGCGGTTCGAGGGCCTCGACGATTCGCTCGACGGTGGCCCCTACGCCCCCTCCCACCTCCAGGACGCGCACCGACGACGCAGGCCCCGGGAGGGCCTCGACGAATCGCGACCAGACCCGTCGGTTCAGGGCCCGGGCGTCGACGGTCTTCTTAGCGGTGAGATACCGGGGATAGCTGTACGTATCTGGCTCAGTCACTGAGGCGAGGCCGGGGACGGGAGGAACGCTTTGCGGGTGGATCACGGTGCCGTAGGTCGGGCGGCCGCCGTGGATTCGGAGGCAGGGGGCGGCGTCACGCGCTGTAGGACGCCCACGCGTCCTCGTCCTCCCAGATCTTCACCGTCGTGTCGAGGCCGTCCGTCGAGAGCTTCTCCTCGAAGGCGGTGCAGAAGATCCGGGAGAAGTGCTCGATGCTCGGGTTGAGGCCGTCAAACTCCGGCAGGTCGTTGAGCGTCGCGTCGCGGTACCGGTCCACGAGCGCGTCGAGGGCGTTCTCCACCTCCACGATGTCGACGAGATACCCATTCTCGTTGAGGGTCTCCCCTTCCAGCAGGACCTCCACCTCAAAATGGTGGGAATGCCATTCGTTTTCGGGCCCACAGTTCGGCACAGTCAGGTAGTGTTGGGCCACAAAGTCTCGGCGAACCATCAACTGATACATTCGACTGGGCTGAAAATGAGAGTGGAAAGCAGGGGACCTACTCGTAGGTAAAGATCGGCTGCAGCATCGACGGGCCGTCGGCCAACTGGTCGTACGCGGCCGGCGCCTCCTCGACCGCAAACCGGTCGGTGATGAGTCGGCTGGGCGCGACTTCGGTCAGCAGCCCCAGCACCACGGACATCCGTCGGTCTTTCGTCCACCGGCCCCGGAGCGGGGGATCGATCGTGCTGACCTGACTGGAGATGATGCGCATCCGCGATCGGTGAAAGTGACTTCCCAGGTCGATCGGGGCGGTCTTTGTGCCGTACCATGACCCAACGACGACACGGCCCGCGAATCCGGTACACTGGACAGCATCGTCCAGCACGGCGGGCTGCCCGGTGAGCTCGTACGCCAGGTCGGCCCGTGCCGGGTCGTCGTCAGTCTGCGCCACGTCCTCGACCGAGGCGACCGCCCGCGCCCCGGCGGCCTCTGCGCGCTCTCGTCGGGACGCGTCGGGGTCGACCGCGACCAGCCGCCCCAGCGGGTGGTCCGCGAGGAGCTCCGTGGTGAGGAGGCCCACGACGCCCTGCCCGAAGACCAGGACGGTCTCGCCAATCATCGGCCGCCCGTCCATGACCAGGTTGACCGCGGTCTCCACCGACGGGATCATCACGGCGTCGGTGAGACTCGCGGCGGCCGGCAGACGGAGAAGGGCCTCGGTCGAGGCCACGAACCGGGAGACGTGCGGCTGAAACGCAAACACGGGGGCCCCCTTCCAGTCGCTCGCAACTTCTTCCCCCAACGCCTCCACCGTCCCGGCGCACGCGTATCCGTACGAGATCGGGTACGACAGCGTCTCGCCTTGGAGGGCGTCAATCGACGCGTCGGCCGCAAGGTCGTCGGGAACGCGCCCCTGATAGACGAGCCGCTCGGTGCCCGGACTGATGGCGGAGTGCGCGGTCCGCACGCGCACCTCTCCGGGACCGGGAGACGGCACCTCCTCCGTGATGACCTCCACTTCTTCGGGGGCTGGAAATTGAACGCGTCGACGGGCGGCCCCGGCCATGAGTGCGTGCGCGATCAGAAGAAGGACGAACGGTGGGTATTTGTCCGAGAGTAGCCGACGGGTCCGATCTCCCACTGTCCCGTCCATCCGTCGGGCGCGGAGGAAATCGGCTGCGTTCGGCTCACCTAAGACCCCGGACTCTCATGACCGAGGCCGACACTCGTTCCGACGCCCCCTCAACGAATGCACCGGGAGGCGTCGGCGTACTTCGGGATGGCCGCCTCCCGAGGTACTCAGGGCGGATCCGGTCGTGCGGCGCCCAAGGTGAAGCGCGGGCCGGAGCACCGTCCTGAGAGCCAGGGGCCGGCCCCCGGCTCTCGTTCGTGGTGCCGACTGTTCGAGCGAGGAGAGCGGGCGACCTCGTCGATCGGACCCGTCGCAGGCCGATCCGAATCAACACGCGACCGAGAAGATTCTCTGAGGGCCCGTACGTGAGACCCGTTACCGATCCGTCACGCCCGGGCCTTGACAACTCGGGGTGCGGCGTGCTTCCTGTTTATCGGCACATCGGACGAAACGACCGGCCGCTCGACGGGACGGAACCCCCAAGGGGCCGGCGGTCCCCCGCCTTTTGCGGCGGGCGGTCCTCCCTTTACTTTTTCCTTCACAACGGTGCCGGGCCTCCCTCCTGGCACAGAATCATGGCAGTTCGAATTGGCGTCGTCGGCGCGGGTGCCGCCGCCGCGGCGGCCACGTACGTGATCGACAGTGCGCTCCCCAGCGCCGAGGTGGTCGTGTTTGAGAAGTCGCGCGGGGTCTGTGGCCGCGCCGCGGCGCGTCGGCGCAACGGGACCGTGTACGAGTATGGGGCTAACTTTCTCAAAGACACCGGCGGCCCCGTCAGTGCACTTATCACCGACCAGTTCGACGACGGTCTGGTCGAGGTCCGCGGCCCGATCTGGACCTTCCATTCCGACGGGCGCGTCTCAGAGGGCCCCGACACGGAGGAGCGGAGATGGACGTACAGGGACGGCATCACCCGACTGGCGAAGCACCTCTTTGGGGCCACCGGGGCGACGGTCGCCCTCGAGACCCGGATCACGGACGTCAGCTACGATGCGGGCTGGCGGCTCGCCGATTCCGATGGAGCCGAGTACGGCCCGTTCGACGCCGTTCTCCTGAACCCGCCGGCCCCGCAGACCGCCGCCCTCCTCCGCGACACCGGCGTCGAGGCCGCGGACCGTCTCGGCGGCGCCGCCGGCGCGGTAGGGTACCAGACCGGCTGGACCGCCGTTCTCGGATACGACCTCGACCTCGACGCCCCCTACTACGCGCTGGCCAACGCCGACGAGGAGCACGAGGTCGGCTGGATCGGGCGGGAGGAACGCAAGCCCGGCCACGTTCCCGAAGGGCGGTCGGTTCTCATCGTGCAGGCGAACCCGGAGTGGGCAACTGAGCGGTACGACGCCCCTCCCCATCGCAATGTCGACGACCTCGCCCGGCACGCCGCGGACATTGTGGGCGACCGGCGTCTTCTCCGCCCCGACTGGACCGACCATCAGGGGTGGAAGTACGCCCTCGCCCGGGAGGGCGTCGACGACGAGGCGCGTCGGGCCGCCGCCGATACGGGCGTCTACGCGGCCGGCGACTGGGTCGCGGGAGAGGGACGACTGGACGCCGCCGTCCGAACCGGATTGGAAACGGGCGAGGTCCTGGCCGACGACGTGTTCTGACGACCGGCCTCCTGGTCGCCCCTTCGGAGCGTGAGCGAATTCTCATCTCTGCAGGGGGTCGCCTGGCGGGGCTGCGATCCGCACCGGTCACGTCGAGAGGCCCTCGGTCGACGGACAACAGACCCCTCAATTCCTCCCTGTGCCTGTCCGAGTTAACGATCTGGCCGCACATCAATTCCATATTCGTTGGGAGGTGACCCTCCCGTTGCACTCGCGTCCTGTCTGTGCCCTCCCCAGACCTCCCGCTAGCGGGTCGCCGGCCATGCCCGAAGATGCAGGCGATCGACATTTCCTCTGGCTGTGGACGTGGATCTTCGTCGCGGTCTCCTCGGCGGGCTACGCCGTCGTCAATCTCATCAGCTCGACGCCGGGTGAGGCCCAAGGGGCGATCGGCGCGTTCAAATTCGTGGTCGAGGTGGCACTTCCGATCGGCATGTGCGCCCTTGCCACGTGGCTAGGGGTCGAGGAGTGGCGCAGTCGCACAAACGCGGCGTAAGGGGCTCCCGGCCGGTTCCCTTCGTCCCAGAGTGGCCCGTGGACCGGGGCCGCAACGAATCTCTGCGCGGCTCGTTGCGTAAAAAAGCCTTACTTCGCGCGGGACTCGCACCAGACCAGGACGGCATGACCCAGACCCAGCCGACGCTTCACGTCGAACGGACATGGATCGCTTTTCTAATCGCCGCCGTCTTCGGTCTGGAGATCCTGATCCAGGGCATGGATCTGATCGCGATGGTTGGGGAGAGGGCGATGCCCCGCGGCTCTGGTCCCGCAACCGGGATGGCCACAAATGCCGGACTGGTCGGACTCTGCGCCCTTGCCCTCTTCCTTCTGTGGGACCGCAGCCGATGGACCCGAGTAGCGGTTTGGACGTGGGCCCTCCCCGTCGTCCTGACGTGTAGCTGGATGTTTTGGGGCTGGATGAAGGGGGCGTCGGGAATCGGGCCCGGGAAGACGCTGTGGATCGGGGGGAGGGGCCTTGTGGCCGGGACGCTGGCGGTCGTGACCTACCGGTACGTCCACATCGAGTAGTGCCCCTGAAGAGGGCCGGTGGGAACCACGACCCCGAGCAAGAGACCTGGGCGCGGCCCGGCCCGCGCGACTCGATGTCCCGATCAGTCGAGCTGGAGTAGCCGCCCCAGCAGATCGTCGATTTTGTCGCGGACGACGGGCTCGTCCACCAGCGGCTCCTCTTTCGACGCCAGAAGGAGTTGTCGATTGAGTTCCAGGGCCCGGGTGATCTGGTCCTTGCTGTTTCCGAAGTCGAACGGGGGGATTCTGCTTGGCAGCCGGGACTCTCGGCTGGACGGACGAATCAGACTCCGAGTCGCGCGGGTCTGAAGGGAGAGTGCAGATTTCATGACCTGGGTGCGGGCTTGTTAAATGAGGGTCATCGAACAGGAGACGACAGGCCAAGATTGGACGGCCCGGACCTCTCTTTCTCGAATGGGGGCCGGCCCGGTGCAGTAAACACCGGCCCCGACCTATCCCGGTCAGCGGCTTCTGAGGCGGTGTTCACTCGCACCGAACGGACCGTTCCCATAGGCTGGACTTCGCCGAATCAACTTCGTAGATCATGTGAACCGCAAATCCCGATCCTGATCTGATTCTGGATCGGTGGGTCAGCCGATGCGTCCGGCTGTGTCCCCTCACAGAAAAGACCTACCGGCCCCACTCCGATGGGCCACAGCTTATCTAAACGGGAGGAGAGGGAGGTGCCCCGCACAAATTGGCGGCTGCCGCGGTCGTCAGGTCGGCGGTGCCCCCGCCGGTGCGTTCCTGCACCGAAACGATCCTCACGGCCGGCCCTCGTGAATTGCGTACCGGCTTGAGTAGTTTTTACCAGAGTTCGTTACACCCATATCGGGATCCTGCGGGGGCATGAGCGAACGTTGCCGAGGGAGGTTGAAGTCGCCGTCCCCCGTGAAGGGCCACTTGCCGCAGTAGGACCCGCAACAGACGAGCGCGCGCCCCGAGTACCTGTACGTGCCGGCGCTACACGACACGGACCGGACGGGGCCCGGCCCTATTTTCTCCGACTACAGTGTTGTCCAGACCGACGGACACTCCCCGCCGTGTACGGAGACGACCCGGTCATTCGCCTCGTGAGCGCCGTCATCGCTGCGTGTGTCGCGGCCCTGATCCTGTCGGGGCCGCGCGGCCTCCCAATTCTCGTTGTGGTGTCCGGGGCGCGGGGTCCCCGAGCCGGGCACGCTACGGTCCGCCCGGCAGCGACTCACAGGCATCCCCGTCTCCGTTGCCGTCCAGTCGGTGGGGGTCCCCCGGCTGATTTTGCCTGTAGAAGCGCTGAGCGGCCGGCTGGGTGTCGAAGTCGCCGCAGTCGCGGTCCGTTGCGGGCTGGCCGCCCGACGCCCCCCGGTCCCGCCAGTCCCACGGCGGGGTGGGGCCCGCCGACGACCAGAGGCCCCGGTTCGCGTTGCGGGCCTGCCGCTGGAGGCGGGCGTACTCGGTGGCCTCGGGGGCGTAGCGCTCGTAGTGCCACGCGAGTCCGTCGCGGATGAGCATCGCGCCCAGGTCTTCGCCCTGCACTTCGACCCGAGCGACCGCCCGACCGTAGGAGCCGATGTCCTCGACGGTGACGCGGACGCGGGTCCCGCCGACGTGGCGCCGGGCGGCCCGGGTGGCCGCCGGACCGTACGACTGGTCGGATTCGGGGGCGTCCACGCCGTACAGTCGCACGGTGACGGTCCCGCCGGTCGACCGATGAACGTCGTACGTGTCGCCGTCAGTGACACTCGTGACCTGTGCGGTGAACGTTTGCCCCGGCGCGACGGATTGGGCGTGGGCGCCGGGCGCCAGGGCCAGAAGCAGCGCGGCGAGGAGCAGGCGGGGCACGGACATCGGGGGCTCCGGGTCTGGGCGAGTCATGGGCGAACACCTTGTCCACGCGCAAAAACCATCCCGACCCGCGTCTCATCGGCCCCTCGGCGCAATCGCACCTTACAGCTCCACTGTCTCTGGGGCGCTCGCCCACGTGTGGGGCAATGTGCGGATCGGGGCCTGGAGGCGTCCCCCTCACTCTCTGCCCCCAACATCACACCCACTCCCAAAAGAAAACCCCACAAGCCACTGGTTGTCAGTGACTTGCGGGGACAAGATGGTAGGCCCGGGGGGATTCGAACCCCCAACTCACGGATTAAGAGTCCGTTGCTCTACCAGGTTGAGCTACGAGCCTATCGGCGTCACGGGAGTGACGAGGTCGAAAGCCAATACGCTCCTACATGCAGGGGCGACGCAGGTTCGCGTCGGAGGGCCGTGCGGATTGGGTGAGGGTCGCAATTCCACTCGGGTTTCACAGGCCGCCTCCTCCCTCGTCGGCGGCTCGGGGCTACACGTCCAGTTCGTCGGCGTCGGCGGCGTGCTGCATGATGAAGTCGAACCGGGCGGAGCTGTCCCGCCCCATGAGCTCGGTGATCGTCTGCTCAGTCACCATCCGTTCGGTGTCGGGGATGTCCACCTCCAGGAGGCGGCGCGTCTCCGGCGCGAGCGTCGTCTCGTCGAGGGTGTCGGGCATCATCTCGCCGAGCCCCTTGAACCGTTGAATGTCGACCGTGAGGTTGCGGCCGTCCTCCTCAATTTCGTCGAGGATCCGGTCCCGGTCGGCGTCGTCGAGGGCCCAGTGCGTCTCCTGCCCCGCGTCGATGCGGTAGAGCGGGGGCTGGGCGATGTAGACGAATCCGCCTTCGATGAGGGGCGTCATGTAGCGGTAGAAGAACGTCAGCAGCAGCGTGGCGATGTGGTGCCCGTCCGAGTCCGCGTCCATGAGCAGGATGATCTTGTGGTAGCGGAGATCGGACAGGTCGAGGTCCTCGCCGATGCCGCAGCCCAGCGCCTGCACGATGTTGGAGAGCTCCTTGTTGCTCTGCACGCGGTCGAGAGAGGCCTGCTCGGCGTTGAGGACCTTCCCCCGCAGCGGCAGCACCGCCTGGGTGGCCCGGTCGCGCGCCTGCTTGGCCGAACCGCCGGCCGAGTCGCCCTCGACGACGAAGAGCTCGCACTCGCCGGGCGTGGTCGAGGAGCAGTCCGCCAGCTTGCCCGGCAGGTTGAGGCGCGTCTTGGAGCCGGAGCGGCCGCTGCCGCCGCTGGAGGCCGAGCGGCTGGCCCGCCGCGCCTTCGCCGCCTGGATGACGCGCGACGCGATCGCCTCGCCGGTCGAGGGGTGGTCGTTGAGGTACTGCTCGAAGTGGGTGCGCAGCGACCCCGACACCATCGAGCGGACCGAGGGGTTGTTGAGCTTGTCCTTCGTCTGCCCCTGAAACTGCGGATCCACGACGAAAAGGTTGACGATGCCCACGAGCCCCTCCCGCGTGTCCTCGCCCTTAATGTCGAGGCGGTGGGGCGTCAGGTCGTGCGTATCCATGTAGGACCGCACCACGTTGCGAATGCCGCTTTTGAGCCCCTGCTCGTGGGTCCCGCCGTCCTGGGTCGGGATGCCGTTGACGAACGTATGGAGCTGCTGGTTGGGGGCGTCGGTCCACTGCAGCGCAATCTCGAGCCGCCCCTCTCCCTCCAGGTCGTCGTCGGCCAGCATGAAGATGTCGTCGTGGATCGTGCTCACCTGGAGGTCCGCCACGAGGTGCTCGAGGTACTCCTCGATCCCGCCCTCGTGCTGGAGCTCGTGGCGCTCGTCGCTCGTCTCGTCGACGAAGACGATGCGGAGGTCCCGGTTCAGGTACGTCTTCACCTCCAACTGCTCCCGGATCCACGCGGCGTCAAACGCGACGGCCTCGAAGATCTCGGGGTCCGGCCGGAAGAAGATGGACGTGCCGGTGCCGCGCGCACTCTCCTTTGACGTCTCCAGCTCGGTCACGGGCGTGCCGCGCCGGAAGGTCTGCCGGAACTCCTGGCCGTCGCGCTTGACCGTCGCCACCATCTCGGCCGAGAGGGCGTTCACCACCGAGACGCCGACGCCGTGCAGGCCGCCGGACGTGATGTAGTTGCTCGCGTCGAACTTGCCGCCGGAGTGGAGGGTCGTGAGGATCAGCTCCAGGGTCGGCACTTCCTTCTCCGGGTGCTCGTCGACCGGGATGCCGCGGCCGTTGTCGGAGACGGTCACGCTGGAGCCGTCCTCGTGGAGCGTCACCTCGATGGTGGAGGCGTAGCCGTTGGTGGCCTCGTCGACGGCGTTGTCGACCACCTCCCACAGGATGTGGTGCAGGCCGGGGCGGCCGGTGCCGCCGATGTACATGCCGGGCCGCTTGCGGACCGGCTCCAGGCCCTCGAGGACGTCGATGTCTTTTCCGGTGTAGGTAGTGGGCATTTCGGGTCGTCTCGGCGTCTGAATGCAAAGTTCGTAGGGTTCCGTTTTCCGTCCGCGTCGGGGCGGCTAATCACTGTCAAGATCCGAGAGAGCCACCTCAACAGTATGGAGAAGCGGAGATAGATCCTGGTGTACGGTCTCCCATACGGCCTCGAGATCCACTCCGAAGTAATCGTGGACGAGCTTATTCCGCATCCCATACACATCGGTCCACGGGATGGAGGAGTACGTCTGCCGACACTCTTCGGACAAGTCGCCCGCAGCCTCTCCGATAATTCCCAGCTGACGGATGACAGCATCCTGTCTCATCTCGTCCTTGAGGAACTCGTCCCTGGAGACCGACTCTACGTACCGCTCGATGCGGTCGATGGCGTCCCGGATGTGGCGCAGGTACACGAGGTCCCGGTCATTCATCGTCCACAATCACCTCCAGATCCTCCAGGACCCGATCTCGAAGGTGGGGGCTCAGCGCGTTTTCGGTCACGAGGTCGACCGAAACCCCGACCACTTCCTCAATTCGCCGCTCGATGCGCACCAAATCGATGAGGCTGCGGCGGTCCCCAAACCGGACGAGGACATCCACGTCGCTCTCCGTCGTCGCTTCGTCGCGGGCCTGCGAGCCAAAGAGTCCGGCGTAGACGACGCCGTGCTTGCGACACTCGTCGGCGAGCCTGGATGTATCGAGTCGACGATCGGGCATAAACGTGGTTCTCCGGGGTCGAGGGTGGAGAAGTAGTCTTATGCGGACTCGTTCATCGACCGTACGACCGGCTCGGGATACACCTCCGCGAAATACCCGCGTTTGATGACGAGGGTGCCCTTCGCCCCCCGGTTCGTGACGTCGAACTTGGTGGTGCGCACGATCTCCTCCCGCCCGTTGTTCGTCTCGACGGTGAGCCCCTCGCGGGCCTTCGTGCTCAGGGTGACGCCGAGGACGCGGTCCTCGTCCTGCAGGTTGATGGCGCGCACCCCCTTAGCCGGCCCCTTGTACACCGACACCTGGTGCACCGGGAAGACGAGCGCCCGGCCGTCGTGGGAGGCCAGGCACACGTTCTCGTGGCCCTGCGCGAGGCGGGCGCCGACGACCTCGTCCTCGTCCTCGAGCTTCATGAACATGCGCCCGGTGCGGGTCGAGGGGTCGGTGAAGCCGTCGACGGTGAACCGGGTGGCCTGTCCCCCCTTTGAGATCGAAAGGACGTAGGGGTGGTCGGGGGCGCTCCCGGCGCCGGGCGAGAAGTCCTCCGACTCGAAGAGGTCCTCCTGGTCGGGCGCGTCGGGTGGGTAGGCCTGGGGGAGCACCCGGTCGTCGAAGGAGACGACCCCCACCACGTACTCCCCGTCGTCAAAGCTGAAGAGCTTCTGCACCGGGTCGCCGTAGCCGGTGGTGCTCGGAATCTCGGCGATGCGGGTCGTATAGCAGGTGCCGTAGTTCGTGAAGAAGCCGACGGTGGCGCGGGTGGAGCCGGGCAGCACCCAGCCCACCTCGTCCCCGTCCCGCACGCGGATCGAGTCAACGTCGGAGTAGGAGCCCTGCCGCTTCATCCACCCGTCGCGCGTGACGATCACGAAGACATCCTCGTCGACGATGTAGTCGCGTTCCGTGTACTCCATCTCCGCGTCCGGCCCCACCAGGACGCTGCGGCGCTCGTCGGCGTACTCGTCGCGGACGTCCCGCAGCTCGTCCTTGACGAGGTCCCAGCGGGCGGCCTCGTCGTCGAGCAGTGCGCGGAGTTCCTCGGCCCGCGCCCGCTTCTCGTGCAGTTCGTCGCGGACCGCCTCGATCTCCATCTGCGAAAGCTTGAAGAGCCGCGTCTCCAGCACCGCGTCGGCCTGGGTCCGGTCCAGCTGGAACCGGTGCATCAGCCGCTGGGCGGCGTCCTCCTTGTCCGTCGAGGCCCGGATCATCGTGATCGCCTCGTCGAGGGCGTCGAAGATGATCTCGAAGCCCTCCAGGATGTGAATCCGGTCCTCCAGCTCTTCGAGCTCGTTCCGGAGCCGCCGCGTCACCACCTCCATGCGGAAGTCGAGGAAGTACCGCAGGATGGTCCGCAGGGTTACCTGCCGCGGCGCCCCTACCTCCGCATCCTCCGTCGGGACGAGGCACGTCAGGTTGACGTGAAATCGTTTCTGGAGCTTCGTGTGCTTGAAGAGGTACGCCATCGCGGCCTCCGTGTCCGAGCCGCGCTTCAGCTCCAGCACGATGCGCACGTCGTCGGTCGACTCGTCGCGCACGTTCGACAGCTGCGGGACGTTCTCCTCTGCGATATGGTCGGCAATCTCCTCGACAATTTTGCTCTTGTCGACGCCGTAGGGGATTGACTCGATAATGACACGGGTCTTTCCCTTCGTCCGGTAGCCGCCCCGCATCTCGATGGTCCCCTTCCCCGTCTCGTACATCTCCGTGATCTCCTCCTGCGTGTTGAGGAGCTGGCCGCCGGTGGGGAAGTCCGGCCCCTGAATGTGCTTCTCGACGAGCGCTTCGGTCGACACATCCGGCGCGTCGATCATGTGAAGGGCCGCGTCGACCACCTCGCCGAGGTTGTGCGGGGGAATGTTCGTCGCCATGCCCACCGCGATGCCGCTGGCCCCGTTCACCAGCAGGTTCGGCACGCGGGACGGCAGGACGACCGGTTCCTCCATCGTCCCGTCGAAGTTGGGCCGGTACTCGACCGTGTCGTCGCGGATCTCCTCCAGCATCTCCATGGCCAGCGGCCGGAGCTTTGCCTCCGTGTACCGCATGGCGGCGGCGTTGTCGCCGTCGATGGACCCGAAGTTGCCGTGTCCGTCCACCAGCGGGGCGCGCAGCGAAAAGTCCTGCGCCATCCGCACCATCGCGTCGTAGATGGCCTTGTCCCCGTGCGGGTGGTACTTCCCCATCGTGTCCCCCACCACCGTCGCGCTCTTGCGGTGCCGCTTGGTCGGGTACAGGTTGAGGTTGTTGAACATCGCGTACAGGATGCGGCGCTGCACCGGCTTGAGGCCGTCCCGGATGTCGGGCAGGGCCCGGCTGGTGATGACCGACAGGGCGTAGTTGAGGTACCGCTTGCGCGCGGTCTCGTGGAGCGGGATCGTTTCCGTAACGGGCATCGGCGGCGGTCAATAACGGAGATGTACAGCGCACACATAGTTTACATACATGGTCTCGGAGATACAACCCGCCCGAGACACGCTCTTGGGTACGGCCCCGGCCGCCCCGTGCGTTCCCGGCGCCGCGTACGAACGAGGCCCGAGGAGCCGTCTGATCGGAGGGACGGCCGGCGATGACGTCCCGCTCCGGGCCGTTTGATCCGCCCCGACGCCCCCTGCGCCTCTTTCCCTGGCTCACCGTTGTCGCGTCCGGACGTTTTTGGTTTGCAATAACGGCAATATCGGCGGGACGTCGCCACGTCTTAGTAGTTGAGCGTAAAGTAGTCCCCCTCCTCGGCGGAGTGCAGATGCAGGAGGTCGGCCCGCGTCAGTCGGAGAAGCGTCTGCGAGGCCCGCTCCGGAGAAATGTCGGCCAGTTGGGCGAGTTGCGGGACCGTGATGCGGCCGTAGTCGTCCAGGTACCGCATGAGCAGGGACTCGGTCTCTCCAAACTCGAAGGTCACCCCGTCGTCGGTCTGCTGGGTCTCGAGGTGCTCGATGGTCTCGTCGCTGGCCTCCACGCTCCGGTCCTCGACCCGCACGTAAGTCGGGCCCGCCCCGTCGGCCGCCCCGGCGGGGACCAGGACATGGGGCTTCGAGGGACTTTCGGGCACGGTCACCACGATCACGTCGCGCCGGTCCGCCACCACTACCCGCTCGGTGTCGTAGTCGACGGGCGGGGAGCAATGGGCCTTCGTGGCCTCGCGCAGAAGGAAGACCTGCTCGGAGATGTTCTCGAAGCCTTCGATGGTGCCGTCGTCGCTCACCCCCAGGACGATCCGGCCCCCGTTGGTATTGGCCAGGGCCACAATCTCCTTCGCGATGCGCTCCGGCCGGGGCACGCGGCGCTTGAACTCGAGACTGATGCCCTCCCCCAAGGAGACGAGTTGTTCGAGTTCTCGGAGGGTCATAGGGATGAAGTGCGTCGTGCATACACCACTCAAGAGGCCTCCCGGCCAGACGCGGGACGAGCCCCGGTGGAGGCCGGCTATCCGTTCAGGGCGTCCGCCAGCCGGTCCGGGACCCAGTTTTCTCGCTTCGCGGGGCGGGTCATGAGCTGTTCCACCATTGCCCGCGGCGCCTGTCCCTGGAAGAGCACCGCGTAGACGGCCTCGGTAATGGGCAGCTCCAGGCCGTGGCGCTCCGCGAGGTCGTGGATCGACTGGGTGGTGCGCACCCCCTCGGCCACCATCTCCATCTCCGAGAGCACCTCTTCCAGGGTTCGCCCCTGTCCAATCTGTTCGCCCAGGGAGCGGTTGCGACTGTGCGCGCTCATGCAGGTGACGACCAGGTCCCCGATGCCCGTGAGCCCCGCAAACGTCTGCGGCTTCGCCCCCATCGCCAGGCCGAGGCGGCGGATTTCGGCGAGGCCCCGCGTGATGAGGGCCGCCTTGGCGTTGTCCCCGTACCCGACACCGTCGCCGATGCCGGCCGCGATGGCCAGCACGTTCTTGGCGGCCCCACCAATCTCGACCCCGATGACGTCGGTGTTCACGTACACGCGGAGCGCCTCCGTCATGAAGGCATTCTGGATGCGCTCCGCGACCTGATCCTGCGGGGCCGCCGCGACGACGGTGGTGGGCCGTTCCTCGGCCACCTCCTCGGCGTGGCTGGGCCCCGAGAGGACCCCAATCTGGGCCTCGGGGACGTGCTCCAGTTCCTCGCGGAGCACCCGGGACATCGTGAGCAGCGTGTCGTTCTCGATGCCCTTTGCCAGCGACACAACGATCCCCTCGGGCCGCGTGTGCGGCCGAAGCGTGCCCGCCACGGCCCGGAGGTGCTGTGAGGGCACGGCTACGGCCCACAGGTTCGAGGCCTCCGCGGCCTCGTCGAGATTCGCCGTTACCTGCACGGACGAGGGGATCCGGACCCCCGGCAGATACGAGGAATTCTCGCCCGACCGACGGATCTGCTCGACACGCTCGGCCCGCCGGCCCCAAAGGACGACCTCTCGGCCCGCCCGGGCCAGGTGCACCGCGAGGGCGGTGCCCCAGCTTCCGGCCCCAAAAAGCGTGACGGGCGGCGGCATGGGCAGTCGAGATCAGGACAGCGGACAGAGGGACACGCGGGGCGGACCGTCAAATTTCGCCGCGGCCGAGCATGCCCTGAGCGGGCGAGAAGGAGCTCACCTGGTTCTCATTCCCGCGCAGGAGCCGAACGATATTGGACCGGTGCGCCACGACGATGGCCGTCGCGATGAGAATGCCCACCACGAGCAGGCTGCCGTCGATGTCGACCTCAAATCCGTACTTGCGAACCGCGACGATGATCGGGAACGCCACCGCGGCCGTGATCGAGCCGAGCGACACGTAGCGGGACGAGAGGAGCACGACCGCGAAGACCCCCATCGTGTAGAGCGTCGTCAGGGGGGTGAGGGCCAGCAGGATGCCCGCCGCGGTGTTGACGCCCTTGCCGCCCTCAAAGCGGGCAAAAATCGGAAACATGTGCCCCACAATGGCCGCGAGTCCCGCCAGGAGGCCGACGACCACGGGCGTTTCCCAGCCGAACACGCTGAGGGCGGGCAGCGGGTCGATGCGGATCACCGACGCCACCACGCCGGCCGAGAGGTACCCCTTGCCCATGTCTACGACCGTCGCGAGGACGCCGGCCTGCCAGCCCACGACGCGGAAGGCGTTCGTCGCCCCGGCGTTGTGGCTGCCGTAGTTCCGGATGTCGACCCCATGGAGCGCCTTGCTCGACCAGAGCGCGCCGGGGATCGAGCCGAGGAAGTAGCTGGAAAGGAGGATCAGGGAGAGACTCAGCATGGGCCGGCCGTCGCGTCGAATGCCTGTGGAAGCTCGGAAAACGGATCGCAGTGAGAATCGAGGGGAGAGGTGCTTCTACCCTTCGTCTCCCGCGTCGTGTTCCTCTGGGGCCGGGCCGGCGTCGGGGGCGGCGTGAACGCGACCGACGCGGAACGGCGCTTCGCCGAGCGCCTCGAGGACCTCCCGGGCGGCCGGCACGTCGGCCTCGCGCACAACGACCACCAGGCCCACGCCCAGGTTGAAGGTGCGCCGCATGTCGGCCTCCGGCACGTCCCCCTCCCGCTGGATGAGGTCGAAGAGCGGGGGGCGCTCCCAGGCGTCGTAGTCGACCGCCGCCCGGCAGCCCTCGGGCATGACACGACGAAGATTGCCGGGCAGCCCCCCGCCGGTGACGTGCGCCAGGCCGCGGGCCAGGTCGGCGTCGACGAGGGCCTGGACGGCGTCGAGGTACGAGCGATGGACCCGCAGCAGGGCCTCCCCGATCGTTCCGCCCCCCAGCGCGTCCGGGCGGGCCTCCACGTCGTAGGCGTCGAAAAGGACGGTCCGGGCCAGCGTGTAGCCGTTGGTGTGGATGCCCGTCGACGGGAGGCCGAGGAGCACGTCGCCCGGCTCGACGGCGCTCCCGTCTACGATCTCGGCCTTGTCGACCACCCCGACGATGGTGCCGACGAGGTCGACGTCGCCCTCGCCGTACACGTCGGGCATCTCGGCCATCTCTCCCCCCACGAGCGCACAGCCGTTCTGCGTGCAGGCCGTCGCGAAGCCGCGCACCACCTCCTCGGCCACGCCGGGGTCGAGCGTGCCGGTCCCCACGTAGTCGAGGAAGTACAGCGGCTGGGCCCCGCACACCGCGAGGTCGTTCACGCAGTGATTCACCAGGTCCTGCCCCACCGTGTCGTAGCGCTGGGCCCGGGCGGCCACCTTCACCTTGGTCCCGACGCCGTCGATCGAGGAGACGAGCACGGGCCGGTCCATCTCGCCCGCGTCGAGCTCGAAGAAGGACCCGAAGGCCCCGATGTCCGCGAGGACACCCGGGGTGAAGGTCTCGCGCACCATCGGGCGAATGCGGTCGACGGCCTCGTCGCCGGCCTCGACGTCGACGCCCGCGTCTTCGTAGGTGGTCATGGGAGAGGGGAATTGTGAGCGGGGGGCGCGGACCGGGGCCGGTCAGCGGGACACCGAGCGGCCCAGGACGGTTTGCAGGTACACCTGCACACGGCGGAAGAGGGACAGGCTCGGCGGATCGTCCCAGAGGTCGTAGTCGCGCCGCTCCAGGTCGTTGAGCAGCTCGAGGGCCCCGACCCAGAAGCGCTTGAGCGCAAACCGGTGCCGGAGCGAAAGGTTGGGGATGAGCGGGCGGCCCTGTGCCAGGGCGTCGCGCACCCGAACGCTCTCCTTCCAGAGAAGCGCCTGGACGCGGTCGTCGACGCGGCCGGCGCGGAGCTGGTCGATCGACACGTCCCGCTGCCGGAGCATCTCCATCGGCAGGAAGAGCCGGTCCTCCTCCAGGTCTTTCGGCAGCCGCAGGAGACGGGCCAGGTGAAAGAACCCGCGCGCCAGTTCGTCGGCGTACGACAGCTGGATGGACATCTCGATGCCGGCGAGGCCGGCGAGGAGGCGCCCGTGCGGCACCGCCCAGCGCCCCACAAACCGTTTGAGGGCCGCCGGGGTCTCGAACCGGGTTGTGCCGTAGAGCCGTCGGGCCGCGTCCACCTGTGCCCCGAGGAGCCGGCGGTCGAGGTCGTACTTCGCGCAGGCCGCGTAGGCGTCGGACCACACCGTTTCCCGGAGGATCCGCATCGGCTCCCCCGCTTCGGCCCGACGGCACTCCTCCTCGAAGAACGCATCGGGAGCGTCCGCCGTGCCGTTCCGGCCGAGGAGCTGCGGGTTCGCCAGGGCGGCGTGCCACCCCCAGAGGGCGTGGGCGGCCGGGCGGCGAGCCCGGGACCACTGGTCGTAAAAGGGCCGAGGCAAATCGGCCGTGGGATCGGGGGCCATGGGGAAGCAATCGCAGAGCACAGGCACAGAAACCCCGAAATACCGAACGGGGAAGCCGATCGTGCCGGCTTCCCCGTTCGACGCGGATCCGCGGTGCGGGCGGTCGTTACGCCTCCACCTGCGCAAACTCCTGCTTGACGACACTGATCTGGCTGCCCTCGAGCACCATCTGGAGCTCTCGCTCGGACAGGTCGTGCTCCACGACGTAGGTCTCGTCCTTGTCGGCGTTGGTGAGTTCCACGTCGGTGCCGGCCTGCACCTGGTCCCGCAGGTTCCGGAACTGGAGGGTGTCGCCCTGCTCGATGCTGTCGTAGGACTCATCGTCCTTGAACAGGAGCGGCAGGATGCCGAAGTTCGCCAGGTTCTGTCGGTGAATCCGGGCGTAGCTCTTGGCGATCTTGACCCGGGTGCCGAGCCAGCGCGGCGCGATGGCGGCGTGCTCCCGGCTGGAGCCCTGCCCGTAGTTCGTGCCGCCAACCACGGCGAAGCCGTTGTCCTGATGCTCCATGGCGCGGTCGAAGAAGCTCTCG
>JBDGQP010000074.1:21533-22595 GCA_042218975.1 Salinibacter sp.
GTCGACCTGCTCGAAGACAAACTCCGAGATCTTCGGAATATTGGAGCGGTAGGGCAGGATCCGCGACCCGGCCGGCATGATCTCGTCGGTCGAGATGTCGTCGCCGACTTTCAGGAGCACCGGCAGGTCGAAGGACTGCTGCAGCGGCTCAAACTCGGGAAGCGACACCACGTTCGGTCCCTTCTCGAGGTCCATCCCCTTCGCCTCCTCTTCGGGCACCGGCTCGACGAGCTGGTCGGTGTTGATGCTGATGGTGTCCGGCACCTGAGCGTTCGGGTACTCCATGTCGTAGAGGTCCGCCAGGTCGCGCGGGTCGGTGATCTCGCCCGTGAGCGCCGAGGCGGCGGCCGTCTCGGGACTGACGAGGTAGACCGCGTCCTCCTTCGTGCCGGAACGGCCCGGGAAGTTGCGGGGCACCGTGCGCACCGAAATCTGTCCGGTCGCCGGGGCCTGTCCCATGCCGATGCAGCCGTTGCAGCCGGCCTGGTGGATGCGTGCGCCCGCTCGGGTGAGCATCTGGAGGTGCCCCGTGTTCATCAGGTTCTCCAGGATCTGGCGCGACGTGGGGTTCACGTCGAACGACACGCGATCGTGCACCTGTCGGTCGTCCACGATCTCGGCGGCGCTGGCGAAGTCCCGGAAGCCGGGGTTGGCCGAGGACCCAACGTAACTCTGATAGATCTCCTGCCCCTCCACTTCACGGACCGGCACTACGTTTCCGGGACTGCTCGGCTTCGCAATCTTCGGCTCCAGCTCGGAGAGGTTGATCTCCTCGTACTCGTCGTACGTGGCCTCCTCGTCGGCCTCAATCTCGCGGAAGACCTCTTCACGGCCCTGCCGTTTCAGAAAGCGGCGCACTTCCTCGTCGGCCGGGAAGACGGTGCTGGTCGCCCCCAGCTCCGTGCCCATGTTGGCAATCACGTGGCGGTCCATGCAGCTGAGGCTGTCGAGGCCTGGGCCGTAGTACTCAATGATTTGCCCAACGCCCCCGTCCACATCGTGGCGCTCCAGCATGGTGAGGATCACGTCCTTCGCGCTCACCCAGTCGGGCAGCTCGCCGGT
>JBDGQP010000075.1:0-16900 GCA_042218975.1 Salinibacter sp.
GCTGCAGATGGCCATCCTCATCGAGCAGATGCGGCGCGAGGGCTACGAGTTCTGTGTCGGGATGCCGCGAGTGATCACCAAAGAGGTCGACGGCGAGACCCACGAGCCCTACGAGACCGCCGAGATCGACATCCCCGAGGAGTACATGGGCGTCGTCATGGAGCGCCTCGGCGAGCGGAAGGGACAGATGGAAGACATGGTCAAAAACGACAGCGGGCGCACCCGCCTCACGTTCCGCGTGCCCAGCCGCGGGCTCATCGGCTACCGGGCCAAGTTCCTCACCGACACGAAGGGGACGGGCCTGCTCACCCACAGCTTCGAGGAGTTCGGGCCGTGGGCGGGCGAGATTCCGCACCGCACCACCGGCGCCCTCGTGGCCGACCGCCAGGGCGAGACCACCGCCTACGCCCTGCTCAACCTCCAGGACCGGGGCGACTTCTTCGTCGCGCCCGGCGACCGGGTCTACAGGGGCATGATCGTCGGCGAGAACAACCGGCCGCAGGACCTGGACCTCAACGTCACGAAGGAGAAGCACCTCACCAACATGCGGGCCGCCGCCGGGAATGAGCTGGAGCACGTGCCGCCCCCGCGTGACATGTCGCTGGAGGAGTCCCTCGAGTTCATCCGCGAGGACGAGCTCGTGGAGGTCACGCCCGAGGCCTACCGCCTTCGCAAGCGCCACCGCGACCCGGAGGCCCGCGTCAAGGCGCAGAAGCAGCAGGCGGGCAGCCCGTCGTAGCCGTCCGGTGGGGACGCTGGCGTCGGGCGGTGGAAGCCCTCACGCTGGTCTCGGCCGTCGTGCCGAGAAGGGTGTGGGAGAATGAGAGAGGGGGCGCTGGGGTGTGGGGGCGCGGGGGATGAGAGTAGAGCGCCCTCTTCGGAGCGAGCAGACCCTTTCTGGAATCGCCTCGGCACCAGGGGCACTCGCGCTCAAGGAGGGTAAAGGCGGCCCTCCGCACGGGTCCTCCGAGAAGACAGGGGCCGGCTCCGGCAGCAGGGTCCCCGTCGTCGGGGGGCCTCCGGTCCCTGGTGGGGATGGATGCGAGGACGGGAGGCACAAGATGCGTCCACACATCCACGCGTCCGGACCTCCCTCTCCGAAGGATGCACACGGCGCTCGGGGGACCGGGGACTGCACGCGCCCAACGCTCCCACTCGCCCCTCCCTCCGGGCCCGTCGGGAACCTGAAGGCAACAGAACCGCCCAGTCGGGCGCATCAGCGGGGAGTGCGACGTTATGCCTCCGCCGCGACCTCCGCGGGCTCCTCGTCCGGCAGGCCCTCGCCGTCGGGGCCCTGCTCGTACTGCTCCTTGATGTTCGGGAAGGCGGTCTGGAACATCTCGTTGACCTCCTCAACCTCGCCGCCCTGCTCGGAGCGAGCCCTGTGGAGGCGCACGCAGGCCTTCCATACCGCCCGGCGCAGGTTCCACTTGCGGACCGAAAAGGCCGCACTCCGGCGCGTATCGTCCTCTTCGAGCCAGCTGAGCTGCACGTAGGGCTTCGGCGTACCGCTGCCGTCGTCCTTCCAGCAGAAGTTAAGCCCGATCACTCCGGTCTTCGAGCGGGCCTCCGCCGAGCGGCGCACCGGGTCCATCGGATCGGGGAGTTCTTCGAGGAGGTCGTCGCGGTACTCGACGGCCTTTTCGAGGGCCTCCTCCCGGCCCCCGAAGCGCTTGTCGGAAAAGTACTTCGTGTGCTGCTCTTTCTGGCGCTTGACGCGCACCTGCCAGCCGTGCGTCGGGTGCCGGTCCGGGTTCTCCTCGGTGGGCTCAATGTCGATGCGAAAGACGTTCTTCGGCTTGTCACTCATGGTGGTGTAGAGTCGAACGGGGTCGATGCGGTGGGTGGAAATGGGCCCGTCCATAGACAGGACGGCCCTCGGCGCGTCGGGACGCGACGCGCGCCGCTGCCGGAGAGATACAAAGGGACGGCACGCCGGCGGAAGAAGGTGGTGACGAAGGGGAGCGACCCGCAGAGAGAAGAGTGCTCATTCGCCCGCTTCTCTGAACGACTGCGTGATGAATTCGTCAGTCGGCCGCACGGGAGTAGAGAGCGTTGTGCCCGACCCTGAGGCGCGTAGGCGCCGGGCAGCGGCCCCGTCGGCGTCGGGGCTGCCGACGGTAAACGTTACAGACATGAAATATGACAGACAGAGGTGGGGAATGCAACCCGAATTCGGCGCGCCGTAAATCTTTCCACGAGGTTGATCAAAGGACGGCGTCGCCCCCCTGCCGTCGATGTGTGGACGATGCGTTGTGCCGGCCTGTGGGGCAGATGGGACGGGCAGAGACCCACAGATGAGCCTGAGGGACAGATGCGCCCGAGGGAGCCCGGAAAGGCGCGCTAGAGGAGGCCGGCCTCGTTGGCGGCCTTGCGGAGCGTCCTGCGCTGTTCGTCGGTCAGGTCCGTCGGGATGTCGATGTCGATCTCGACGTAGAGGTCGCCCTGGCCGTCGTCGGTCTTCACGCCCTGGCCGCGCAGGCGGAGCTTCTCGCCGGGTTGGGTGCCGGCCGGAATCGAGAGCTTGATCCGCTGTCCGTAGGGCGTGGGAATGCGGCGCTCCGTGCCGAAGAGGGCCTCGAAGACGTCGATCGACTCGGTAAGGTAAATGTCGTCGCCCTTGCGGCGGAAGCGGGGGTGGTCCCCCACCTCAAAGGTCACGTAGAGGTCGCCGCGCTGTCCGGTCGGGCCGGCCTGGCCGCGCCCCTTGAGGCGAATCTTGTATCCGTTGCGGACACCCTGCGGGATATTGAGTTGAATCGATTCCCCGCTGGGCAACTCCACCTGCCGACGGCCGCCCCGAAGCGCCTCCTCGAAGGAGAGCTGTAGCTTCGTCTCGATGTCCTGCCCGCCGCCGCGGCGCCGACGCTGCTGGCGGGAGCCTCGTTGCTGGCCCCGTTGCTGGCGGAACGGATCCTGGCCCTGCGTGGCGCCGCCGCGCCCACCGAAGAAGCTCTCGAAGATGTCGCCGAGGCCGCCGCGGCCGCCGAACACGTCGTCGAAGTTGCCCTGCTCGAACCGGATCTCGGGCCCGCCGGCGCCCCGCCGCCCCCTGGGGCCCTGCCCGCCGTTCGGGCCGCCGAAGCCCCCGCCGCCGAAACGGCGCTGCGCGTCGTACTGCCGGCGCTTCTCCTCGTCCGAGAGAATCGAGTAGGCCTTCTGGATCTCTTTGAATCTCTCCTCGGCGTTCGGGTCGTCGGGGTTGCGGTCCGGGTGATGCTCACGCGCGAGTTTCCGGTAGGCCTTCTTGATGTCCTCTTTGCTCGCGTCGTCGTCGACGCCGAGAACGTCGTAGAGGTTTTTCGTTTGCGGCATGGAGTAGGCACCTACTGTGAGCGCAGTCTAGTGCACGACGGGAGCAGCGTCACCCTGTCACACCTGACAGGGATGAGCCGACAGGGTTCGTCGTGATCGAGCACAAACGTTCGCGTCGGGGCCGGTGGTCCAGCCCCGACAGCGCGTCTGTTTCGCCACATAATCCGTGCCACCGCGCTTCCTCAGACGAAATGACGGACTCCTGTGTCAACACGTCCGACCCAGGCCCTCCACGGCCCCGCCCCTAATTTTACTTGATAGTAAGGTTTGGGGGGCGGATAAAATATTCAATTAAGCTTATAATTTGTTTGGTATGAGTAAAAGAAAAGGGTCTCGCGGCGCACGGCCACCGCGCCGACGATGCATTCCAGGGCCTTCGTCGCGGCGGCACCGTGCGGGGAGGACCGTGTCCCCGGCACGTCTACCAGGGGCGCCGCTCCCGTAAAGGCATCGAAGATCGTGAAGATCTCCCCTCTCGTTCCACTCTGACCGAGCCCATTCAGCCATGTCCGACTCGACTCCGATTCCCGACGATCTTGTCGCTGTTTGCTGGGGGCGGCTCGCCGTCCTGCTGGCCGGCCTCGTCCTGTGGGGCAGTCTCGGGGCCGCCCCGGCTGTCGCCCAGACGGCTCAGGTGCAGCTCATCCACAACGCCGCCGGCTTCGGCCCCGTTGACGTTTACGTGCTCGACCAGAACGGCAGTCGGCTCTCGAAACTCGACAACTTTCCGTTCCGTGGATCGCTCGTCTTCGAGGTGCCGGCCGGGGAGGACCTGACCGTGACCGTGAACGAATCCGGTAGCAGCGGCAGCGGCGACGCACAGGTCGCGAAGGTCTCCCCGGTCAACCTGGCACAGGACTCCTTCAACCAGGCCTTTGCCGTCGGCGAAGACCGGTCCGACTTCGAGGTGCTGTTGAAGCCCGGACAGAGCACCACGGCGGGCTCCGGGATGGTCGATCTCCTCGTCGGTCACCAGTCGCCCGACGCGGGGGCCGTCGACGTTCTGACGCGCGGCGTCCGGGCCGTCGACGGGATCACCTACAAGAGCTTTGCGCCGTCGGCTGCCGACACGTACGTACCCGTTCCGGCGGACAGCTACGTCATTCGCGTGGGGCCGGACGACAACTCCACCTTCGTCGGGTCCTTCTCGGCCCCACTGCAGGGCCTGGGTCTCGGGGGAAGCACGCTCGCGGTGCTGGCCTCCGGATTCCTGGATCCCCCCAACAGCGGCGATCCGTCATTCGGTGTGATCGCGGTGCCGCCCGTCAACTCGTCGACGAGCGCCGACGAAATTGCCGAGGCCAGCAACGCCGACCGGAACGTCACCGTGCTCCAGCTGGCCCCTTCGCCACAGCCCCTCGTGATCAACGAGTTTTTTGCCAACCCGGCATCCGGGGACTCCGCCAACGGCGACGGCACTGCGGGCGGTGACGACGAGGAGGAGTTCGTCGAAATCGTCAACAACACCGGAGAACCCGTTGACCTTGGCGGCTACGAAATCATCGATAGGGCCGGAAACACCTACACCTTTCCGCAGGGGGTTTCGGTTCCGGACGGGAAGACCGCCACCATCTTCGCCGGGGGCACGCCCACCGACATTCCGGGCGTCACCGACACGGGTCTGCCCGCCCTTAACAACGGAGGCGACAACATTGTCCTGAGAGACGGAAGCGGAAATGTGGTTGATCAAGTGACATACGGGACCGCGCCCTTCGCGCCGTCCCAGGAGGGGGAGTCGACGACCCGGTCGCCGGACTTTACGGGGCCAATGGCGCTCAGCAGCTCCGTCGGCCCGGACGTTACGCCCGGTCAGACGAACGACGGCGGCACGAACCTCCCCGTCGAACTGGCCGGCTTCTCCGCGCGCCTCGACGGCCCGGACGCGGTCCTGACGTGGCGCACCCTTTCGGAGACCAACAACAGCGGCTTCGAAGTGCAGCACCGCGTCGGCGACGGGACCTTCGAGACGGTCGGCTTCCGCGAGGGCGAGGGCAGCACAACCCAGGCAACCTCGTACCGCTTCCGCGTGGCCGACCTCCGGGCGGGCCTCCACGACTTTCGGTTGAAGCAGATCGACGCGGACGGGGCCACGTCGCTGACGGAGGTGGTGACCGTCGAGGTGACGCTCGACGGGGCGTTCACGTGGTCGCGGGTCGCGCCAAACCCGGTGTCCGGTACCGGCACGCTCTCGATGCAGGTGCGGACGACCCAGGACGTGACGGTCGAGCTCTACGACCTGCTCGGGCGCCGCGTCCGCACGGTCCACGACGGCTCCTTGCAGTCCGGACGCCGGCACCGGATGGCCCTCAACGCCGGCGGGCTGGCCGGCGGGGCATACCTGCTGCGCGTAGACGGGGAGAACTTTTCCGATACCCAGCGCGTGATGATCGTCAAGTAACGCCCACGCTCCCGGCTGTCGTCGCGTCCCTCCCGGCGAAAGGGGCGCTTCCGAGAGGGAGCGTCCCTTTCGAGTGGGCCCCATGCGTCTTCACCGATCCGTGAGAACGTCCGCGAATACTTTCGCTGGAAGTGAAGGGCCGTGTTCGAGGGGCAGCGAAAATGGATTCCAAAAACGTATTCGCGTATCGGTATGCCCGATATGGAGGCCACCCCCTCCCTGACCGAGCTTTTCCCGGCGGTCGAAGACGGAACGCCCGACCGCGCAGACCGGAAGGCCGTGGTGGAGAACATCCGGGACGCGACCGTTCTTCTCACCGGCGCGGGCGGCTCGCTGGGCTGCGCTCTGGCCCGTCGGCTCGTAGCCCTTCCCGTCGGGCGCCTGCTGTGTCTCGACAGCAGCGAACAGGGGCTCGTGCAGCTCCGCGACCGGCTCGGAGCCGGCGAGCGCGGGCCCCAGGCGGTGCGCGGCAGGAACGGCGCTCCCGCGTGGCCCGAGGTCGAGTACCTCCTGGCCGACCTCCGACTGGCGACCGACCGGAGCCGCGCCCTCCGGCCGGATCCGGACGTCGTGGTCCACGCGGCCGCCTACAAGCACGTCCCCTTCCTGGAGGAACGGCCCGTCGCCGCGGTCCAGAACAACCTGCTGGCCACGGCCAATTGGCTGGGGGCGTGCCGACACCACGCGTCCGTGCGGCGGTTCGTTCTCGTCTCGACCGACAAGGCCGTCCGCCCGACTGGCGTGATGGGCCGAACGAAGGCCGCCGCCGAGCGGCTGATGAGGGCCCTTCGGGCCGGGACCGCACCCGGGCTCACGGCCGTGACCGTCCGGCTCTGCAACGTATTTGGGAGCCGGGGCAGCGTCGTGCCCCGGTTCGGACGACGGCTCCGGGCCGGGGAGCCGCTGCCCGTCACCCATCCGGACATGGAGCGGTGGTTCGTGACGGCGGCGGAGGCGGCCCGGGCGGTGCTGGAGGCCCTCGGGCGCGCCCCGGGAACCTACGTGCCCACCATGGGCCGGCGCGTCCGCATCGACGCGCTCGCCCGTCGCCTGGTGCGGTGGCACCGCCCGGACGGCGATCCCGAGGCGTGGATTCGGTACGTCGGTCTCCGGGCCGGCGAGCGGCTGCGGGAGATGCTGCTGGCCCCGGAGGAGCGGCCGGGTACGCCGGTTGAGGGGGGGCTCCGGCGGGCGGCGGCCCGGACGCCGACGCGATCCGTGGAGGCCCTCCGCCGCGCCCTCGACCGGCTGCGGCGCGACTGTCGGGCGGGTCGGGCCGCGGCGGTGCGGACGCACCTGCGGTGCGTTGGGGAGCCGTCCGCGGCGGAAAGCGCTCCGCCCGGATCGACCGACGAAGGAACTGTGGACGACGACCCCGTCGACCCAGCGTAGGGGGCGCACCGTGAACCACGACGGGGGCTGCAGCGCCGCCCCTCCTGGGGGCTCACCCCCGGACCTCGAGGCGCGGCAGTCGCACCGTAAAGGTGCTGCCCGTGTCCAGGCCGTCGCTCCGGGCCGCGATCGTCCCCCCGCAGCTCCGGACGAGGGCCCGCACGATCGAAAGTCCTAGGCCGCCCCCCGTCGTTCCGTCGGCGGCCTCGGCGCCCCGATAAAACCGGTCGAACAGGCGGTCGGCCTCATCGGGGGAAAATCCAACTCCGGTGTCCGAGACGCGCAGCACGACGTCCTCGCCGTGCCGACGCACCATGACCTGGACGGAGCCCCCACCGGAGGTGTACTTGAGCGCGTTGTCGAGGAGGTGGTCGGTCACGAGCGCAAGGTCCTCCGACTCCATCCGGACCTCGCACCCCGCCGGCGCCCTGCAATCGAAGGAGATGTTCTGGGTGTCGGCCCGGGGGCGGACGCGGTCGACTCGGGTCCGAACCACGGGGCCGACGTCGAGGCGCGCGGCCCGGGAGCGGCCGTCGCGGGCCTCGATTTGAGACAGGGTCATGAGCTTGTCGAGCATCTCCGACAGGTCCGCCGTGTGTCGCTGGACCGTTTCGAGAACGTCCCGATACTGCTGGTCGGAGCGGGGCTTGCGGAGCGTCACGTCGAGTTCGCTCTGGATCGCCGTGAGCGGGGTGAACATGTTGTGGGCGGCGTCGGCCCGAAAGCGCCGCTCGCGCTGGAGGGAGTCTCGAAGCCGACCGATCAGGTCGTTGAACGTGTCGGCCAGTTCGGTCAGCTCGTCCTCGCGCCCGAAGTCGGTGGGCAGGGTGCCGGCGGGCCGGTCTTTCATCTCGTTGGCGGCGTCCGTAAGGGCGGCCACCGGCCGAAGCGCGCGCCGCGCCAGTCCGTACCCCACGAGCACGGCGATCCCGACGCCGATCACGATCCCCACCGCGAGCAGCCAGCGCAGGGCGTGGAGCTGGCGGTGGATGGGCGACTGCAGCTTCGTCACCTCCATCCACGCGACAGGCGAAGCGTCCTTCTCGAGCGGCACGTACAGCGACTGCACGGACGTGCCGCTCCACGATCGCGTCTTCAGGGTGGATGCCGGCGACGCGGGAAGATCGATAGAAAGCGGGGGGCGAGCCTGAAACGACGGACTTGCCCGGATGACCTCGCCCCCGGGGCCGAGCAGGCGCACGAACGTGCTGGGTGGGGTCTGGAACGCGTGGTCGGGCGACGAGGACGAGCCGGTCAGCGACGCCCCGCTGTGGGCACGAAAATGAGCCTGGACGGCCGCGGCCTCCTCGCGCAGCCGCGCCTCCAGGTCGTCGTGCAGCCCCAGATGCACGCTCACGTAGAACCCCGTGACGAAGAGGGTCAGCAACACCAGCAGACTCGTCCCGAACCAGAGCGTGAGCCGGGTCGAGATCGACAGTCGAGCGACGAGCGCGCGAAAATCCATGGACGAGGACACGAGGACTAGGCAGAATCGCTCGGGGCCGACGATTCCTCCGAGGAGGGATCTTCCGGAGACGAGTCCGGCGAAGATGGACGGCCCGAGGACGGATCGCCGGAAGGGGGAGAGACCGTCAGCCGGTAGCCGACCCCCCGCTCCGTCTCGATGGTGACGCGGGAAAGCGCCTCGGCCGTAAGTTCCACGCTTTCAAGCGCCTGTCGGAGGCTCGATACCGTCACGTCGATGGCGTTGGCCGTCACGTCGTAGGGGGAGCCCCAGACGCGTTCGGCGATGGTGGTCCGGGTCACGACGGTTCCCTTCCGACGGAGCAGGAGCTCCAGCAGGCGAAATGCTTTCGGGCGCAGGTCCAGGGACGACGGCCCGTAGCGCACCGCTCGCCGGGCCGTATCCATCGCAAGGGCCCCTGCCTTCAGGTGCGTCTTCTGGGTGTCCGGCGACGCGGCGTTTTGCTCGGCCCGGCGTGTGAGCGCACGAAGGCGCGCCAGCAGTTCCTCGAAGGAGAAGGGCTTCGTCAGGTAGTCGTCGGCCCCGGCGTCGAGGCCCGCCACGCGGTGGTCGACGTCCTGCAGGGCCGTGAGCATGAGTATCGGCGTCGCGTCGCCCTCCGTGCGCATCCGCTCAACGAGGGTACGTCCGTCCAGGCCCGGAAGTCGCCAGTCGACGATGAGAACGTCGTAGGAGCCCGCAAGCGCCTCGGTCAGGCCCTCCTCCCCCTCTGTCGTCCAGTAGACGCGGTACCCCTCCTCCTCCAGGCCCCGTTTGATGGGCCCGGCGACGTCCGCCTCGTCCTCGACGAAGAGAAGCCGCCCGGGGGAAACCGAAGTGCTCGGGGAAGACATGCAGGAAAGGGACGAGAAGAGAACCTGTCCGAATTTTCAGGTGGCCGACAATCTCCCGACAGCCGTCGTCACGTATACTCTCAAATGAACTCGACACCCTTTTGATCGCTGTTCAGCGCCCCGTGTGGCTGTTCGCCCTCGGACCGGTCCGGCACACTCTCCTCCTGTGGGGGGGCAGGTGGGACATTCACTCCACGGGCCGGTCCAGAGAGAGGAGGCGTCCCGACATCCCTTCCCGGCGGAGGGGGCGCTGGGAGGGGGCGCACGGTAGACACCGGCCGGACGACGTGTTCATACCGACCGACTGCACGATACGGATGCCCCCCTTTCTCGTCCGCTGCCTCGCGCCCGTCGCCGTTCTGTGTCTGCTCACCGTGACGGCCGGTGCGCAGTCGACCCGTCTGCCGTCGCCGGGGTCCGCGTCCACTGCGGGTCGCCCGGGGCCCGGCCCCGGTCAAAAAACATCCGTCGGACGGGTGGCAGACTCGTCCCGCACCGTCGGTCTGCGCGAGGCACTGGCCCTCTTCCGAGAGAATAACCTGTCCCTGCGGCGGGCTCGGTCGAGGGCGGGGGCGCTCCGGGGAGAAGCCCGGCAGGCGGGTGCCTATCCCAACCCGACCCTGCGGGCCACGTACGAGCCGCTCTGGCGCGGGGAGGCGCAGCAGTCGGAGACGTACCTGAACCTCAGCCAGGAATTGGAGTGGAGCGGCCGATCGGCCCGGATCAGAGCCGCCCGGGAGAGGGCGGCGGCCGCCCGGGCCCGAACCGCGGCGGACAGCATCCGGCTGGCCCTGGAGGTGGCGACGGCGTACGTCAAGGCCGCCACCGCCGAGACGCGCCGCCGTCGACTGGAGCTGGTGTCTCGTGTCTTTCGGCGGGCCGACTCCAGCATGGCCGAGCGAGAAGAGGAGGGCGACGTGTCCGGCTACGCCGCTCGGCGCATCCGACTGGAACGGGCGCGGTACGCGCAGCGTCTGGCCGCCGCCCGTCTTGAGGCCCGGAGTGCCCGGCGCCAACTCGCCCTCCTGATTCGTCCCCGCGAGGCCTCCTCGGTGGCGGCCGAGCCGCTCCCCTCGACGATGCCCCCCTCCATCTCCGAACAGAGCGCCCTCCGCGCGGCGCTCCGACAGCGCCCGGAGCTGCGCCGCTGGCAGTTGGAGGTCGAGGCCCAGAAGGCGGCCCGCCGTGCTGCCCGCCGGGAGGCGTGGCCGGACCCGTCCGTGACGGCCGGGTACAAGCGGCAATCCGACGGGGTCGAGGGCGCGTTTCTGGGCATCGGCATTCCCCTTCCCGTCTTCGATCGCAACCGGGGGGCCGCCGAGGCCGAAGCCGAGCGGCTCAGCGCCGCACAAACCCAACAGACGCTCGCCCGCCGCGAGATCCGCAATGAGGTTCGGCGGGCCCACGCGGCGTACGCCTCTGCGCGCCGCCAGGCCCAATTGCTCGGGGACGAGTTGCTGCGGGGCACCGGTGACATACTCCGCATCGCGCAGACCAGCTACGACGAAGGCGAGATGTCGCTCGTAGAACTCCTCGACGCGGCGGATGCGTACCGCGACGCCCGCCTCACGAGCATCGATCTCCGGGCCGATCTCTGGTCTCGATACTTCCGATTGCTCCGCGCCATGGGGCAGCCCATCAGCCTCCCGTGAGCCGGTATCAACGAATACGTTCTCCTGCACCCCCCTCGGGCCATTCGTTCACGGCCGCTCGGCGACGTATCTCGCAATGCGTGGTGCGTGTGCAGAGGGCACTGGGGCCTGATCTGTCCGAGGTCGGTGGACACATTCTCCACTCACAACCCCCCGACGCCATGAAGCGCACCTGGACTTCTTCGATCTCGACTGTCCTTTTCGTCCTCGCGCTCACCCTCACGCTTCCGGCCTGCGGGGGCGACAACGGGGGCAGCCATTCCCACGGCGAGGGCTCCCACACCCACGCCGAGGGGGAAAGCCAGAGCCACGAAAGTGGAGATCACGCCCACGAGGACACCACCAAGACGCGTCTCGACACGTCCGGCATGGACACCGACAGCACCGCCGCGAGCGACGGAGACCAGAGTCACGGGGGAGACGAGCACTCGCACGGTGGCGAGGAGCATTCCCACAAGTGATGGTCCGCCTGCTCCCCCCGATCTCCGTCCCAACCGCACTGTTTCTCCCCCATGACTCTGGCTTCTCGTCTGGCGTGTGCCGTTGTACTCAGCACCGGCATGGTTCTCTTCGGATGCAGCACCGGTTCCTCCGGGGGCCACTCGCACGGAGAGGAGGCTCACAGCCACTCCGCGACCCCGGCGTCGGAGGGGAGCGCCCACGGGAGCGGGATCGTCACGACCGTCTGGTCCGACAGCGTTGAGATTTTTGCCGAGCATCCCGCGATGGTTGCGGGGGAGACGAGCGCGCCGTGGGCCGTCCACGTCACCCAGCTTGAGGGGTACCGCCCGCTTACGGAGGGCACACTAACGCTGCGCTTCCGCCGCCCGGACGGCGCGGCGTACGTGCACACGGTGGACGGACCCTCCCAGCCCGGGATGTTCACCCCCCAGCCCGCGATTCCGGAGACGGGGACGTTTCGTCTCTTCATGATCGTGGAGGGGCCGCAGGTGCAGGACACGGTCGAGGTCGGGGACCTAACCGTCCACGAGAGCGCCTCGGCGGCGCCTGCGCCCGAGGCCGCCTCGGCGGAGATCTCGTACCTCAAGGAGCAGCAGTGGGAGACGGCGTTCGGCGTCGCGGAGGTGCGTGAGCGGTCGGTCCAGCGGTCCATCGAGGCGCCGGGCACGATCGAGCCCGTCGCGGGGCAGTTGGCGAAGGTGTCGGCGCCGGTGAGTGGGCTCACGCCCGCCCGGGCGAACCTCGACATGCCCGCACCCGGCGACCGGGTCCGCGAGGGACAGACGCTGGCGGTCCTCAGTCCGTCGGGTGGGGAGGGCTCGTACGCCGACCTGAAGGGGCGGGTCGAGCGGCTGCGGCGGAAGGTGCGGCGGGCCGAGCGGCTGGTGGAGGCGGAGGCAATCCCGGAAAAGCGGCTCGTAGAGGCGCGGCACGACCTGGAACTGGCCCGGGCCGCACTTGAATCGATGGGCGGAACCGACGAGGATGCAGCGTCCCCGTCCACCTCGGTTGAGGCGTCCGGCACGGGGGCCAAATTCGACTACACCCTGAAGGCCCCGATCGGCGGGCGGGTTCAGGAGCGCCATCTCGCGCCGGGGAGCCGCGTGGAGGTGGGCACGGTCCTCTACACGATCGTCGACCCGAGCCGCGTGTGGCTCCGCCTCCGGGTGCCCGCCGAGCACGCGGCCGCCGCGAGCGAGGCCGCCGGGGCCGTCTTCACCGTTGAGGGCAACGACACTGCCCACGAGGCGAGCCGTGTGGTCTCGACGGGGGCTTCCATCGACTCCGACACCCGAACGCTCCCCGTTCGCCTCGCGGCCCCCAACCCGAACGGCGCGCTCAAAATCGGCATGATGGTCGACGGTCGGCTCCTCCTCGACGACGCGGAGACCGGTGTGGCCCTTCCGAATGAGGCCATACAGACCGAGGACGGACAGCCGGTGGCCTACGTGCAAACCGGCGGCGAGTCGTTCGAGCGACGCCCCTTGCAGCTCGGCCCGTCTGATGGGCAGTACACCCTCGTGGAGCGAGGTGTGCAGGCCGGCGAGCACGTCGTCACCGACGGGGCCTATCAGGTCTACCTCGCCTCGCTGAACAGCAGCCAGACGGCCGGGCACGGCCACCCGCACTGATTGGGTTTGGGTGTCTGGGGGGCTGGGAGTTTGGAGGCGACCATTGTGGCATGGCCGATCCGGATCGCCTTCAAAAAACCCTTCATTTAGGGACGTTCTTGTTATAGGAGTGAGACGCCTCCCCTTCTTCTCCGCGCCTCCCCTCGACACTCCCATACCCACACACACTCAAACTCACACACTCCCAAACGCAGTCGCCAATGCTCGACCGAACGATCCAGTGGGCCCTTACGAACCGGCTCGTGACGCTCGTCGGCGCCGTGCTCCTGCTCGCAGGGGGAGGCTACGCGGCCCTCACGATGCCGGTGGACGTGTTTCCGGACCTGACGGCCCCGCGCGTGACGGTGGTGACCGAGTCGCACGGCATGGCGCCGGAGGAGGTCGAGAAGCTGGTGACGTACCCGATCGAGACGGCCGTGAACGGGGCCGCGAGCGTCCGGCGCGTACGGTCCAGTTCCGCGCAGGGCTACTCCATCGTGTGGGTCGAGTTCGAGTGGGGGACCGACATCTACCAGGCCCGACAGATCGTGAGCGAAAAGCTCCAGCTCGTGGGCGGCCAGCTGCCGGACGGCGTGGACGCGCCCACAATGGCCCCCATTACCTCCATCATGGGGGAAATCCTGCTGGTGGGCCTCACGAGCGACGCGCACTCGATGCGCGAGGTGCGCACCGCCGCGGACCGGGTCGTGCGGCGCCGCCTGCTCGCCGTGGACGGCGTCGCGCAGGTGATACCCCACGGCGGAGAGGTGAAGGCCTATCAGGTCGTCGTCGATCAGGAACGGATGCGCACGCTCGGGGTCTCGCTGTCGGAGGTGATGGACGCCGCGGAGGGCTCCAACGAGAACGCGGCCGGGGGGGTCTACCAGCAGGACGGGCGCGAGGTGCTCATCCGCGGCATCGGGCGGACGAGCGAAATCGACGAGATCGGGGCCACGGTCGTGGCCAGCCGCGACGGGGCGCCGATCCGGCTTCGGGACGTGGCGGAGGTGAAAGTTGGCACCCAGCGGCCCCGCCTCGGGACGGGCTCGGTGAACGGCGAGTCGGCGGTGATCGTCTCCATTCAGAAGCAGCCCGGGGCCAACACCCTCGAGCTCACCGAGCGCGTCTCGGCCGAGCTCGATCAGATTGAGACGCAGCTTCCCGCCGGAATGACGGTGAACCGATCGATCTTCCGGCAGGCCGACTTCATTTCCCTGGCGGTCAACAACGTCATCGAGGCGCTGCGCGACGGCGCGTTCCTCGTCATTCTCGTCCTGTTCCTCTTCCTGTGGAACGTGCGGACGACGGCGATCTCGATTTTCGCCATTCCCCTGTCGCTGTCGGTCGCCCTGGTGGTGATGTATGGGCTCGGCATCACCATCAACACCATGACGCTCGGGGGGCTCGCCATCGCGATCGGCGCGCTCGTGGACGACGCGATCATCGACGTGGAGAACGTCTTCCGACGACTCAAGGAGAATGCACAACGACCAGAGGCCGAGCAGCAATCGGTGCTCCGGGTGGTCTACGAGGCGTCGATGGAGGTGCGCGGACCCATCCTGAATGCGACGCTCATCATTAGCGTCGTCTTCGTGCCGCTCTTCTTCCTGTCCGGGGTGCAGGGGCGGCTCCTGCGGCCGTTGGGCCTCGCCTACATTGTCGCCATCCTGGCGTCGCTGTTCGTGGCGGTGACGGTGACGCCGGTGCTCTGCTACTACCTGCTCCCGCAGTCCTCGACGGTCCAGGAGGGGGACGAGACGTGGCTCGTCCGACGACTGCACGGCGCCTACCGCTCGACGCTGGACTGGGTGCTCGATCACTCCCGGTTCGTGCTCGGGGCCGCCGCCCTGCTTCTCGCGGCCACGCTGGCGACGCTCCCGTTCCTCGGGCGCGGCTTTCTGCCGGAGTTCCAGGAGGGAACGCTCGTCATTAGTGCGGTCACGGCGCCGGGGACGAGCCTGCAGGCCTCCACCGACATCGCGCAGGAGATCGAGGAGCGGCTCCTGGAGCACCCGGCCGTGAGGGCCACCTCGCGGCGCACCGGCCGCGCCGAGCTGAGCGCCCACGCGCAGGGCGCCAACGCCTCCGAGATCGACGTGCAGGTCGACCTCTCGGAGATGGAGATGCGCGAGGTGACCGCCGACGTGCGGGCCCGTCTTTCGTCAATCCCGGGTACCAACATCACGATCGGCCAGCCCATCGGGCACCGCATCGACCACATGCTGTCGGGCACGCGCACGGACATCGCCCTGAAGATCTTCGGGCCCGATCTCCACGAGCTGCGCGACCGGGCGGAGCAGGTGCGGAGTGCCGTCGCTGGGACCCCCGGCCTCGTCGACCTGTCCGTGGAGCGACAGGCCGATGTCTCGCAGCTTCGCCTCTACGCGAAGCGGCAGGAGATGGCGAAGTACGGCGTCACGCCCGGCCGGCTCAACCACGCCCTCGAAGCGCTGGTGGGTGGCGAGGTCGTCTCGCAGGTGCGCGAGGGACAGCAGACCTTCAACCTCACGGTCCGGCTCGACTCCGCTCGCCGGGCCGGAGCCGAATCCCTCCGCGACGTCCTCATTGATACGCCGGCCGGCCCGAAGGTGCCGGTGTCCCGCCTCGCTCGGGTCCAGCACGAGCGTGGCCCCAACAGGATTAGCCGAGAGGATGTGCAGCGCAAGATTGTCGTCTCGGCCAACACGAGCGGACGCGACGTGGGGAGCATCGTGGCCGACCTGAAGCGGCGCATCGGGAACCAGGTCGACCTGCCGGAAAACTACTACTACGAGGTGGGCGGGCAGTACGAGAACGCCCGGCAGGCCTCCCGGCGGATCGGTTGGCTCTCGCTGGCCGCGCTGCTGGTTGTTTTTCTTCTCCTCTACCAGGAGTTCGGCAGCGCCCGGGCCGCGACGCTCGTCCTCGTCAACCTGCCGCTCGCGCTCACCGGCGGGGTGGCGGCGCTCTTTCTCTTTCTGGGCGGCACGCTCGACATCGCGGCGATGGTCGGGTTCGTCACGCTCTTCGGGATTGCCGTGCGGAACGGCATCCTCCTCGTCAGCCACTACATCAATCTGCTTCAGGACGACAAATCGCTCCGTGAGGCCGTCGTGCAGGGGTCGATGGAGCGGCTCAATCCCATCCTCATGACGGCCCTCACGGCGGGCCTTGCGCTCATCCCGCTGGCCCTGGGCGGCGGCGAGCCGGGGAAGGAGATTCAGACGCCGCTCGCCATCGTCACGATCGGGGGGCTTCTCACCTCGACGGTCCTCAACATGGTCGTCGTGCCCGTGCTCTTCGATCGATTCGGGGACCGGGACGCCCTCCGGACAGCGGGGAGCGACCCGTCCCTCGGGGACTGATGGCCGCGGCCGGCGATGTCCGGAGGAGACTGATTACGAGGAGACGTCCTTCCTCTCGTACGGCCCGGTGCCGGGCTCCGGCTCGTCGTAGCCGAGGAGCGTCGTCTGCACCCACGCCACGACATCGTCCTGCAGCATGGCCAGGGCGGGCACGATAAACATGAGCACGCCGGTCCCGAAGACGATCCCGACGCCGAGGCTCACGGCCATCGGGATCAGGAACTGGGCCTGCACGCTCTGTTCGATGATGATGGGGAAGAGGCCGAGGAAGGTGGTTAGCGACGTCAGGAGAATGGGGCGAAAGCGCATCTGCCCGGCCCGTACGAGGGCGTCGGACCAGCTCCGGCCCCCGGCCCGCTCCTCGTTGGCGAAGTCGAGCATCACGAGCGCGTCGTTCACGATGACGCC
>JBDGQP010000075.1:16910-17561 GCA_042218975.1 Salinibacter sp.
GGTGGCCCAGGAGGGCCCCGATCCAGCCGAACGGAATGGTGCTCATGATGACGATGGGCTGCAGGTACGACCGGAAAGGGATGGCCAGCAGGGCGTAGATTGCGAATAGCGCCATCAGAAAGCCGATGATGAGCGAGCTTTGCGCCTTGCGCTGCTGCCGCTGCTGCCCGCCGAAGGTGAAGGTGGCCCCGGGGATCGCCCGCTGAATGCTGGGGAGCACGCTGGACTGGAGGCTCGCTTTGACCGCGTTGCCGGTTGTCACCGACGGGTCTACGTCGGCTGTCACCGTGACGACCCGGCGGCCGTTCTGGCGGTTGATCTGCGAGGGACTGTACCCGAACGACACGTCCGCGACTTCCTCCAGGGGGACCTGTGCCCCGGCGTCCGTCCGGATGCGGTATTCGCTCAGGTCCTCAATGGAGTTGCGCTGGTCGTTGGGCAGGCGGGTGTAGACGCGCACCTCATTTTGTCCGCGCTGCAAGCGGTAGGATTCGATCCCGAAGAACGCGGCGCGCACCTGGCCGGCGAGGTCGTTGAGCGACAGGCCGAGCGTACGGGCGCCGGGCTTCATCTTTAGCTCCAGTTCCCGCTTGCCCCGCTCCTGGTCCGACTTGATGTCGAACACGCCCCCGAAGCGACTCAGGGAGTCCT
>JBDGQP010000076.1:0-9679 GCA_042218975.1 Salinibacter sp.
CGCCTGGCTGTCATTCTCGTTGGCCGAATGCACAACAACAGCCAAAAGGAACCCTAATGTGTCGACGATCACGTGGCGTTTCCGACCGGTTACCTGTTTGTTCGGGTCGCGCCCGCGCTTCGGGCCTGCCTGCCGCTCGGTATCGACCGATTGGGTGTCAATCACCGCAGCGCTGGGACTCGGCTCTCGCCCTTCGGCCACGCGTGCAGCCCGCCGAATCCGGTCCTGGCCATCGAGATGGCCTGAGCCTCTGAAGCAGGTTCAGACGCTGCCATTTCCGGAAATGGTAGTACACAGTCTGCCACGGGGGAAAGTCTGCTGGGAGCATTCGCCACTGCGAACCGGTCTTCAACACGTAGAAAACTGCATTCAGCAGGGTTCGGGGATCATGTTCATCAAAGCGGAAGCGATCAAGGAGATCTCAGATCTCCAAGATCGATTCGATCTGTTTCCATTCCGCGTCGGTCAGGTCAGAGGGATACTGATCGGGAGAATTCCGAAAGGCCATCGCTCTGGATCGGTCTTGTGAACGGATTGATCTCATTCACAAGACGCTGACCGGCGCTTTTCTGTTGTCTGAGCCGGTTTTCGGAAATCCGCCAAACAGGTTCTGAGAATCCATAACAGGGGTTCTTCGTCGGTGAAAGGTTTGCTTGCCTTCATGCACCGGGGAAGAACCCCTTCTCTGTATCGAGTTTCAACTAGGCCTGAATATACGCCAAGACCCCCCACCCTCAGCGGGATGTACCACAAAAAAATTTGGCTGTACCACAAAAAAGTACTACGAAAAAGGGCCCTCTGTTAAACGCCACCCGGAAGTTCTCTTCCGTGTCGCTTCGCGACGTCCCGCCCCGGATCCCCTGGGGGGGCCTCGTGACGGGAGCCCCTCGTGACGGCGCTCCCCGCGGTGGCTGTCCCCGCGGTGGCTGTCCCCGCGGTGGCTGTCCCCGTGGTTGGTGTCCCCGTGATTGGTGTCACCGTGGTGGGTCCCCAGGGCGCTTCGCCCGGACCTGTCTTGATAGCTGAGCGTCCCGGTGGACACTCCTATTTCCGTTATCTATGAGCTTCCGTTATTACGTCAACTCGGGCGCCGCGAGGAAAAGAAGCTGCGCCCCGGCCCCCTCGCCCGAGGATGGTCTCCCGTCGGGTCGGCCTCCTCGTCAAGCCGGCCCCCTCGTTCCAAACCGTGGCGGGGAAATGCTGGGGGCACCGTCCGGCGGCCCAGTTTCTCAGGGACCCGGTCCATCGGTGGGCCGGTTTCGGCGATGTGTGGGAATGCCCTCGGGATGGGGGTAACGTGCGGCTATCCAAAGTGCCCGGTTCGTTCGACGTCCTCGCCTCCCTGCCGGACCAGCGTTCCCACCGTGGTCGGACCCTGGTTCCGCACCCGATCGGGCACCGTCAAGTTTTGGCGCGGTCGGTTCTCGTCGCCCCGATTGACGTGCCAGATGCGGTCGCCGCTGAACTCGACCTCAAACTCCTTGAGCTCAAGGCGCAACCGGTCCCCCTTGACCGTTCCCTGCAGGTAGCCGATCGGGGACAGCCCTCCCCAGATGGCCCCGTGCACGATCTGCCACACCCCCTCCCGCTTCGTGGTCGTGATGTCGTGGTGCTCCCCGCAGAGGTAGGCGTCGACACCGTGCTCGACCATCGCCGCCCAGAAGTCGGTCTCGGGCCCGTCGCCGCCGGCCATTACGATCGCACTCGACTTGCGGCTGCTCACATCCGGGAGAACCGGAACGTGGCCCTGCACGATAATGTGCTCCTGGTCCCGATGGTCGGCGAGCACCTGCTCGAACCAGTCTAGTTGCTCGCCGGCGACACGCCACTGGACCTCGCCGTTCTGAAGGTGGAAGGTGTCGACGTTGACGAACAGGGTGTTCCCCCTCGTAAAGAAGTAGGCCAGTCCCCGCTTCGACTCTGGCCCGTTCTCCGGCATCCGAAAGACTTCTTGGAAGGCCTGTTCGAAGGCCGGCACGACGCTCGGATCCACGGGATTGTCTCCGCGCTCGTGGTCGCCGGGCACGACATAGAACGGGAAGTCGTGGTCCCGCATTCGGTGCACCCAGCTTCCCCAGTAGGCCAGCGCGTGCTGCCGGGCCTGCCCCAGCGAGTCGTTCCAGCGCGCGTCCATCAGGTCGCCGGCCACGAGCCCAAACTCGGCGCCGTCCGCCTTCATCCGGTCGAGAAACCAGGTGATCGCCTCCTCATACCCGGGCTGCGGATACGGGATGTCCCAGTTGAAGAAGTCCGGAAAGCTGCTGAAGCCAAACTGGGTAGGGGAGGAACACCGCATCGTCCCGAAGCCGGCGGACAGGGCCAGTAGGCCCGCGCCCGCCTGTTTGATGAATCGACGCCGTCCGGCATTCGGGGACGCAGAAGACGTGCGGCCCGACGATGTGGAGGAAGGGCCGTCTCGCCCCGAGGACGAAGAGGGGTCGGAGGTGGACATTGCTCTCAGTGCTCGTTGTGAGACAGCGTCGTTCGACGGCCCTCCGGGTACGGCTCCCGGAGCGATTCCTTACTAGAAAGAGGATAGGACACGGACGCGTGCGAGACAACCCCGATGCCCCGGCAATTCTGCGACGCGCCTCGTCTCGTCCCGGCCGTCGTCCCCTCTCTCCATCCGTGGCGAGACCGGTTCGTCACGAGCGGCCGGGCGCTCCCTTTTGAGATCCTTTTCCGCGGACCCGTATCTTTGCAAATTCTCTCCCGGGTCGTGCACCAACGACGGCCGTGAGGTCACACCAGAATTCGTTCGGGGCACAGTCGGGAAAGGCGTCACCTCTCGAATTTTTTGACCAGAGCGAGCGCCGATTGACCATGTCTTCTTTTCCCCGCCTCTTTCCGCTCTTTCTTGTAGCCGCGCTGGTGGGCGGTTGTACGTCCTCGGCCTCCTATGAGGGGGGAGCCGGGACAATTCTTCCGGATATGCGGGACATCGACACGTGGACGTGGACGGAGAAGGGAGGGTCGGTCGGGCTGAACGACCCGGTCATCTTTGTCGAGCCTGCCCGCGAGTTTCCGTACCGGATGTACGTGCACGCCGAGGGCGGCCAGGACCTATACAAGTCCAAAGACGCGGCCAACTGGGAGAAGGTCGCCAACGACGTCATCCCTTCGGGGGGCGGCACCAACTTCAACTGGGGCCGGAAGGGGCCCGACGGCCGGTACCACCTCTACCGCACGGTCCAGGACAGCGTGACCGAACTGTGGACGGGCTCGGAACTGACCGACCTGGAGAACCAGGGGACGGTCCTGAAGGAGCCCGATACCGGCGGCTACTACGATCCCGATACTGACACCTGGCACATGTACTACGAAATGTATCCGGCCGAGGGGTCGCCCTGCGGCCGCGGGCTCGGTCACGCGGTGTCGGAGGACGGGGTGCAGTGGAAGAAACGAGGGGTCGCCCTCGACCTTCGGGACAAGTCATGGAAGACGGGAGACCCGGACGTGGTGCGCATCGGGGATACCTACCACATGTTTATCGACTACACCGCCCCGGACCACCCGCGTTACAAGATCGCCGTCGCGACCGGCTCGGACCTTTCCTCTTTTTCGCTCCGGGAGGACCCGCCCGCCACGAACTGGCTGGGCGGCGATGCCTGCGTCCGATACGTGCCGGAGCAGAACCGATTCGTCATGTACCAGGAGTTTCACGGGGAGGATACCCATGGGGTCGGTTGGGGCGTGAGCCAGCCGATTGAGCGCTGAGCCCGGCATTGTGACCCCGGGACACGTCTCCAATGCCCTCCTCCAGCACGTCGCCCGTGTTGCCGATGCTCCTGGCGCCCCGGAGGAGCCAGACCGACTGGGAGGCCCGACAGGACAAGGCCGGCGAGGAGATCGAGACCGCCGTCCGCGAGACCCCCGGCGCCGTTCTCCCCGATAGAGAATGGTTCGAAAAAGCGAAGCTCGCGGTGTTCTCCTCCGAGGAAAGGCGAATAATGATCCGCCTCGACGAGGACATGGTCGAGCACTTCGAGCAGGGCGGCCCCGGCTACCCGAATTGGGACAGATCAAATCGGCGCGGACATTGGGCCGTGTCCCTCGGGCCAGGTCTTCTTCCTGTGGACACGGGTCCCATCCTTCTGCCCGGCGGCTCCGCACTTGACCGACTCAATACCTGGCAACGGAGCCGGCGTCAGGGCGGGCCTATGAGGACTGCCAGTCCCACTCGGGGAAAAGATCTTCCAGCTCGGCCGTCCGCTCTTCCTCCCCTGCCTGTAGCACCAGGTGGTCAACGTCGGCGGGATCGGCAAGGTTGAGCGTCAGGTCGAAGAGACTTCCCCCTGTCATGGGGTCCGGGGCGTCGATGATCTGCACGGCCGGATCTTGGCTTCCGGGGAAGTGGCTTTTGGCGATCTCCAGCACCTGCTCCACGACCATCGGCTCTGTCTCGCCGGTGAAGTGGACCGTGACCTTGTCGTATTTGACCATGTTGCCGAGAGCCATCGGTCCAAAGAAGCAAGCAACGAGAACCTCAGTGATCCGGCAAGTGGATTGCCGGGGGGAAGCGTTGTCGCTAGGCCTTCGCTCAACGTAGGCCCAATGTCGCAACGCCGAGAACGCAGAGTCGATCCTTGAAAAACCCGCTGAGCCGGGGCGTGCCCGGTCGGGGGTGTCCTCAGGCTTTTAATACGAAAGAATCCCGCCGTTCCCCCGAAGCAGGGGCGGTTTTAGTTGCTCAGAAGCAGTTTTGGTGTGGGCGTGTCGTTCCACGGCCGCACGGCGAAAGCAAACTCACCCCTCTCTTCCCTCCTCTTCGAATCCTCCTCGGGGGTGGGCGTGGGCCTCAAACATAAATCTCGGCCCGGGATGCCCCGAACTCGTGGCTGTCGAATACCTCCCCAATCGCCCGGGCAATCTTCTCCCCGCCGTGAGCCGCCGGCTCGATTGGATTGGCGTAGTCAAGGTCCGGTTCGCTCAACGTCCGGCCCAGATCGATCAGCGGGAGGCCCTCCTCGGTGGCCACCTCGATGATCACGTCGTTTACCGATCCGTGCAAAAGTCTCTGAACGGGTTCTGCGATGGGCGGAGGACCGAGCCCCACATGCGCGGAAACGGTCTTCAGGCATTTCTTCACGGATCGGTATGGTCGGCAATATCGTGTCGACTAGGTCCTGGACGCTCTTCTCCGAAAAGTTTCCGTTGTAAACGGTGCAGAGGGCTGTCGGGAGTTCTTCGCTCAGCGCCTCCTGAACCATGGGCCGGTATGATTCTCGGAAATCTTCCTGGATTGCCCGCAGCTTCTGGGTCGCCCCGGAAAAGGACGTGACTTCCTGGTCGAACCGTTCGATGGAGTCGAGGTAACGGAGCCCGTCATTGCCGCCGACGCTCAAAAACAGGTGGGTAGCCGAGCTGGGGAGACGCTCCAGTTGCCGCGGCACGTCGGACACGTAGTGCCCGTCGGTCGCGAGAAGCGTGACCTCGGTACTCCCGGGGACTTGAGAGCGGACCTGGCCCGCGACGTCCGGCCGACCGGGCTCGACGTACGCGCTGTTGTCGAATACCGAGTCGCCAAGCAGAACGACGTGATTCATGGCCTGAGACGGAAAGGCTCACGGAAGTTTAGGAGAGGAAAGCGCTCCGAAGCGACAGATACAGGCTCTGTACATCACGGAAGTCGGACGGGACTTCAGAGTAGAACGGACCTGACAGCGGGCAGTGCCGATCGAGACTCTAACCGGCGGGCTTTCAGCCGATCGAAGACTCCGCCGCACAGGCGAGTTACCGATCCGTAAGAAACTCTGCAAGCGATCTTCTGCGATCGCTGCGGACCGTGCATCGCCGCAAGCAGAAGATGGACGTTGGACACTTGTTCACGGATCGGTATTCCGACTGCGAACAGCGGCAGTCACCTGTCCATGCAGAATGGCTCGGATGTGGCACCAGGATCGCTGCGAAGCGACTGCTCCACGGAATCGGGGATCGAATCAATCAGCCCCTCGATCGACGTCGACCGGCGCCGAGGAGCTTCTCCCGGTGAGGCACACACGGTTTGAACCACAGCACGACGCGTTCTTGGACTGGACCAGTGGGGCCGTTTCCGGAACGATCCCGTTTCCTTCCGTCCCCCAACCGGCACACGTTCCTCCCCGGGGGATTATACCTCTGTGTTTCAACCCGCACTCGAAGAGCAAGTGCGCGTCTGTCGGCGGCCACAGACGGGGCGCCGTCGATGCGCCGCCCCCGACGCCGTTCCCCCCCTGCCCGACCGATCCCATGCGCATCATACGTTCCCGCCGCCTCCTGTTCTCGTTTCTTCTCGTTGCGCTCCTCCTTCCCACGGATTGGAGCTTTGCTCAGCAACCCGATCCGGCGGGCGGTCGGGCCACCCTCACGGGCGTGGTCGTCGACTCGACGACCGGTGAGCCCCTGACGGACGTGAACGTGTTCATCGCGGGCAGCATGCGGGGCACGACAACCGACGATCAGGGCCGCTTCCGGCTCCCCGGCATTCGGCTCGGGGCCCAGCGGCTCTACGTCTCGATCGTCGGGTACAAGGCGGAGTCCCGCAGCCTCAATCTACAGGAGTCCCGAGCGTACAGGTTCGAGTTTGCCCTGCAGGAAGAGGTCATCGAGGGCGAGGGAATTGTCGTCGAGGACGAGCGGGACGAGCAGTGGCAGCAGCGGTTCGAGCGGTTCAAGGCCGCCTTTCTCGGGGAAACGCCCAACGCTGAACAGACGGAGATTCTGAACCGCGAGGTGCTCAGCTTCGACGGCGGGCTAGGGTCACTGGAAGCCTTTGCCGCCCGGCCCCTCGTGATCGAAAACCGCGCCCTCGGGTACCGAATTGAGTATCATCTGGAAGATTTCGAGGTCACCCGACGGCGGACGCAGTACGACGGCGAGCCGTTCTTCGAGGAGCTAGACGGACGTCCGGCCCAGGAGGACCGGTGGGAAAAGGCCCGTCGGGAGGCGTTCCTCGGCTCCTTTCATCACCTCATGCTCGCGATGATCAAAGATCGAGTCGAGGAGCAGGGCTTCAAACTTTTCTACTATCAGGGCTCTCCGTCGGAGCCGCCCGGAAAGAGCACCTTCAGCTCCACCTTTCCGCAGATCTCGAGCAGTCGAATGTCGATCGGCGTCGGGGACCTCATGACCGAGGCAGACACGTCGAGGGACCACGTGCTCGACTTTTCCGGCATGGCCGAGGTGATCTACCTCGGAGAGAAGCAAAGTGACGCCTATTCGGAGTGGCGGAGGCAGCGGACCGGACGCCGGGGCGGGCGGGCCCCCCGCTATCAGACATCTCAGTTTTGGCTGGAACGGGGCCCCGCCACGGTCGACTACAAGGGGGAGGTCGTGGAGCGCTACGGCGTGACGGTTTCCGGGTACTTCGGGTACGAACGGGTGGCCGACCAGGTGCCCAAAGAATACCGTCCGCGGTAGCCGTCCGGCGGACAGACGACGAAGCCCGACGGGTGGGGCGGCGTTCGCATGCGAGGTGCCCAGACCGGCGGTCGTCTGCCCGCGCGAAGACAGAGGCAGGGGTGCCTTCCCATTCTGTCCCAGCAGGTTCTCTGCCCAGGAACCTGTATCTTGGTCGGTCCCGGAGAACCAGCTGTGGTCCCGGTCTCTGGCATGTCCACGGCGGTGTACAGTAGCAGTAGGCTGTATGGGGGCAGTGGTGGGTCGCCGAGGCGCGGGGCCCACTTCTATATCCCTCTTACATCGGTCTAGGCGGTGGGCCGTGTTTCCCGTTGGAATGAGGCGATTCGCTTTTACACTCACCCTGTCGGGATCACGTCAAGGGGATCCTCTCGACCTGCCTGGCGCCGGATCAGGATTCGAAACCGATTCTGCGGAGAAGCTTCCGGAGGAGATGCTCTCAGCAGAAGCGTTCTCGGGCGAGGCGTTCCTAGTGGAAACGTCCTCAGGACAGGGCTCCAGCAGACCGGTGCCTCCTTCCTGCACAGACCGAACGAGAGGGCACGGCCCGTGGCAAACTATCGGCGCTGACGTGGACGAAAGAGAGGACTGCGCTCTGGTGGGCTGCGGCACGGATGGCCACTTGGCTGGTGCGTTCTGCTTCCTCGCAGGAACTGATCGGCCCCTCGACCACGTCGACATCGCTTTCGGGGCCAGTGCCCCACGGGCCCGCCGGGAGCCCAACAGGATCAGTCGCTCTATACGCGGACTGCCAGGTCTCTCGCAGGCGCCCAGTCGCCCAGTGGAAGGTGTGCCGCAGCCCGCCGGAGACCGGCAGGTCGTCGGGAACCGGGGCGGGTGGTTTCGGCATTTGTGAAGTTCGTTGCCATTGGTCACAAAATGGATTTTGGCAGAGAAGCCTCCTCGGCCGCAGCCGCGAGCAAGACCTGTTCCCCCGTCTTCCCAGGCGGGTCGGTCTCCTTTTCGTCATTGGTCGACCCGCCGGCCGCGGTCCCTCCGAGGCGCCGGGGCGAAGAACCCAGAAGAGGCCATTTGCGACCCTCCAGCGGTCCTTGTGGGCCGGCGGCCTCTCCCATTGACTTCATGAAGCGCCCCCGATGTGCTTGAATTGCTGGTCGGTCAGTTCATGGCGGCGACGTCGGGCCACGGGCAATTGTCAAGACAGCTCCACGTGCGACTAGAGTACGTACCGGCCTTCTGTCAGATGGAGCCGAGCATTCGCTTGGATACTGTCGGGATAGGACCCGATGCCACATAGATTGGAATCGAAAGTCTCGGGGCGGGATGGTGTCGTCGAACCCGAGATCCTCCCCGTCGAGACGTCTCTTCCTCGCCAGGAGCCAGCGACGGACTGACCGCACGGGGACTGGACCGAACAGTGTTTTCCCGGAAACGGCGCGACCGACAGATCGAGAAGCAAAGCAAACTATGTAGATCGGGCCGGCGGGAAAGCACTAAAAAATGTGATAGGTTTTTCGTGCCAAATAAAAACTGTTTCCATTTCCATATACTACTCGAAGACTATCCCTGCTCTCAGTTCGAAGAGTCGGAATGAATTCGGAAATGTCTTTCGTTAGTGATCTGGACTCCGGACTTCCGGAGGCCATCGTGCTTCGATGCATGTAGGTCGTATCGCCACGCTCGTAATGATATACGTCTTGGAGCCACACGCGATACTTCCGCGCACGGTTACACGACTCGATATCTACACGAGAGGGAAGGCTATACCTGACCTTGCAGCTCGCATGGTCTACAATGACCGACCGATCTGAGAAATTTTTCCTCAGGACCTCGAGCGAGTCTCCAGCGAACGATAACTGGTAGGAAGAGGAGTCGGCGGAAACGAATCCGTTTCCAACGTGGATACTGTCGGCTCTCGAGTATACCCAGTCTCCTTGAAGATAGCGCCTCCACTCTTTTTTGGTGTCTACCGGAAACGGGACCTCTGACCCCGCTTGGTTGCACCCGAATAGAGGCAACAGAAATATAACGGGTAGAAAATATCTTATGTCAAAACTATAAGCCAAATATATCACGTTAATTAAGGATTGAATATAAGTCCTGTTTTCTTCGTGGAGGAGACGAAATCGACAACTTCGTGTCGCGGCGCTCGATATTCCGTCTCTCAGGGTCTGCCCGGAGATCCGCCAACTTTGGGAGACCCCGTTGTACGTAAGCTTCACCGACAGGGGCCGAACATAAAAATTACTTAATTTTTGTGCAATATACTGCACATAAAAAGCCTGCTCTACACGATCGTCCTCGCCCGACTGAGGCCCTG
>JBDGQP010000077.1:0-9865 GCA_042218975.1 Salinibacter sp.
ACGTCAATGCCTTCGAGCGGAGTGGAGAGGTCGTTTGCGACGTGGTCGGCTACCAAGATGCCTCAATCATAGAGGATTACTTTCTGGACCGTCTTCGAAGCAACGACTCGGTTTCGGGGACTGGCCATCTCCGCAGATACCGAATTCCACTGGACAAGGGCGGTGCGAGCGGAAAAGGATCCGCTTCGGAAGCGATCACTGCTGAGCGGGCCACCTGTCATCGCCTCAGCGACGAGCGCATCGAACTGCCGCGCATCCACGAGGGGGAGGCACGAGCCCAAGCGTACAAATACGTCTACGGTGTTGGGGAGCGGACGGTCGGGAACTTCACTGACCAGCTGGTCAAGATTGATGTGGAGACGGGCAAGGCTCAGACTTGGAGCGAGAACGGGACGTATCCAGGGGAGCCCGTCTTCGTACCGCATCCCGACGGGTCCGACGAAGACGACGGAGTGGTTCTATCGGTCGTGCTCGACCCGGAGACCGAGCGATCCTTTCTTCTCGTGCTCGATGCCGAGTCGTTTGCCGAGCAAGCGCGGGCCGAGGTCCCCCACGCGATTCCGTTTGGGTTCCACGGTCAGTTTTTCCAGTAGGCATCGCACCGGTGGAAGTGCCTCAGTACGCGCTGCCTCGTTAGGGATCGTGTCGGTGAGGATAGGCACACGATAGGAGCGAAGACGGCTGTATGAGGACCGGGAGACGCCGGGCAGTTCGGGGTGCGTCCGTCACGAGGTGTTCATCAGTTCGCGGAGTCGGTCCAATCCATTGTGGAAGAGGATCCTGGCTGGGGCCGTCTGTGCGGCGTCAGAGGAAGCCCTCCTGGCGCCTGAGACGCTCGACCCTTCGCATACGGAGCCGGCCATGCTCTCTAGGACGGTTATGAATCGACACCGAACGCCGTTGGATGGGAGTCTCGGTGTCACAAGACGCTTTGAGAGGCGATCCGCTCCCGCACAGCCGTAGCAGCGCTCCACCCTGGCGCTACTCTGTTCCTCACTGGGGTGGTAAAAGCCGTCCCGACCCTCAGTAACTCGGCATGACCGAATCGGGGTCGTCAAAAGTCTGCCCTGTGGAGTGGAAACAGCCCCGGAGACGGAGACGGGCGCCGTTGTCGAGCAGGCGTGAGGCGGCGGCTGCGGGCAGTCGGAGTGCAAGCCCGGGGTAGGCGGGGCCCGCGTGTCCTCGACGTCTCCTCGGCTAACTGAGCCGCCTGGGCGCCTGCGAGCTGGATGTTCTTCGTTTCAACAGCGCGCAGCGGCGAGTGGAGGGGGCGGCCTGCGGCCGAGCACCTTCGGACCCGCGGCGCTGGCCAGGAGTTCGGTGGGGAGACGCTTGCCGAGCGGAGAACGAACGGCCGGTCTCAGGGACGGCCCCTCTCGGAAAAGGCCCCAGAGACCCGGTAGCTTCTTGACCTGGTAGCTTCTTGATGGTCTCCGAGAGTGGCTACTCCTCCGGTTCCGTCCTCTCGTCCCCGGGGGCCTCGGATCTCCCGTCTGCCTCGCCTGGGCGGTCCAGAAACGAGGAAGACTCCAAGGAATCCGAAAGATCCGTCTCCTCCTCGAGGGATTTTAGTGAACGGGCGCCGGGGGGACGCCTGCTGACTGAGTCGGTGAGAGAGCGCCGGGAGGCGTGCTTCGACGGACGCCCGCTGACTCGTTCACGCCAGAGCTTCCAACTCGACCGCTTCAGTCGGCTGCGCATGAGCGCAATGACCGCTTCCTCGCTCAGGCCGTACCGCGCCTCGATGGCCTCGAAGGGCACGTCGTCTTTCCAGGCCATGCCGATGACGTGAGAGACCTCTTCGTCCGAGAGATCGTGGTCGCTCTGAACACCCATGGAGAGAGGTAGATCTCAAAGAAAAGTGTATGCACAGAAGCCGATGGATGTCCGATCCGACCGTCTCTTCCGCTCAAAGATGTTCGCGAAGTAGAAGATAGGCGAGCGGTCTCCGGACCTAGGCGTCGTCTGGCCTACTGGTAGGATTCATCAATTTGGACACGAAGGGTACGAAATCGGTTCGTCTATGGACCGAATCTGCCCGTAACAAGCTCGGAAGTTCGCGTGATGGGCCCGCGTCGCTGGGCAGGTCGGTAGCTCATGGCGAAGGACGTCTCCCCTGAGAGAATATCCGCCAGTCGCGTCATCTGTCGTTTTCTTCCGGTCCTCGCGCCCTCCGACGGCGATCTTTCCAGATCCGGAGGGAATTCTGTTCGACCGTCTGCACCCGGCATGCGACGTGGGGGACTGGAAGCCTTTACTGTCAGGCCCGGTGGTGGACTGGACTGGATGAAAGAAAAGTGAGTGTGTGCGCGGACATGTGGCCAATCCCATCCGGGATGTGATGAGAGGAAGAGGGAAGACGCCTCGCGCGCGCACGGGCACGTGGTTAAAATATTACAACACATTAAACACATTAAGACATTACGAGATACGTAAGTAACTGAGTACCAGGTATTTAGAAATCAAGGGCCAGACAAAACCACAGTGAGCCCCAGACAAAACCACAGTGAGCCCCAGACGGAATCACAGTCAACCCCAGACAAAACCACAGTGAGCCCCAGACAAAACCACAGCCGCCGACTAGTAGGGGCCAGACAAAATCACAGCCGCCCATTGACGGCGCTCTGCCCCGCTTTCCATTCCCGCGACAGGGACGGAAAAGCCCGGTTTGGCCCGAGGGGCAGACAGAATCACAGCCAGTTTCCGGTGAGGGCCAGACAAAACCACAGTCAGCCCCAGACGGAATCACAGCCAGCCCCAGACAAAACCACAGTGAGAGTTGATACCCGACGCGCCGAAGGCTATTGTTGATTCGACCCCGGTGAAAGAGACCTGTGCCGATGACCATGACCCAACAGCTCGAACTGAGCATCGACGAGTCCAAGGTCGTCGCGAAAGCGAACCGACTTGTGCAGGGCCGACATGACCTCACAACTACGGAGCAACGAGTATTCGTAGCGATGGTCGCGAAGCTCGATCGGAGCATGGACGAGTTCTCCATGCAGGAGCTTAGCATTAAGAGGGTCTGCGATCTCTCCGGCATCGATGCCAGCAACTTGTACCGAAAGGTCGACGAGGTTACCGACAACCTCGTTGAGAAAACCATCTCGGTTCGGCATCAGGACAAGGAGGGACAGGAGGTCGGGTTCGAGAAGTACCCGATATTTTCTGTTTGCAAGTACAAGCGGGGCTCCGGGGTCATACAGGCCCGATTTAACGATGAGATGCGCCCGCTTCTGCTGGACCTCAAGAGGCGGTTTACGCTCTACCTGGTGACGATCTTCCTGCGGCTGAGGTCGACGTACAGCATGCAGATCTACGAGATGCTGAAGATGCGGCAGGACCTCCACCGCCACTGCCTCTCGTTGACGGAGCTCCGCCAGAAACTCTCGATCGAGAACAAGTACAAGCACTTCTACGACCTGAAGCGACGAGTCCTCGAACAGGCCCGAACGGAGCTGAAGGAAAAGGCGGACATCTACTTCACCTACCGGGTAAAGCGGGAGAACAATTCCCCGAAAGAAGTGGAGTTCTTAATTCATGAGAACGAGGAGGTCATCGCCGAAATGGAGGCGGAGCACGGCCTCGTCGGGACCGAGGAGAGAAGACCACGCTCGCCGGACACCTCCGAAAGCGATTCTGACGAGAGGCCGACCAACGAGGAGACCATTATCCAAGATGCTCCCCGTAGCGCCGACGCCAGGGTGATGTTCTTGGAGAGGCGCACGCAGGCCGAACTCCAGGATCTAGACCAGGAGCACGTCGATGAGCTCTACCAGACGGCCCGGGGCCAAGTCGAACGGAGCGAGGGGACTTCCCTCCCGGACGCTCTCTTGGAGGGACTGACGGGGCGCAGGATGGAGAAGCTGTGGGAGGAGGCGTCCTGAACTGCCACTTCCGCCCCAGAAGCGTTGTGGCTTGCCGGTCTTCTGGGTCGAGCCGCTTGCCCGTCCAAGGGAAACAGACTTCCTCCCCACCGGTGTTGCGTGCGTTCATGAACATGAACTGACCGTCGGTCTGATGGCAGCGGAGGGACGGTCGGGCGTCAAGGTGCCGATGAGGCGGGGGTTGCATGCCCATCGGGGTTCCACCGGGCCCGTTCAGCGTGTGCGCGAGCACGCACAGATGTGCAAGGGTCGGCGGACTAGGCATCCATGAGTCGCCGGCCCGCTCCCCCCGGATGTCCCCTGGCCCGGTCCCAATCCGTCTGATGTCGGCGTGGGGTTCCCCGGCGCTCCCTCGTGCCTGTCCTCCATCCGATCCGACATCGACCCCGTCTCAGCCCCGACGCAGAGCGTGCGGGACGGGAACGCCCAATTCTGCGTTCGTCGACCGCCGCCTTGACCTCCATCGGAACGCTGTTGCGGAGAGAAAAGACGTTATCGCTTCACGCTTCGAGGTCGACCCGGAACCTCGGTTCATCAAGCGTCACGGTGCCCAGTTCGACCCGCCCCAGGCGCTGACAGATCCGCCAGTGCATCGGGCAGAACGAACGGATCGGCAAAACGCCTCATAGCTCCACCGATGAGGCGGTCGCCCCCCTGACCGGGCATCAGTACCTGATGAATGGTGCACATTTCGGCATCGGAACGACGTGCACAGGTTCGGGGACAACGGCCCCTCTACCCCGAAACTCGCACTGTACCAGGCACGGTCGCTCCCGAAAGCCTGATAGGATCATAGGAACCTAGGTATCTAGGTTTCCGTCCAGGACGTCCCTGACGACCTCTTTGATTGCACGTCCATGCTTCGCGGCGTGCATCTTCAGCCTGCGGTGCAGCGACTTTGGAATTTCGACATTCAACTGCGTCGTCTCTTCCTGGGCGACATCCTCCTGCAGCTCGGAGGTATCCTGACCGCTGGACACGGACCCATCCGAGGCACTTCCAAACACATCGTCACTCATGGTTGAGGGTGGTAATTACATTCTCGGTGATGGACTCGATCTCCGAAGCAGCTTTCTTGTCGTTCATTTCGACCACTGAGCGGCCCTGCCCCATTGCCTGGGGGTAGGCCACGCGATCGCACGTTCCCTCCCACACTGGCATGTCAAAGCGCTCAAGCACGTCCTGTACGCCTTCCCCGAGCCGGGACCCCACCTTGCGACGGGAAATCACGAACGCAGCGTGTGGACTGTCCGTGACCTCCTGCCGCTGCTTGATCAGGTCTACGATCTGCTCAGTGGGCCAGATGTCTGCCGGGGAGGGTTGCACGGGAATAAGCGCCAGGTCCGATGTTTTAATGATCGCTGCGTGCATCTTGTCGAGGTGAGCCCCCCCGTCGATGACAGCCACATCGAAGGAGTCGGAAAGTCGTCGCACGTCACTCTCAAGTGCACTCGCCTGATCGACGCCGAATACCGCCGGGAGGTTCGTTCCGTCGTCGCGAGACGCTTTCCAGCTCTGAGACGTCCCCTGTGCATCGCAATCAATGATTACGATCTTCAGCTCGCGGAGCTGGAGGCTCCTGGCGAGATTCACCGCCACGGTGCTTTTCCCGACCCCACCCTTGCCGTGCAGAATACCGACTACTTTCATAGGAAATTAGGTTCCTAGGTTAATAGATGTCACTAGCAAACAAGCTACGTCCCGAAGAGGGTTACGTCAAGCGTCAGAGCCCGTCGCTGAGGCCGTGAGATTGCCCTGAGAGCGGAGATCTCTTCGGGATGACCCATCCCCTAGGCCCCGACCGAGAACTCCGGCGGAGAGCAAGACGGGGGGTGGGGGCGCTCACTGGACCAGTTCCGCTGAGGGATGGAGGGGTCGATCCTGTTGCTCACATTTGTCCCACCGGTCAATTTTCGACGACGGGTAACGTTCACCTCGTGGGGCAGTCGGGGAGAACCTCGGAGTGACAGGAAAGGAGGCTATTGCTCCTCGCTGGGGTAGCCGGCCGCTCGGGATCGCGTGGTCGGGATCCACCGGGCAAACCAGCGCACGTTGCGCGCCATCAGGTCCCGCCGCAGGCGGGGCTCGCTGATTCCGTGGCCCTGGCCGGGATAGACCACGAGTTTGACTTCCGGGGCCGCCCCGATTCGCTTGGCGGCCTCGTAGAACTGGATGCTCTGCTCGGCGGGGACCCGCTCGTCTTCCTCCCCGACCTGGATCAGAAGCGGCGTCGACGCCTCGGTGACCTGCCGGTAGGAGGAGCGCTGCTCATAGAGCTCGAAGTCCTCCCAGGGAAGAGGGCCGAGGTACGTCTCGTAGAAGCTGGGAATGTCGGTCTGGGAGTACATCGAAATCAGGTCCGTTGCCCCGGCTCCGGCGCTCGCCGCGGCGAACCGGTCGGTCTGTGTGATGCCCCAGAAGGTCTGGTGTCCGCCGTAGCTCCAGCCCATGAGGCCGAGCCGATCCGGGTCGGCGATGCCTCTCTCGACCATGGCGGTCACCCCAGAGTTGATGTCGGCCCATTCTCCGCCGGAGATGTCCCCCCGGATCAGGTTGCGGAACCGCTCCCCGTAGCCGGTCGAGCCGCGGTAGTTGGGTTGGAGCACCGCGTAGCCGAGCCCGGCGAAAACCTGTGTCGGGTAGGCGTAGCCGCCGGCCTTGTAGTCCATGCCGTCGACGCCGGCGGGCCCGCCGTGGACATCGACCAGGAGGGGGACCTCCTCGCCCTTCTCGTAACCGAGGGGAAGCGTCAGGACGCCTTCGACGGGCTCCTCGCCCGCCGAGGAACGCCACTCCACGACTCGCTGCTCTCCAAGACGAAAGCCGCTGGCTTGTGGGTTAATGCTGGTGAGCCGCCGTGGGGAAAACGCCTCACTCCCGCCGTTGAGACTAATCTCATCGACGTAGGCATTCGGAGACGTCGCGGGCCCCTCCGCGACGAAGGTCAAGAGGGCCCCGCCCGTCGCCTTCGCAAAATCCTGGGAGTAGAGGGCGCCGGCGTCGATGCGCTCCGGGACGCCGGTCTGGAGGGTGTCCGCGCCAGGCGCCTCCGCCAGCGAAATCGCGTAGGCGCCGTGCCCCGTCTCGATCGGAGACTCGACCAGAAGGCGGCCCAAGGCTCCGTCCTGCGGGGCGATCCCGACGTAGGAGGCGTCGTGGTCGAGGGCCTCGGTGAGGCTTTGGGGGGCTCCATCTCCGGTGGGGTCCACCCGCCAGACCTCGTCGTTGAACGCGCCGAGGCGGCGGCCCGAGCCGGTTGTGAGCAGGCCAGCCTCCTCGTGCCAGGCCGCGACGCCGTCCCCGCCCGGCAAGTCGGCCACACGGCGAGGAGCGGCCCCCACGGAGTCTTGCACGTAAACGGCTGCTTCCTTGTAGGTCTGGAGACGAGGACGCGGCCGGGCACTCCAGGCAATCCCACGGCCTGCCGGGGCCCAGACAAAGTCTTGCACGTGAAGCGTGTCCGGAGAGCTCTGGAACGTCGTATCGGCCGTCGGGGCTGGACGGCCGATGATGTCCCCAGAGGACAGGGGAGCGGTCCAAAGGAGAGTATACTCTGAGGCATAGGCGCTGTCTACTACCGTCGGGCGCCCGACCCGGAGGGCCTGCTTTTTTGCCTCGTCGGACTGGGGGGGTGAGGCGGTAAACCCAATTCGCTTCCCGTCCGGGGCGAAGCGAAAGTCCTCGACACCGGTCGTCCATTCGGTGACCGGCCAGGGCTCTCCCCCGTCGGGACGGATGCCCCAGACCTGCGGCTTCCCGCCTCGATCGGAAATGAAGCCGATCCAATTCCCGTTCGGCGACCACCGGGGAGAGCCGTCCCGTGCCGAGTCGCGAGTCAGCCTCGTAGGTTCGCCTCCGTCCGCCGGAACCACCCAGATGTTCGAGTCGACCCGGTGGACCTTCTCGGAAGGATGCACCTCACGCTGGCTCACTACGTAGGCGACCCACTCCCCGTTCGGACTCGGGCGGACGTCGTCGATCTCGCGAAGATTGAGGGCCTCCTGGACCGTAACACGACTGGAATCCAGTCCAGCAGGGTCGCCTTGGGCGAGTGCGCTACCTGTATGGAGAAGCAGGGCGGCGAGACTGAGAAGGAAGGCCGATCCGGAGCGTTCCATCAACACGGTCGTGGTCAGGAGAGTCTCTAGGGGAATTGTCGACGGATCCAGAGAACCTATCTGCCGGAGCCGATGGGATCAAGAGGGCTGGAGTTGCGTGGCACATAAAATTCCGTTATTGCAAAGTAACAAAACCGTGCAACTAGACGCAGACGCTGGGGGCTACCAAGGCCACCGAGAGGTGATGCTGTGGGGGGTGGAGGACCGAGGCCGAACTTCTTTGGTGGTCTTTTGCAATAACAGCAAATTGAGTAGGGTTCACGGTCGTTCAATGTTAGACGTGATAGGGGAGAAAGGGGACCCTGGGACAGAAATTTGAGCCGGAGGGCCGTTTTGAGGGCATCTGGGCCCGTGCCTCGCTTCTACACGTGCCGGAGGCCGGGCTCCCGGTCGTATTCGATCGGCTTACCGGGTGGCTCTGGCCGAGAGGAGTGTTTTACACCTTGTTCTACGGGGGGCTCTGAGCGGTTTTTCAACGAGGTCAGCCGAGGAGAGGTGGCCGACCAGATGCCGGCCAGTCCTCCTCCGGCGCGCTTCTTGCCGACGTGCGGGTCTTCTGTTGCTAACCGACGCGTTACGGGCTCTCGTCTCCTGGCTCTCGTCTCCTGTTGGCCTGCGGCGCTCTCACTCTCCTTCTCGCGGGGTGCGGTCCGACGCCCATCCCCAACGACTCGACAGCGTCGGTGCCCGCTTCAATATCCATCAGGTGGAGTCGATCCAACATCGGAAAAAGCGTCGGAGAGTCACATGTCTCCTTTGCCGACGAGCAGCTCCGGTCGGGGAGCAAGGGGTCAGCAGCCCTCACGAAGCAGGCTACCGACGGACGATCCGCACGGTGACGGAGTCTCCATTCACGGCCGACGCCATCGCCGCGGAGGAAACGGTCGCTTTCACCGCCTGAATGGAAGCGCCTTCCCGAAGCATAAATTCCATATTCTTTCGTGGTCCGACCTCCGACATCGAACCACTGGCCGCACAGGTGACCGTCACGGACTGCGGGGTATAGATGTTAAAGGTAAGCCCTCCAACAACCATGTTCAGGAAGCTAAGCTCTCGCTCCGCAGAAGCAATGCCGTTGGAACATTGATCCGACACATCCACCGTCGCGGGGACAAGGCCGAACAGGAAGGAGGATGCCCATTTCTTTTGGACGACCGTTTCACCTGCTTCCTTGTTCGTCGTGACGTGCGCGTGGTAGCATCCGGAGAGGCATAGGCAGGCGATGACTAAAGCGGGAAGAGCGCACTTCGAGAGGAGTCGCATGGTCAGGAAACTATTCATGAGAAGGGAAAGCACACGACGTTGGGTGGAGGACAGGCGCCGTCGCGAGGGCGCGATCGATGCCTCGCCCGGTCGTACAAGTAGAACGGGGTTCTTCACTTCGCAGAGGAGGATGGCTTGTTTGTCTGACCCGAACCTGTCGGGCCGGAAGAGGACGGGGGCGTTGCATCAGCGCTCTTCAGCAGGTACGAAGGCGGCCTCCGGACAGATGACATCGATCCATTGGCCGCGCATGTTACTGTGAATCGCTGAGGGGTGTACAGGCTTGAGGTCATCCCCTGCGCGACGAGCTGCACGAAAGTCTGGCGGAAGTAGACCTCGGAGACCCCTTCGTTGCACTGCTCTCCCACTTGAAGGGGGGCGTTCGTGGGAGGTACCAGTCCCGCGACAAATCCATGAGCCCAACGCAACTCAACGGTCTGATTGGACGGCTGCTCGCCGGTGACAATTTTTGTTTTCAGGCACCCGGAGAAGACAAGACCAAACCCTATCAGGACCGATGTGAGCAAAAGGTGCTTTACGTGGAGGTGCATTCTACTTAGAGGATTGGGACACGGATGTGACTATCAATGCGATGTT
>JBDGQP010000078.1:0-37806 GCA_042218975.1 Salinibacter sp.
ACATCACGATGGCCTCCTCGGGGCACACCTCCTCGCAGAAGCCGCAGTAGATGCAGCGGAGCATGTTGATCTCGAACCACTCCGGCTCCCGCTCCTTCACGTTGTCCACCTCCTTCGACTGCATGGAGATGGCCAGGGGCGGGCAGGCCCGCGCACACAGGTTGCAGGACACGCACCGGGGCCGACCCTCCTCCTCCACGAGCACCGGCCGCCCGCGGTAGCTGTCGGGGGGGTACCACTGCTCCTCGGGGTACTCGAACGTGTAGGTCGGCTCGTCGACGATCTTGCTGAACGAGAAGCCGAGGCCCTTGAAGAGTTCCGGGAAGTAGAGATTCTCCCAAAAGTTGAGCTCCCGCTCGTCGTCCGTCTTGGTGTTTTCGGGCGTACCGGGCATAGGGGGGAAGTCGCTAGGAAGCGGTTCGGGGTGCGCAGTGGCGCGTACACTCAAGGCCACGGATCTCCTATACACGAGAGAGCGGCAAAAGGATTCCGATGCGGACGACCCCTCCCCGTCAAGAGCCGATCAGTTCTGCCCGAAGGCACCGACCGCCCGAAACGACCCAAGTAACCCGACCATTCCGAAACGGCGATGGTTCCTCCGGACCCATTCCCGTTATCCCATGAAGGCCATTGAACTCGACATCGGCAGCGACTCGTTCGACGCCTTTCACGCCGTGGACCGGCCCGAGCCGGAGCCGGGGCCCGGCCAGGTGCGGGTAGAGATGGCGGCGGCCGCCCTCAACTACCGCGACCTGTCGGTGGCCCGGGGCGGGTACCCCGGCAGCGCGCCCGGCACGACGGTCGTGCCCCTGTCGGACGGCGCCGGGGTGGTGGACGCCGTGGGCGAGGGCGTCACGCGGTTCGAGGTGGGCGACCGCGTGACGAACACCTTCTCGCAGGTGCCGGTGGGCGAGCCGCCCTCGGCCGGGCGCAAGGCCCTGGGCCTGCCCCTCGACGGCACCCTCGCCGAGCAGAAGGTCTTCCACGAGAACGGCCTCGTGGCCGTCCCCGACGCGCTGTCGCTGACGGCGGCGGCCACGCTCCCCTGTGCCGCCCAGACGGCCTGGCACACGCTCTTCGGGGCGGGCCGGCCCGTGCAGCCCGGGCAGACGGTCCTCACGCTAGGCACGGGTGGGGTGTCGACCTTCGCCCTGCGCTTCGCAAAGGCGGCCGGGGCCCGCGTGCTCATCACCTCCTCCAGCGACGAGAAGCTGGAACAGGCCCGCGCCCTCGGGGCCGACGCGACGATCAACTACGAGCGGACGCCCGACTGGCACGAGGCCGTCCTCGACGCCACCGGCGGCCGCGGGGCGGACTGCGTCGTGGAGGTCGGGGGCGCCGGCACCCTGGAGCGCTCCCTCCAGGCCGTGGCGCCGGAGGGCAAGATTGGGCTGATCGGCGTCCTCACCGAGGCCGACGAAAACCCGAGCCCCTATCCGCTCATGCAGCGGCGCGGGCACCTGCACGGCATCTACGTGGGCGACATCGAGCACCCGCTGGACTCGTTCCGGGCCATGAACGCCGCGATCGACGTCAACGGGATCGAGCCGGTCGTCGACCGGACCGTTGCGTTCGACGAGGTGGCAGACGCCTACCGGCGCCAGGCGGCGGGCGCCCACGTCGGGAAGATCGTCGTGTCGATCGGAGCGTCCTCCCGTCCCGAGTAGAGGGGCGGTCAGTTCATCCGAGGGTCGTCGGGGAAGTTGGCGAGCACGGCGTACTGGCCCCCCATGCGGCGGAGGATGGTGCGCCAGAGCCGATCCGGCTCCGTATCGAAGATGAGGTCGGCGGCGCCGGGAGCCAGGATCCAGGCCTCCTCGTCGAGCTCGGCCTCGAGCTGGCCGGGGCCCCACCCCGCGTAGCCGAGAAAGAATCGGAGGTCGTCGGGGGACGCGTTCCCGCCCTTCGCGATCTGCTGGACGACCTCGAAGTTGCCGCCCCACGTCACGTCGTCGGGCAGCGAGACCCCGCCGGGGATGTCGTCGGGACGGGTGTGGAGGTAGTGGAGGGTCTCGCGCTGGACGGGGCCGCCGAGGTAGAGGGGCGGGTTGTAGGCCACAACGTCGTCGAGGACGTCGCCGAGCTGTACGTCGAGCTCGCGGTTCAGCGTGAGCCCGAACGTGCCCTCCCCGGGCTGGTGCTCGCAGAGCAGCACCACCGTGCGGCGGAAGTTGGGGTCCTGCATCATGGGCGCGGAGATGAGCAGGGTGCCGGGGGCGAGGTCGGCCTCCGAGTCGGGCATGGCGGTGGGCAGGCGGTGAGAGGAGGACGGCAGGACCGACGGGGACGTTGTGCCGGAGCAACGTGCTACTGACGAACTGGGGGCCGTGGTTCGGCGCCCGACGCGCAGCGACGGGTTCGGGGACGGGCCGGCGCCGCTCAGCCGATGAACCGGCGCGTCCACGCGTCGAGCGCGTCGATGCCGAGTAGGGCGGCCCCGCCGAGGTAGACGGCGGCGTAGGTGCCCACCACGAGCGGGGCCACGAGGAGGACGGACCACTCGGGCAGGACGGCCCACACGCCGGCCGCGGGGGGCACGGCCCCCAGTGCGAGGGCGGTCATGCGGAGAAGGGCCCGGCCCGGAAGCGTCGCCCCCGGCATCGGGGCGCGGAGGGCCCGGCGCAGGCGCCACACCTCGACCCACGCCCCGACGGTGGCGCCCAGGCTCAGCCCCAGGGCCCCGAGGAAGAGGGGGGCGCCCGGCAGCGGACCCACGACGCGATCGAGGGGAATGGTGTCGAGCCAGAACATCGTCGGCAGGGCCACGACCGTCGAGACCGTCACGCGGGTCACGGCGATCCAGGCGGGCGTCGTCGTGTCGCCGATCGCGTAGAAGGCGTTCTGCAGGAGGCGCGAGAGGGTAGTGGCCAGGATGCCGAGCGCGTAGCCGCCCAGCACCAGGGTCACCAGCCACGTGTCGGCCGCCCGAAACTGCCCGGTCCGGAAGAGGGCCCCGACCAGCAGCACGCCGAACGCCAGGTACCCCACGACGGTGGGCACGGTGAGAAAGGCGATCTGGCGGAGTGAGCGGCGCAGGCGGGCGGTGAACGCCGCCACCTTCTCCTGCGTCAGGCGCGAGAGCTCCGGCAGCTCGGAGGCGGCCACCGACATCCCGAAGAGGCTGATCGGCAGCATGTAGAGCAGCTGGGCGTACCGGAGGGCACTGAGGGCCCCCACCGCCAGAAAGGAGGCAAAAAAGATGTCGAGGTAGCTGGAGAGTTGTGCCACGCCCCGCCCGGCGACCACGGGTCCGAAGGCGTCGATCGCCTCCTTCACGCCCTTCACGCGCGTCGAGAGCGAAAGCGTGAAGCCGGGCATCTCGCGCACCACGAACGGGAGCTGCACGAGAAACTGGAGCAGCCCCCCTGCGAGGGCCCCGACGCAGGCGGCCATTAGGAGGGTCGTCAGCGTCGGGTCGCCCAGCGCCTGCGGGGCCCAGGGCGTGCCGGTGGCCCAGTAGGCGCCGCCGAACAGGAACGAGATGATCGCCACGTTCCAGAGGGCCGGGGCCACGTACGGGACGAAGAACCGGCGGTGGCTGTTAAGCACCCCGAGGGCCCAGGCCGAGAGCACCAGCACCCCCGCCATCGGAAAGATGACGCGGATGGCCCGCACGGCGAGGGCGAACCGGTTGACCGACAGGGTGCCCGCGGCCACCCGACCGGCGTCGCCCACGTAGCCGGGGGCGAGCACCGCCACCAGGGGCTCGGCCAGCGCGACGCCGAGGAGGGCCAGCCCCCCGGCCACCGCCAGCAGCAGGCCGAAGACGGCCCCCGCGAAGCGCCCGGCGTCGTCGGGGCGCCCCTCCTCGATCATCCGGCTGTAGATCGGGATGAACGCCGCCGAGATGGTGCCCTCCCCCAGCAGGTTCTGCAGCAGGTTCGGCGACTTGAAGGCCACCTGCAGCACGTCGGCGTGGACGCTCACGCCGAAGAAGTAGGCCTGCGTTCGCTCCCGCAGCAGCCCCAGGATGCGGCTCGACAGGATGCCGGCCGCGACGGACCCGGCCGCGCTCTCGTCCGTCGACGAGGGCTCGTCGGACGGGGCGTCGGCGGAGGCAGGGGGGGCGGCGTCCGGGTCGTCGCTCATGGACGGACGGTCGACGAAGAGACGGCAGGCGGGCAACGGCACCGCCGGCAAAGCCGAGGCGGTCTATGGCGGGCAGTAGCGGCGCTACTGCTTGAGGGGCCCGATCACCTCGATGAACGTGCCTTCCGGGGCCTGCAGGAGCACGAAGTGATTGGTGTCGCCGAGAGCGAGGGGCGTCTCTCCGAGCGGCTGAACCCCGTGCGCCCGGGCCCGCTCAAGGTAGGGGCCGAGCCGGTCGACCTGCAGGGTGATGTACTGCATGCCCCGCTGGTCGGTGATGTTGGCCTCGTCGGTGGCGTCGGAGCTGTCCGCGAACGACATGAGCTTCCACTCGGTCGCCGCGTCCCCCTCCCCCAGCGTCAGAACCCGAATCTCCGTAGGGGCCCCGCCGGTCAGTCCGGAGCGCCGCCCGAAGGCCTCGCTGATGTCGATTGTGCGGCGCTGCGTCATGCCCAGCACCTCCTGGTAGAACCGGAGCGAGGCCTCCAGGTCGTTGACCACCACGCCGACGTCAATTGTGGGGTCGGCGGACGTGGGCTGGGCGGACGCCGGGGCAGGCGCGGCGAAGAGCCCGAGCCCGAGGAGCGCGAGGGCGGCGAGCGAAACGGGGCGTCGAGGGAGGGACATGGGAGCAGCGGACATTGGGAAGGAAGCGAGGAAGAAAGCGCGGCCCCACAAAGAACGAAGGCCCGGGCAAAGGATCTAGTCCAGGGGGGAGCGGGGCGGTCGGCTTTCGGAGCCGGAAACGAGGGGCGAAGGCTCGTCGGCTCCCGACGACCGTCTGCCCGAAAAGAGGGGGCGATGGGGGGCGTGGAAGCACGGGAGGCCTTCTTCTGCCCTCACTGCGTGCCCGTTCGACCGCGCCGAAACCGAGATGCACTCACTCGCGGCGGCGCTACGTGATCCGGTCCACGACGAGGTGGCTCAGGTACCCCACGACGGCGGCCCCGTAGAAGGGGAGCCCGACGAGGGGGCGCTCCGGGAGGTGCAGGTACGGCAGAATGAGGAGGGGCGACGGAATGAGCAGCATGGCCCACCACGTGTGCGTCCAGCCTCGGTGGTGGCTCAGTACCGGAAGCAGCGCCACGAGGCCCAGGTAGGCCGCCGCCCGGAACTGCTCGGTCCCGATGAGAAAGAGGTCCGTCACCAAAAAGACCGAGTAGAAGACGCGCTGTCCCTTCGAGTTGGTGTCCACGTCCGGCCAGAGCCCGAACAGCAGCGCCAGCGCCACGAGGCCGAGCGGGTAGCCCACCTGCTCCAGCGCCGAGAACTGCTCGTACGCCGCGTCGACGGAGAAGGCGTATCCCAGCAGCGCGATGTATCCCAGCGCGAACAGCGTCGCGCCGGCGAGGTGGCCCTTGTAGCCGGCCATGGCACGGACGGGAGGATCGAGACGAGGAACGGGGATGCGGTCGGACGCCGAGGGCGGGTTCCGCGCTCAGCGCCCTGCGGCGTGGTCGATGAGCGCCCGGACGCCCAGGTGATACCCGGTCGTGCCGAGGCCGCTGATCTGTCCCAGGCACACCGGCGCGATGCGCGAGGTGCGGCGAAAGTCCTCCCGGGCGTGTACGTTCGATAGGTGCACCTCCACCACGGGCGGGGCGATGGCGGCCACCGCGTCGCGCAGCGCCACGGAGGTGTGCGTGTACCCGCCCGGATTGAAAACGACGCCGTCGAGCCCCTGCTCGTGGGCCCGGTGCAGGCGGTCGACGAGGGCCCCCTCCCCGTTGGACTGGTCGAACTCGAACGCGACGGCGGGGAACGCCTCCGCGAGGTCGTCCTCGACGGCCCCGAGCGAAGCGGATCCGTAGGTGTCCGGGTCGCGGACGCCGAGCAGGTTGAGGTTGGGCCCGTTGAGGACGAGAAGGGACGCGGCCATGATGCCGGGGGCGCTGGAGAAGAGCGGCGGGACACCATCGTCAATTCGAGCGGACGGAAAAGGTTTGCTGGACGGCGCCCCTCAGTCCGCGCTGCACCGTTGTGTTTACCGGTACGTGAATATGTCGCCAGCGTCCGTTCTCTGCTCGCGGCACACGGTCCGCGGCTGTCGTGGACAATCGTTTGCGTACGTCCTCACGGATCGGTAGATGAGCGCGGCGTGTGGGCGGCGGAGGGGCCGGCGACGAGGAGGGCCGATCGGACGGTTCGGTCGAGCCTCCGTTACAGTCGCGTCCGTCCGGTTGGTTCTCCGTCGCAGTTGATCGACGTCGAGAGGGATTGGCCCCAGCGGGTGGCGGATCGAAGGCGTAGCGGCCGCCGCCCAGCCCCCGCCGTGGAGGGAACCGACCGGGAAGGATCGTGCCGCAGCCGTTACGAAGCGGAGGGGGTCTAACAATCCTGTTCCCGATCCGCCCCGGCACGAACGGCGGGAGGGAGGAGTCGTAGGGACCGCATACTCACATCAAACCTTCTTCCAGCCAGCCCCCGACCGATATGACCCTGAGTACAACCGTACAGAGCGTCTTCTCCAAACGCGGACTGGACCGCGACGACGCCCTTGTGGCCGCGAAAGCACTCGGACAGAAGATCATCGACGAGAGCAAGTCGACGGGTACGCCGCTCGAGGGCATTGTCTACGAGGTGTGGGGGCTGTACGACGACGGCATGCCGGCCTGCCAGTTCGACTGCCCCGACAGCGGCGACGAACTCGTCTTTTCCGGAAAGTTCCGGACGGCGGGCGGCGGTTCCTACGTGGAGCGAGAACGTACCGTGTCGGTCGAGGACTTGGATGCGCTGGTCCAGCGCCCGTCTCCCCTTGACCGTTCGGAGTGAGGACCTGCTCCGTGCCGTCGTCGCGCCGTCGGGGATGCCGTCGAGGATCACGTCGCCGGAGGGACGCGGCGGGAGAGGCCGGCGGCGCCCGCGGTGCCTCTCGGCGCCGGGCATGACCCTTCCGGGCGCGGCCTCACCGATACGGGGCGCCGCCGTCGGTGGGTTGCTCCCACCACCGACGAGCCGTCCCTACCACTGCTCGTAGTGGTCGACGATCTCGTTGAGGTTGTCGTGCTCCCCCTCGACGATGCCCACCACGAACAGCCCGGTCTCGTTCTCGAGTTGCGCGAGCGCCTCGGCGTCGGGGGGACGGCGTCCTTCCGTCTTGATAAACTGGTCCTGGAGGGCCTTCTCGGCGGCACGCGACGGCTCGTCGGCCGCGGCGACGTTCGAGAAGCTCTCGAAGCCGTCCTTCTCGAAGCCGATAATCGTATAGGTGGGCATGTTGCAAAGAGTCCTTGACACGAAAACGGGTGAAACTGCCGTCCGCATCAATGCGTGGCCGGCGGTGCCGTTTCCCGATCGTCGGCGGAGGAAGCACGGAATTCCGACGGCGTCGTTTTGGGACGAGCGGACGGGCGCGGCGGGCCGCTCCGGTCAAAAAAATGCCCGGACCCCCACCAAGAGACCGGGCTGTGGGAAGAAGTGCGTCCCACGGAGAAGAAATGGACCCAAACAGACACACAGGCCGCCGAGATCTAACGTCGGTTTCGAACACGTTACGTTTTCGCCGTGGGCCGTCGCTGTGGTGGGCCTCCGCCGGGGCGTATGGGCTATGGGGCCGTCCCTCCGATCCACTCGTAGACGAGAATGCCGCCGGCCACGGCCACGTTGAGCGACTCGGCGGCCGGGCGATGTGGGGCGCCTGGGATCGACACGGGGGTGTCGAGCCGATCGAGCACAGCGGGGCTCAGGCCGTGGGCCTCGCTGCCGAGCACGAGGGCGGAGGGCGGCGTGGGGGACCAGGCGTCGGCCTGGACGCCCGTCAGATCCGCTCCGTAGAGGCCCCATCCGGCCCGGCGGAGGGCGTCGAGGAGCGAGCCGGGAGCGTCGGTCCGGGTCAACTGGAGGGCCCAGTGGCCGCCGGCCGCCGCCCGCATCACCTTGGGGCCGTAGAGGCCCGCCGTGCCGGGGCCGGCCGCGACGGCGTCGGCCCCGAACCAGGCCGCTGTGCGCAGGAGGGTGCCCACATTGCCGGGGTCCTGGACCCCGTCGAGCAGGAGGAGCGAGCCCGTATCGGGCAGGGTGTCGAGGAGGGCGTCCGGTGCCACGAGCCGCCGCTCCACCACCGCCACGAGGCCCTGCGGCGTCGACACGTCCGTGAGCTGCGCCATCGTCTCGGCGTCGGTCGTGTACACCGGCGCCGCCAGACGGTCGAGGAGGGCCTTCACCGCCGGCTCGGCCCGCGCCTCCGGGGTCACGACGCAGTCGACCAGGGGCGCCCCGGCGTCGAGTGCCGCGTCGAGCGCCCGGCGCCCCTCGACGAGGGTCTGATCGTGACGGCGGCGTCCCCGACGGCGGGTGAGGGCGGCGATGGCCTTGCGACGTCGGTTCGACAGGGGAGATGGCATGGCCGAGGGGCGTCTGGAGAAGAAGACAGGGGCGTGGTGGAGGGCAGAGGACCTCGGGGCGGAGCCCCAAACGAAAAACGTGGAGAAACCGCAGGCAGGACGGAGAAACGGGCAACTGAACCAGCTCCCGGCTGTTCGGGACTCGATGAAGACCCTGCTAGAGGTGACCGCACCTTGAGGCCCGAGGCGATCGACGGAGGCTCACACGTCCTCCGATGCTATCCGGGAGGAGCGCGCGAATGGGCACGTGGGAGCAGGAAAGGGGGCCTCCCCCTTTGCCCCACCGCGTGCCCGCCCGGACACGTGGACGTCGAGATGCGATCGCTACCCTGCCCGAAGGCTCGATTTTCTGGAGGAAAATTCGGAGGTTGAACGGGTCTGCCCGACGCTTTCCGCCCCTGATCTATCCACACCATGCCCTTCAATCTCGACGTCCGTGAACCGGCGGTCTACCGCGAACCGGCCCCCATCGACCAGGACGACCCGTTCCAGTCCATGATGGAACGGTTCGACGTGGCCGCCGAGATTCTGGAGCTCAATCCCGGCTTCTACGAATATCTCTGCAAGCCGACCCGGATGCACGTGACGTCGGTGCCGGTCGAGATGGACACCGGGCGGGTAAAGGTGTTCGACGGGTACCGCGTCATCCACAACAACGTGCTCGGCCCCAGCAAGGGCGGCATCCGGTTCGCGCCGGACGTGTCGCTCAACGAGGTGAAGGCCCTGGCGGCCTGGATGACGTGGAAGTGTGCCCTGCTCGACCTTCCGTTCGGGGGCGCAAAGGGCGGCGTCGTCTGCGACCCCACGGAGATGAGTCCCAAGGAGGTCGAACGGCTAACTCGGCGCTACACGGCCGACCTGTTCGACGTCTTCGGGCCGGATAAGGATATTCCGGCACCGGACATGAATACGAACGAGCAGATCATGGCTTGGGTCCTGGACACCTACTCGATGCACGCCCGTCGCACCGAGAACGCCGTGGTGACGGGCAAGCCGGTGGGGCTGGGGGGCTCGCAGGGCCGCCGCCAGGCCACCGGTCGCGGGGTGATGACCGTCACTCTCGCCGCGATGGAGCGCCTCCAGCTCGCGCCGAGCGACTGTACCGTCGCCGTCCAGGGGTTCGGCAACGTCGGGTCCGTCGCCGCCGAGCTGCTGGCGGAGCAGGGCTGCTCCGTGGTGGCCGTCAGCGACGTGACGGGGGGCTACTACAACGGAATGGGCCTCGACATCAAGGAGCTTCAGACCTACGCGCAGCAGAACGACGGCCTGCTGGACGGATACCCGAACGCCACCTCGATCACGAACGAGGAGCTGCTCACGCTCGACGCCGACGTCCTCGTCCCGGCCGCCAAGGAAGATCAGATCGACCGCGAGATTGCGGAGGAGACCGGGGCCCGCATCATCGTGGAGGGCGCCAATGGACCCACCCTGCCGGAGGCCGACCGGGTGTTTGAGGAGAAGGACGTCCTCGTCATTCCGGACATTCTGGCGAACGCCGGCGGCGTGACGGTGTCCTACTTCGAGTGGGTGCAGGACCGACAGGGCTTCTTCTGGACCGAGGAGCGCGTGAACCGACGCCTCGACCGCATGATGGAGGACGCCTTCGAGAAGGTATACGAGACCGCCGAGACCCACGACGTCTCCCTCCGCATCGGGGCGTACGTGCGGGGCGTACGCAAGGTGGCGCGGGCCCTGCAGCGGCGAGGCATCTACGCGTAACGATGACCGGACGAATGCGCGGACCGGGACCGGACGGGCGAGGCGGGAGGGAGCCGCGTCGTCGCGCAGGGCTCGAGTGGACGGCCCTGTGCGCGATCCTGGGCGGACTCCTCGTCGCGCTGGGCTCCTGTGCCAACCCCGTGCCGCCCAGCGGCGGGCCCCGGGACGAGACGCCGCCCTCGATCGTCGAGACGCGGCCCGCCCGGGATACCGTGAACGTGAGTACGGACACGCGGTCGGTCTACATCGGGTTCTCGGAGTACATCGAGCGAAGCACCCTCACGCGGGCCCTCTCGATCACACCCCGATTCGACGGGCGCCTCCGGTTCGACTGGAGCGGGCGTGGGGTCGCTATCGAGCTGCCGAGTGCCCTGCGAGACAGCACCACCTACATCTTTTCCTTCAGCACGGACCTGACCGACGCCCACGGGGTGTCCCTCGAAACCCCCCTGACCGTGGCCTTCGCCACGGGGCCGCGCATCAACCAGGGACAGATTCGGGGCCGCGTCGTGGCCCCCCGACAGGCTCGGCCGCTGGCACAGGTCGACGTCTTTGCCTACGCGGGGGATGGGGATGGCCCGCCCACCCCCCTTCCGGACCGGCCGGCGTACCGGACCCAGACCGGTGAGGAGGGGGGCTTCACGTTCAACTACCTGCGCGAGCAGCGCTACTTCGTCGTCGCCGTGCGGGACAACAACCGGAACCGCCGCCCGGACGCCGGCGAGCCGTTTGCGGTGCCGCCCCGCCCCGCTCTCCCGGCCGACGCCGACAGCACCGAGGTGCCGGTCCCGTGGCTGCTGACGCGGGCCGACACGACGGGGCCGCAGTTCCAGCAGGTGACGCCCCTCAGCCGCCAGCGGGTGCGCCTCAGCTTCGACGAGCCGGTCCGCCCCGGCCCCGGAGAGGCGGCGGCCTGGCCGCTCCGCGACTCGGTGGCGGACGCGCCCGTGGCGGTCCGGGCGGTGTACCGCCCCCCCGGTCGGGCAGACGCCCTCGTCCTGCGGACCGCCCCGATGGACTCGACCCGGCACACGCTCCCCCTGACGCCCGACCTGGTGGTCGACACGCTGGGACAGGGCGTGCGCCCCGACACGGCCCGCTTCCGGGCGGCGGCGCGGCCCGATACCACCCGGACGCGCTTCCAGACGTACGTGCCCGAAGGGCTCTCCCCGGACTCGGTCGGCAACCATCCGCTTCTGCCCGGTGTGCAGCCGGGGGTTCGGTTCAGTCAGGTGCCCGACAGCAGCGTGCTCCGGGCCGTCCTGTCCGCCCGGGATACCGCGGGCGCGGCCCGCTCCTACCGGCTCGTCCCCGACGAGCGGCGGGCCTACCGGCTGCGCCTGCGGCCGCCGCTCGGCCCCGACGAGATCGCGGAAGTTGCCGTCGATCTGCGGCCCATCGCCGGCCCCGACACGACGTACCGCCGCCGCTTCCGACGGGTGACCAGCGAGATTCTCGGGGGCCTGGAGGGACGCGCCGTGCTCGCCGACGCGACGTACGAGACCGCCCCGATGCCCGCGTCCCCCCGGGCGGCGGCCGACTCGGTCGCCGCCGGCGTCCCCGACACGACGGCCCGCCCGCCCCCGGACTCCGCGCGGGCCGACGGGCCGGTCGTCGTGGAGATGATTGCTACCGAGAGCACGATCCCGGTCGAGCCTCGCCAGCAGGCCGTGCCGCCGGGCAGCACCTTCGTGTTCGAGAACCTTCCGGAGGGCTCGTTCCGGTTCCGTGCGTTCCACGACCGGAACGAGAACGGGCGCTGGGACGGGGGGCTCCTCCGGCCGTTCGTGCCCGCCGAGCCCCTCACGTGGAGCGAGAATCCGACGGACTCCCGGCCGCGGTGGACGAACGTCCTGCCGGCGCCGCTCCGCATCCCGACGCTGCGCCTGGTCGAGGCCGAGGCGCCCGCCCCGGCGCCCGACAGCACGGCGCCCGACTCCCTTCGCCCGTCCGGTCGGCGCCGGTAGCGCCCGGAATCCCTGCCCGACTGGTCCGTTCAAGCCCTCCCACCGATTTTCGCAAACAGTCCGTCCCGTGCCGCATGACGACTGGTCCCCGAGCCACGCCCCCCCACGCGTCGGCGCCGCCCCTCCTCACCGCCGAGGCCATGCGGGCGGCCGACCGCTATACGATCGAGGAGTACGGCCTCCCCGGCTTCACGCTAATGGAGTCGGCGGGCCGCGGCTGCGCGGAGGCAATCCGGTCGGCCTACGGCCCCTTCGAAGGCGCGTCGGTCGTCGTGCTCTGCGGCAAGGGCAACAACGGGGGCGACGGCCTCGTCGTGGCCCGGCGCCTCGTCGGGGGCGGGGCGCGCGTCCACGTGGTTCTCACCCACGAGCCCAGCGCGCTCGGCGGCGATTCCGCCCGCAATCTCGACCTGCTCCGGCAGCTGCGGGACGAGGGCGCCGGGGATCGGCTCACCGTCGCGTCGCTCGACACCCTGGGGGCCCTGGCGGAGACGGCCAACCGGCTGGCCCCCCGCCTTTACGTCGACGCCCTCCTGGGCACGGGCCTCACCAGCGACCTCCGCGAGCCGATCCGCAGCCTCGTCGACTGGGTGAACGACCGGCCCGCCCCCGCCGTGGCGATCGACGTGCCGACGGGCCTCCACAGCGACACCGGGACGGTGCTGGGCACGGCGGTGCGGGCCGACCGCACCCTCACCATGGCGGCCCCGAAGGTGGGGCTCCACGTCGGAGAGGGGCCGAGCCGGGCCGGCGCGGTGTCGGTCGTCGACATCGGCATCCCGGCGTTCGTCCTGGACCGCGTGGCCCAGAAGCCGGGGTGCGCGCGCCGCACGACCGACGCCGCCGTCCGGGCGTGGTGGCCCGCCCGGGCCCCAGACGCCTACAAGTACAGCGTGGGCACGGCGATGGTGGTGGGGGGAAGCCGCCGCTTCGTGGGGGCGCCCACGATGGCGTCGAGGGCGGCCGCGCGGAGCGGGGCCGGATACGTGACCTGCGCCTGCCCGGAAGGCGTGCAGCCGACACTGGCCGGGGCCCTCCCGGCCGTGCCGACCCTGCCGCTCCCGACGACGGACGACGGCCTGTCGCCAGCCGCCGCGGGCACCGTCGCGGAGGAGCGGGCCGACGCGCGCCTCGTAGGGCCGGGGCTGGGCCGGGGCGCCGACACGCGGCGGTTCGTGCTCCGGCTCCTCGAGGCCGCCGACGGGCCGGTGGTGCTCGACGCCGACGGGCTCAACGCCCTCGCCGACGCGGAGGCCGACTGGACTGTGCACGCCCGGGCCGACTGGCTCCTCACGCCCCACGCGGGCGAGTTCCGCCGCCTGGCCGGCGAGGTCGACCTCACCGATCGGGTACGCACGGTGCAGACGTACGCCCGGCAATGGGGCGTGACGCTGCTGCTGAAGGGGCAGCCCAGCGTCGTGGCGGGACCGGACGGCCGTACCTACGTCGGCGGAACCGGCACGCCCGCCCTCGCCACCGCCGGCACCGGCGACGTGCTGGCGGGCCAGTGCGTCGGTCTCCTCGCGCAGGGGCTCGACCCGGTCGAGGCCGCCGCCGCGGCGCTCCACCTGGGCGGGGCCGCGGCCCGCCGCTACGCCGCTACGCGGGATGAGCGCACCCTCACGGCACCCGACCTCGTCGACGAGCTGCCCCGAGCCACCCGCGAGCGGCTCGCGACCAACGGCCGGTAGTCCTGTCCATCACACTCTGTCGCCCGCATCGTACCGATATGGCGCATTTTCCGTCGCTTTCGACCACGCACTACCGCTGGCTGGCTGTCCTCTGGACAGGCGCCATCATTCTGGCGTGCTCCCTACCGGCCGCGTCCTTCGCCGGGGTCCAGCCGGGCGTCGGGGCCGACAAGGTCGTCCACGTCGTCCTCTTCGCGGGCTTCGGGGGGCTGTGGATGCGGGCGTTCTGCCCCCCGGACGTGGGATGGACGCGAGTGCGCAGCCGAGGGGGACGCCTGTTCCTCGTGGGCGCACTCTTCGCCAGCGGGTCGGAGGTGTACCAGCAGCTCCTTCCGCTCCGTCGCATGGCCGACCCCTACGACGCCCTGGCCGACGTCGTTGGCCTGCTGTTCGGAATTCTCCTCTACGGCGCATACGTTCGGTGGGGGACGTCGAAGGAGCCGTCTCCATCGTAAGGAGCCGTCTCCATCGTGACGTAAATGTCCGTTTTGGCGGCGCACCAATCTTGACGAAACATCCGTGTGGAGACGAGGTAAACGGGTTTCCACCCTATAGGAAGGGTATACTCCTACACACCGCCCGCATCGCACTCCCGATTAACAACGGTCATCACCCATGCCCGTACGCAAAGAAGACGGGGCAGACCTCCGGCAATGGTACCGGCTGTTCGTCGAAGTTGGTCTGACCCTCGCGCTCGTTCTCCTCGTCGTGGCCTTCCAGCTCGACTACAGCAAGGGGCAGTCCTTCCAGGTCGACCTGCAGGAGCAGGAGACCGTCGAGATGGAGGAAATCCAACAGACCGAGCAGCAGAACGAACCCCCTCCTCCGCCGAAGCCGCCCGTGCCGGTGGAGGTTCCGAACAACGAGACCATCGAGAACCAGAACGTTGACTTCAGCGCCTCCCTCGACCTCGACCAGTCGCTCGACACGAATCAGGGCCCCCCTGCCCCCGAAGAGGAGAAGGAAAAGAAGGAGAAGGAGATCTTCGTCGTCGTCGAGCAGCAGCCCAAGTGCGGAGGCGTGAAGGCCCTTCAGCAGAAGGTCGAGTATCCGGACTTCGCCCGGAAGGCCGGCATTGAGGGCCGCGTCTTCGTGCAGTTCGTCGTCAACGAGAAGGGAAAAGTCACGCAGCCGAAGGTGACGCGCGGTGTGCACAAGCTTCTCAACGAGGAGGCCCTACGGGCCGTCAAGCAGCTCGACTGCAAGCCCGGCATGCAGCGGGGCGACCCGGTGAAGGTGCGGATGTCCCTGCCGGTGACCTTCCGCCTCCAGTAGCGCGTTCCCGGTCGACTACGATTTCGGGCGCACCGCGTCTCGATGACTGTCGGGACGCGGTGCGTTTTTTTGTTTTGGGGCCCGGGGAGCATCAGGACCGGTGGTCGACGGTGCCGTCGCGCCGGCCGACGAGAACGTCGGTCGCCTGGTTCAGGAAGAGCCCGTGGTCCAGCACGCCGGGGCGCACACCGAGGGTGCGGTTGAGGGCCGCCGGGTCCGCGATGCCGTCCGGGAAGCGGGCGTCGAGGATCCAAAGGCCCTGGTCGGTGACCACCGGGCCGTCCTTTCCGGTTCCGACGCGGAGCTCGGGATTGGCCCCCAGCTCTTCCAGCGCCCGCGAGACGGGGGCGACGGCCATTGGCAGTACCTCGACGGGGAGCGGGGCCTGAGCGCCGAGTCCGTCCACGAGCTTCGAGGGATCGACGACCACGACGAAGCGCTCGGCCTGCGTGGCCACGACCTTCTCCCGGGCGTGTGCCCCACCCCGTCCCTTGATCAGGCGGAGACGGTCGTCGACCTCGTCGGCCCCGTCGACGACGAGGTCGAGGCACGGGTCCTCGTCGAGCGTCGTGAGGGGAATGCCGTGAGTCCGGCCCAGGCGCTCGGCCTCGAAGGAGGTGGGGACGCCCTCGACGGTCAGGCCGTCCTCGCGGACACGCCGGCCAATCGCCTCCAGGGCGTAGGCGGTCGTCGATCCGGTGCCGAGGCCCAGCCGCATGCCGTCACGAACCAGGGTCGCGGCCTTCCGGCCGGCGGCCTCTTTTGCGTCGTCGCGATCCATTGGGGGAGAAAAAGGAAGTCAAGAAGTGGATGCGCGGAAAAGATATTCGGGGAACGTCCCAGAATCGATCGCCCCGAAGCTCCGGCGTCGGAATTCCCGCTTCCTTCGCGTTCAGGAGAGCGGGCCGCCCCTCGCCCGTCCCTCTTCGGCGCCGCCACTCGGGACCGACGGGGGCACGTGTTCTGGTCTCGAGTCGGCCTGTCGGAGTCGGGGGGAACGTTTCAGTGAGGACCGTGCGGACACGACCTCCGTTCGGCCCGTCCCCCCGACGGCAGCCGGGGCCGTCGCGTCCGTGGGGCCCTTCCTGTCGGGGCGTGCGTGGCAGGCACGAGCCGGACCGTTACGACCGAGGGGCGCCCGTCTCGTCCAGCGACAGGGCGAAGCGGAGACGATAGTCCTGGTAGCGAGGACTGTAGCCGGCGCGGACGACGCGGAAGCCTTCGTCGAGGCCCATTACCGTCATCCCCGGGTGCTTGTTGGGAAAGGTATCGTACGCGAAGCGATCGTAGCCGTGGGCCGTCGCCACGTCGAGCATGGCGTAGAGGAGGGCCCGGGCGACGCCGCGGCGCCGATAGGACGCCCGGACGCCCCCTTTGGCGCTGTAGAAGGTGTTTTTGTCGCGCTGGTAGCCGACCTTGAAGCCGACCGCCGTTTCCTGCGACCACGCCACGAGCATCAGGAGGTCGTCGTGCTCGAACGTGTTGATGATGTGCTCGTCGTCGAAGATGGCGACGTTGAGCCGCCGAATCAGGTCGAGGTCGTCCAGGGACACCTCGGCGATGTCGAGGGGAAGATCCGCTACCGCCGCAGCGTCGTCAAACGCCGCAGCGTCGCGGGACGACGAGCGGTCGGGGAGCGTATCCATCGCGGCGAAGGTCGAGGATCGATGGGACGAGAATAGACGGGCGCTTGCGCCGTTTCCAGGTCCGAATGTCCCCCTGTGATCGAGACGGGACGGTTTCTTCTTTCGGGCGTATCTTTCCCGTAACCTTATAACGTTCAACGTTTTAACGTCAAACGAATTCGAAGGGAATCTTCTTCTCTCAGAGGGCTGAATCCTCCTCGCATGGCGACATCATGCGTCGGAGCCCGCATCAGAACGGAAGCTCGTCGGCGTCGGTCGGGTCGCGGTTCGGCCGTTCGGGGGGCGACTCGCCGGCGGACGGGGACTCCCCATGCCCCGGAAGGGCCTCGGGATCGTCGGGGGCCTCCACGGCGTCGGGCGCGTCCTCCTCCACCAGTTGCACCGGCTCGAGGACCTCTTCCGGCACGTCGTCGACGAAGCGGCTGGGGGTGGTCATGTACTCCCCATGCGAGCGCCGGTACTGCGTCATCGGGTAGGAGATGAAGAGGTTCTCCTCGGCCCGCGTGCAGGCGACGTAGAAGAGGCGGAGCTCCTCGTCGACGGCCTCGTCTTCGCGGAGGGCGTGGCGCGAGGGGATCGTGCCGTCGAGGGCGCGGATGAGGAAGACGGTGTGGAATTCGAGGCCCTTCGCCGAGTGGATCGTCGAGAGGACGAGGGGCGGCTCGTCGTCCTCGGCGGCCTCCTGCTCGAGGGCCGTCAGCTCGATCGGGTCGAGGGCGAGGGAGGAGAGGAAGCGCCGGCGGCTCTCGTAGTTGGCGGCCAGGCCGGCCAGGTGGTCGAGGTCCGGCTCTCGTTTCGGGTGGTCGTCCGAGTACTCCGTCTCCAGGATGGGCTGGTAGTAGTCGAGCACCGTCTCGACCTGTTCGGCCACCGGCGTGTCGGGGTCGCGGATGGCGCGAAGCACACCGAAGAGGTCCTTCAGTGCCGACACGTAGCGGGAGGAGAAGGGCGTCCCGTCCAACGCCACGAACGGGTCCTCGGCGGTCTCGGTGGCCCACGCGATCAGGTCCTGGGCCGTCTTCGGCCCGATGCCGTGGATGAGCTGCAGGATGCGGTTCCAGGAGGCGGCGTCCTGCGGATTCTCGGCCACCTTGAGGTGGGCGAGCACGTCCTTGATGTGGGCGGCCTCGTTCAGCTTGAGGCCGCCGTGCTTCACGAACGGAATGTTGCGGCGGTTCAGCTCCACCTCCAGGTCGTAGGCGTTGTGGCCGCTGCGGAAGAGCACGGCAATGTCGCTGAGGGGCACCCCGTCCTCCCGGAGACGCATGATCATCTGCGCTACGAAGCGGCTCTCCATCTCGCCGTCGGCGGCGGGGACGAGGGCGGGCCGCTCCCCCTCGTCCCGCTCGCTGAAGAGCGTCTTGTCGTAGGACCGCTCCGCCTGGTCGATGATGTGGTTGGCACAGTCCAGGATCGGCTGGGTGGAGCGGTAGTTCTGCTCCAGCTTCAGGACCTCTGCGTTCGGGTACTCGTCGGGGAAGCGGAAGATGTTGCGGAAGTCCGCCCCCCGGAAGCGGTAGATGCTCTGCGCGTCGTCGCCCACGACGGTGACGTTGCCGTGCACCGACGCAAACTGCCGGACGAGCGCGGCCTGCAGGGCGTTGGTGTCCTGGTACTCGTCGACGAGCACGTGCTTGCAGCGCCCGGCCACCTGCTGGCGGATCTGGTCGTCGGTGTCGAAGAGCTCGAGGGTGCGGGCCAGCAGGTCGTCGAAGTCGAGCATGCCGTGGGCCTGCTTGTACTGCCGGTACTCCGCCCGGAGCTGGGTGAGGGCCGTCAGGTGCCCGGTGTACTGGGGGTAGCGCCGCGCGAGGACCTGGCGCAGCGCCTCGTCCCGGTTCGTCGCCGCCGAGAACATATTGTAGAGCGTCTGCTTCTTCGGGAAGCGCTCCTCCCCGTCCCTGTAGTCGCCGCGGGCACGGAGGACGCTGAGGACGTCGGCCGCGTCGGCGGCGTCGAGCACCGTGAAGTTGCGGGGGAGGTCGAGGGCCTCGGCGTGGCGGCGCAGCACCTGCAGGCAGAAGGCGTGGAAGGTGCCGCCCTGCACCTTCTCGCAGCGGCCGTCGAGCAGGCTCGCCGCGCGGGCCGTCATGTCGTGGGCCGCCCGGCGCGTGAAGGTGAGCAGCACGATCTGCTCGGGCCGGGTGCCGGTCTCGACCAGGTAGGCGAGGCGGTAGATGAGGGTGCGCGTCTTGCCGGTGCCGGCCCCGGCCACGATGAGAAGCGGGCCGTCCCCCGTCGTCGCGGCGGCGTACTGCTGCGGGTTGAGCTCGTCGGCGTAGTCGATCGTCAGATCCTCGGCGGACGGGCGGTCCGGATCCTCCTCCGACCGCAGAACAATGCGACGGGCCATGGCGGGGCGAACGAGCGGTGGTTCGAGAGAGCGGACGCGGGCCGGACCGCGGGGCCGAACACGTGCCCTCGACGACCGGTTCGATCCTGCGAGAGGCACCCCAGCAGTCCTACCGGGCAGGGACCGAGTACAACCCCTCGGGTCGGAGGAGTGATCCGCCTGGGCCGCGGGCACGGGGGCGAGCGAAGAGCGCGTGATCCCGGGCCGGCCGGTGGACATGTCGCACCGCCTTTCGTAGATTGCGGGTTCCTGTGAGTCATCCCTCCGGGACGTCGCCGCGGCGACCCGATCCTCGGGGCCCCGCACTGTCTGTACTCACGTTCTGTGGGAACGGCTCGCCCGTTCCGTCCGCAACGAGCGCGCACACCTACCTATGGGCAAAGTCATCGCGATCGCGAACCAGAAGGGAGGGGTCGGAAAAACGACGACGGCCATCAACCTGGCCGCCTCCCTGGCGGCGACCGAACACTCCACACTGCTCCTCGACATCGACCCGCAGGCGAACTGTACCTCCGGCGTGGGGCTGGAGGCCGAGGAGGTTGACGCCTCGATCTACGAGGTGCTCATCGGGGAGGTCCCGGCGGCCGAGGCCGTCATCACGACCGAGATGCCGTTCCTCGACGTCATCCCGAGCCACATCAATCTCGTCGGCGCCGAGATCGAGATGATCGACGAGATGCAGCGGGAGGAAATTCTGAGCAGCGCCCTCCCGCAGGTGCGCCGCAAGTACGACTTCGTCGTCATCGACTGCCCCCCTTCCCTCGGGCTGCTGACGCTCAACTCGCTGACGGCGGCCCACTCGGTGCTCATCCCGGTGCAGGCCGAGTACTTCGCGCTCGAGGGGCTGGGCCAACTGCTCAACACAATCAAGATCGTGCGCCAGCACCTCAACCCCGACCTTGAGATCGAGGGCGTCCTCCTCACGATGTTCGACACGCGGCTGAACCTTTCGAACCAGGTGGCCCAGGAGGTGCGGCGCTACTTCGGCGACAAGGTGTTCGAGACCATCGTGCAGCGGAACGTGCGCCTCTCGGAGGCCCCGAGCTTCGGCAAGCCGGCCATCCTGTACGAGGCCTCGAGCAAGGGCGCCCAGAACTACATCGCCCTCGCCCGCGAGATCCTCGAGGACAACCAGGAGTACATCGAGTCCCATCAGGCCCGCGGCGACGGAACGGCCGGCGAGGACGCGTCGGCCCCGCCCGACGCCGAGACGGCCGAAGAGGGCGTGCCCGGGGCCCTCAGTGAGGACGGCTCGGAGGCCGAGGAGGAGTCGACCACGCCCGCCGACGACTTCTCCCTGTAGGGTCCTGCTACTCGATGGAACGCGGTTCGCCATTCGAATAAAAGATTCCCCCGAAAAGTGGCGTGATGCGTGAAGCGTAATCGACGGGCAATAACGTCCCCCGCCTCACGATTCACGCACCACGCTTCCGCTACGGGGCCCTCGTGGTCGTTCATCGTGGCCGCTCCCCTTGCACATTACTCAGGCTTGAGGCCCACTCGGTATGGCTGACAACTCCGCACTCGGCAAAGGACTCAACGCGCTCATTCCCTCGGAGAAGCAGGACCAGGCCTCCGAGGAGGAGGGGGGCGAGGACGTCTCGGAGAGCCAGCTTTATCAGTTCGAGGACGGCACCCGGATGCTCGGGCGCGTGGCGGAGGTGGCCGTGGACCGCATTCGGCCCAACCCGTACCAGCCGCGCCAGGAGTTCGACGACGAGACCCTCGACGAACTGGCCGCCTCCATCGAGGAGCTGGGCATCATCCAGCCCATCACGGTGCGGACCCTCGGCGACGGGCAGTTCGAGATCATCTCGGGGGAGCGTCGCCTGCGGGCCGCCCGCCGCGCCGGGCTCGATCGGCTGCCGGCCTTCATCCGCAAGGCCAGCTCCGAGGAGATGCTGGAAATGGCCCTGGTCGAGAACGTGCAGCGCGAAGAGCTCAACCCCATCGAGGTGGCCCTCGGGTACCAGCGGCTCATGGAGGAGTGCGGGCTCACGCAGGAGGCGGTGGCCGAGAAGGTGAGCAAGAGCCGGGCCACCGTGTCGAACTTTCTGCGCCTGCTGCGCCTCCCGCCCCGCGTGCAGGCCGCCCTCCGCGACAAGGAGGTGGCCATGGGGCACGCCCGGGCCCTCATCGCGATCGACGACGAGGAGGCGCAGGTCGATCTCCTCGAAGAGACGATCGCGGAGGACCTCTCGGTGCGCGAGGTGGAGCGCCGCGCCCGCGACTGGCACGACGAGCAGGACGCTCCCGACGACGAGGCGACGGAGGCGGACGCCGCCCCCTCGGCCCCCCCCGACCGCGAGGAGCTCCAGCTCGACGACTACCGAAGCAAGCTGCGCTCGCGCTTCAGCACGCAGGTGCAAATCAACCACGAAAGCGACGGGGAGGGAAGCGTCGAGATCTCGTACTACTCCGAGGAGGACCTCGAACGGCTCGTGGACCTGATGATGGGCGACTAGTTCCCCCGAGCGCGCCTGCACGATCCGACGATCGGAGGGGGGCTGGGGCCCTTACCCGTACCCCGCGTTGCTCCCAACGTCCCGATGCCTGCACCACCGCTTCGGCTCGCCGGCCTGATCGCCGGGCTCCTGCTGCTTGGCGGAGCCGGGCTGGGGCCGGGCTGTCGCGCCCAACCCGACAGCGTGCGGGCCAAGATTTTGAAGAAGAAGGGTTTTTCCCCGAACCACTCTCCGAAGGGGGCCCTCTGGCGAAGCCTCGCCGTCCCCGGATGGGGTCAGCTGTACAATCGGCAGTACCTCAAGATTCCGTTCGTCTACGCCGGATTTGCCGCCCTCGGCGCCCGCGCCTATCAGGCCCACCAGGAGTACCTGTTCTACCAGCGGGCCCACCTCTTCGGTCGGGGACGCGAGATGGTCCGGCAGGGGGAGCGGACGTCCAACCCCTATCAGCGGTACCAGGAGCAGTTCAGCAGGGCCAGCGACCGGCTCGGGGGCAGCCGGCTCGGGGCCATGCGGGACCAGCGCGACCAGTACCGGCGGCAGCGCAATCTTTCGATCCTCGGCACCGGGCTCTTCTACGCACTCACGGTGATGGACGCCTACGTGAGCGCGCACCTGCTCACGTTCGACGTTGGTGAGGAGTTGACGCTCCGGGTCCGTCCTGCCGGAGGGCTCGTCGCGGCCACCCGTCGGGGCCCGCCGAGGACGAAGCGACCGCGTCCGCCCCCGGCGGCGAAGGGGCTGGACCGCGGGCCGGGCGTGCGCCTCCGACTCCAGTTCTGAGACGCTGGTTCAATGTCGTCCGCCGCAGACTTGCCGGGGCGGAACGAGCACGGAGCCCCCCGCTCCAGCCGCATGCGTAGATGCATGCGCCCCCACCCGGCCTCTCTCCACGAGCGCAATCGACGGCGAATGCGGGCACGACCGCCGACAGCGGAGGCCCTCCCCCGCTGCGCACGCGCATCCGGCCCGCCGACCTCCGGTTCTGGTGTGAAGAATAGACGTAGTGCCGCCGGGGACCTGAGGCAGGAGCGACGACCGATGCGATCCCCGTCGGTCTGTGCGGGGATGAGATGTGAAAGCCTTCACAAATCAGGAGAGAGCCGATCCCGGAAGCCCTTTCGATGCGAGAAAAGGCTGTGAGGCGGGGGAAACGCACCCGGAATGAGGCGTACGGAAGGGGGCTGGTCGCGTGGCCCTCGCGGATCCCCGAGTGGGACCCCGCTCCCGGCGTGTTACCTTCGCAGAAGAGGGCGCGACTATACTCAGAAGGGGAAAAGCAGTTGCCAAGACCATTTCCACCAGGGACCGGACGCGTCGGTCCCGAAACCACACGTGCGCTCACGCAACACGTCCCGTCTACACAATGCCTGATCAGACACGGCCGCACGAGTTCGTTCGCGCCAAGGAGGCCGAGCCGGAGACCTCGGACGAGCCCCCGCTCTTCGAAAAATGCCATCGCTTCTTCGATCCGTCAAACGACTACGCGAAGCTGAAGCAGGCGGACCTGTACCCGTACTTCCGGCCCATCGAGTACAGCGAAGGCTCCCGGGCCGTCATGGACGGGGACGAGCTCGTCATGGCGGGGTCGAACAACTATCTCGGTCTCACCTCCGATCCGCGGGTGCAGGAGGCCGCCAAGGACGCTATCGACAAGTACGGCACCGGGTGCACCGGCAGCCGCTTCCTGAACGGCACCCTCGACCTGCACCTCGAGCTCGAGCACCGGCTGGCCGAGTTTATGGGCAAGGAGAAGGCCGTGCTCTTCTCCACCGGCTACATGACGAATGAGGGCGTGCTGCAGGCCATCGCGGGGCGCAACGACATCATCTTCTCCGACAAGGACAACCACGCCTGCATCGTGGCGGGGACGCAGGCGAGCATGGCGGAGACGCGGCGCTACCAGCACAACGACATGGAGCACCTCCGCGGCATGCTGGAGCGGGCCCACGAGGAGAAGCCGGACGCCGGGAAGCTCATCGCCACCGACGGGGTCTTCTCCATGAGCGGAAAGATCGCCCAGGTGCCCGAGCTTCTGGAGCTGGCCGAGGAGTTCGACGCGGCCCTCATGCTCGACGACGCCCACGCCATCGGGGTCATTGGGCCGGGCGGGCGCGGTTCCGCCTCCACGTTCGGCCGGAAGGACGACGTGGACCTCATCACGGGCACCTTTTCGAAGAGCTTCTCCTCGATCGGGGGCTTCGCCGTCGGCGACCGGGACGTGATCGAGTACATCCGGCACGAGGCCTCGACCCACATGTTCAGTGCGTCGATGCCGCCGTCGACGGTCGCCACGGTGCTGAAGTGCCTCGAGATCCTGCAGAACGAGCCCGAGCGGCTGGAGCGCCTCTGGGACATCTCGGACTACATGCGCGAGGGCTTCCGCGAGCTCGGGTTTGACGTGTGGGAGAGCGAGAGCCCCATCATTCCGGTCGTCGTCGGCGACATGGAGCAGTGCTTCCGCTTCTGGAGCGACCTGATCGAAGAAGGGGTCTTCGTAAACGCCGTGGTGCCGCCCGCCGTCCCGCGGGGCCAGGCGCTGATGCGCACCTCCTACATGGCCACCCACTCCGACGAGGAGCTCGACCAAATTCTGGAGGCCTTCCACAAGGTCGGCAAGAAGCACGGCGTCGTCGGGACGAACGGGCACCACGCCGCGCCCGCCGAGTAGCGTCCCCGAACCGCCGGCCCGGCCGACGCGTTATGACGCCGTCGTTCCCGATTCCCGTCGGGGGCGACGGCGTTCGTTCGCGTGTCCCCGACCAGTTCTCGTCGCCCGAATGCCGACCCCCACCGCCGACGTCACGATCCGCCCCGTCGAGGGAAGCCGGGGGCGACGCCGGTTCATCGACGTGCCGTACGACTTCTATCCGGGCCGGTACCCGAACTGGGTTCCGCCGCTGCGCCGCGACGTGAAGGCGACGCTCGACCCCTCGGAGAACGCCTTCTTCGAGCACGGCGACATGCAGCTCTTCCTGGCCGAGGACGCCTCCGGCGCCGCCGTGGGCCGGGTCGCAGGGATCGTGAACGGCATGCACCTCCGGACCTACGAGGACGCCACCGGCTTCTTCGGCTTCTTCGAGTGCGTCGACGACTACGCGGTGGCCGAGGCGCTCCTCGACGCCGCCACCACCTGGCTGCGGGGGCAGGGCCTGGAGCGGGTGCGCGGGCCGGCCAACCCGTCGCTCAACGACACCGCCGGCCTGCTGGTGGACGGGTTCGACCGCGAGCCCGCGATCCTCATGCCCTACAACCCGCCCTACCACGAGGACTTCCTCGGGCGCTACGGCTTCGAGCGCAGCATGACGATGTGGGCCTACTACGTCCACAAGAAGTACTGCCAGTTCGAGCGGCTGGAACGGGGCGCCGAACTCGTGAAGCGGCGCACGCCGGGCCTCTCGGTGCGGTCCATCGACCCGGACCGCTTCGAGGAGGAGGCGCGCACGATCCGCGAGATCTACAACGACGCCTGGGCCGAGAACTGGGGCTTCGTGCCGGTGACGGAGAACGAGTTTCTGCAGCTCGCCGAGGAGATGGAGCAGATCGTCGAGCCCGAGTTGGTCTACTTCGTCGAGCACGAGGGCCGGCCGGTCGGCTTCTCTATCGCCCTCCCCAACATCAACCGGGCCCTGCGGCACGTCGAGGACGGCCGGCTCTTCCGCTACGGCCTGCCGACGGGCCTGATCACGCTCCTGCTGCGCATGACCTACGGCGTCTACGAGTGCCGCATGCCGCTCATGGGCGTCCGGCAGGCCTACCAGGGCAAGGGGCTCGACAGCCTGCTCGTCCTGGCCACCATCCAGAACGGGCCGCCCAACGGCTTCGACGCCTGCGAGATGAGCTGGGTGCTCGACAGCAACGACCGCCTCAAGAACCACGTCGAATCGATCGGCGGCGTCAAGGACAAGGAATACGCGATGTTCGAATTGGGAATGGGGAATGGGGACTGAGGAATGGGACCGACGCCCTACTCCTTCAGTCATTCCGCACTCCGAAATCCACACTCCACACTCATGTTCGTCTACTTCGACCTCGACGACACGCTCCTCGACCACCGGCACGCCGAGCGGCAGGCGTTGGCGGACGTGCGGACCCGGTACCTCGAAGTATTCGGGACCCTATCGGTCGACGAGCTCCGGGCGCAGTACCACGCGATCAACGCGCCGCTCTGGCGCCGCTACGCCGACGGGGAGATCGACAAGGCCACCCTCAAGGAGCAGCGGTTTGCCCGGCTGCTGGCGGCGGTGGGGGCCCCGCAGGCCGACCCCGCCCTCGTGCGGCGCTACTACATGCGGCGCTACGGCCACCACTGGCGGTTCGTCCCGGGCGCCCGGGCCGCCTACGAGACCGTGGCGGAGCAGGTCCCCGTCGGCGTGATGACGAACGGCTTCGTCGAGGTGCAGACCGAGAAGTTCGAGGCGTTTCCGGTCCTGGAGGCACGCGCCCGGGCCATCGTCGTCTGTGAGGAGACCGGGGCCCTCAAGCCCGACCCCGCCGCCTTCGAGCACGCCACCGAGCAGGCGGGGGTGGCCCCCGAGGACGTGCTGTACGTCGGCGACTCGTACCGCTCGGACGTCGAGGGCGCGCAGCGGGCGGGCTGGCGGGTGGCCTGGTTTGCGCCCGACGGCACCGACGGCCGCTCGCCCGACGAGCGGGGCTTCGTCTTCGAGGACTGGGATCGGCTCCCGGAGCGCCTCGGGGTGTGACGCCGTTTCCACGGTTGAATGTCGCGCCCTAGCGAACGCAGGACGGTGTCTTAGCGCGGAAAGAATTCCATAACCTCCTAATGTTCAACGTTTTAACGTTATGCGTTTCCGGAGCGACGCTGCCGCTTCGGGGGCCGACGCGTCCTTGCAGGGCAACGCTATGTCGTGTGCGAAACGCGCAGCCTTACCCGAGCAGGCCCTGCATCTCGCGCAGGAAGGTATTGATCGGGCGCGGGTAGTCGAGCAGAATCGTGAGGACGACGCCCCCGAGCGCCCCGCCCAGGTGCGCCTCGTGGGCGATGCCGCCGGGCCCCCGCTGCCGCCGGCCGATCGCGTAGACCGACACCACGACGTAGAGCACCGCGAAGAGGATGGCCGGCATCGGGATCACCATCATCACCCCCAGCATCGTGAGCGGGGCGTAGAGGCAGAACCCGAAGAGGACCCCGCTGATGGCCCCGGAGGCGCCGACCGCCGCGTAGTTCGGGTCGGTCCGATGAAAAAGAAACGTGAGGGTGTGGGCCGCCATCTCCGAACCGAAGTAGAGCACGAGGAAGGCCCCGGCGCCGAGGACCCGCTCGAGCTGCGGGCCGAAGAAGTAGAGCGTAATCATGTTGAAGGCGAGGTGCGCTCCGCCCGCATGGACGAAGCCCGCCGTGAGGAAGCGGTAGTACTCGCCCCGCTCCGCGATGCGTCGGGGCCGGAACGAGAGCTCGTCGATGAGCGAGGGATCGGCGAGCATCGCGTAGCCGCTGATGCCGACGTTCAGGAGTAGCAGGGCGAGGGTGATGGGCGATTGCAGGAGGGCCTCCATGGGAAGCGGCCGGTCGAAGAACGGAGTGGGCGAGGCGCCGGGGCGCACAGCACGGGAAATGCGGTGGATCGGCGAAATGGTCCCGTCCGGACCTGCCCCGTCAGGTCGCGTCGAGAAGTAACAACGACGGGCCATTCCGCTCGGCCGCCCGTTGGAAGGCCCGGTTCGCTTCGCTACGTTGGATACAGTCCCTTCCTGACGCTCGTCCAGTCACAACGCAACATCCCCTTCCGATCCATGTCGCTTCCCGGAAGCCTCGTCGTGCTCCTTGCGGTCGCCGCCGGGGCCGGCGCGGCCTGGCTGTTGATGCGCCGTCGGGTCGCGGAGGCCCGGGAGCGGGGCCGGAACGAGAAGGCGGCCGAGGTCTCCGCGCTCCGGCAAAAGGCCGAGGGCCTGGCCGAGCAGCTGGCCGAGGCCAAGGCGCGCCGCGACGAGCTGAGCGACGAGGCGACGGCCCTGCGCGAGACGAAGTCCCAGCTTGAGACGAAGAACGACGAGCTGCGCACCCGCCTCGAGGAGCAGGAGGAGCGGATCGAGACGCAGCGGGAGCGGCTCCGGGAGCAGTTCGAGAACCTGGCGAACGAGATTCTGGAGGAGAAGGCCGAGAAGTTCACCGCGCAGAACGAGGAGACCCTGGATCAGCTGCTGAACCCGCTGCGGGAGAAGCTGGAGGGCTTCAAGGAGACGGTCGAGGAGACCTACGAGAAGGGGCTCGAGAAGCGGAGCGAGCTGAAGGAGCAGATCAAGCAGCTGCGCGAGCTGAACGAGACGATGTCCGAGCAGGCCGAGGACCTAACCCACGCCCTGGAGGGCCAGTCGAAGACCCAGGGCGACTGGGGCGAGATGGTGCTGGAACGGATTCTCGAGGAGTCGGGCCTGCAGGACGGCCGCGAGTACCACACCCAGGTGAGCCGGACCAACGGGCAGGGCCGGCGCCTGCGGCCCGACGTGGTCGTCGAGCTGCCCGAGGAGCGGTTCGTGGTCGTCGACGCGAAGGTGTCGCTCACGGCCTACCGCCGCTTCGTCTCGGCCGACGAGGCCGACGAGACGGACCGGCACCTCCAGGCGCACCTCCAGTCGGTCCGGAGCCACGTCGACGGCCTTGCCGGAAAGGACTACGGCAGCCTCTACGGCGACCGGAGCCCGGACTTCGTGCTCATGTTCATGCCGATCGAGCCGGCGTTTGCCCTTGCGCTCCGGCACGACGAGGCCCTCTACCAGCACGCCTTCGACCAGGGCGTGGTCCTCGTGAGCCCCACCACGCTGCAGGCGACCATCGCGACGATCGCCAACATCTGGCGGCAGGAGCGGCAGAACCAGAACGCCCGGGAGATTGCCGAGTGCGGCGGGCGCCTCTACGACAAGTTCGTCCTCTTCGCCGAGGCGCTCGAGGAGGTCGGCGAGCGGCTCGACCAGGCGCAGGAGAGCTACCACACGGCCCGCAAGCGCCTGAGCGACGGGCGCGGCAACCTGCTCCGGCAGGTCGAGATGATCCGGGAGCTTGGGGCCGAAACCAACAAGGAGCTTCCCGACTCCCTCGACCGGGAGGCCATCGGGGGAGGCGATGAGGCCTGAGTTCCCGGCCCCGCTCCGCGTCCGATCGCGGCCCCGCCCACGAAACCGTCCCGAACGGCCTGTGTGAAAGGATACCCGAGTGCGCAGCACCGCCTGCGCGCGCCGGAGGGGTGGCAGAGCCTGGTCGAATGCACCGGTCTTGAAAACCGGCAGGCCCTTTGCGGCCTCGAGGGTTCGAATCCCTCCCCCTCCGCCTCCTCGTCGCAAAACGTAAGCGTCCCGGTCGCCTTTCGTCCGCCCGGAGGCCGGACGATCCGGTCCCGTTGTCGTTTCCTGCTCCTTCGTCGCTATGGCCGCCTCGGCTCCTCCGGAGCTGTCCCCGCTTCGCCGGTTTGCGCGGCGCTATCTGCTCTACGGCACAGCGGTGGTCGGGGGGCTCCTCGTGCTCACGGAAGTGGGGGCACCGGCCGTTGTCGCGTGGTTTCGGCGTTCGCCCCAGGAGCTGCTGTGGCTCCGCGTGCCCTTTGCCCTCGTTGCCTTCGCCGTGGGACTGTGGACGCGGCTGCACCTGTGGGCCCTGCTCGTTCCGGTGGTGCTGGGCCTCTTCCGATGGGCCGACGTGCGGGCCCACTGGCGGCGTGGGCTCCGATGGGGGCTCGCCATCGGGGTGCCCGTCGCCGCCGTCCACGTGGCCCTGGAGCAGGCCGTCTTCACGTGGGCCGACTTCACCCGTCAGGGCGTCTACCCGGACTTTACGACCTCGTTCGTCCGAGCCAAGCCCTACAACGTGGAGGACTGGCCCCTCGCCGTCTTTCTGGTTCGGCGGTTCGTGGCCGACTACTTCGCCTACTTCATCCTGGGGGCCCTCTGCTTTGCCCATGAGCACTTCCTCCGGTCGCGCGAGCAAGAGGCGCAGGCCCAGACGCTCCGCGCCGAGCTGGCCCAGGCCCAACTGCAGGCCCTCCGGATGCAGGTCAACCCCCATTTTCTCTTCAACACGCTCAACGCCGTCACCGTACTGGTGCGGGGGGGCGAGACGGCCAAGGCCGGGCGCACGCTGCGCCTCCTGAGCGACCTGCTGCGCTCCACGTTCAAGGGGGCCGACGTGCAAACGGTGCCGCTGCGGGAGGAGATTGACCTCGTCGAGCGCTACCTCGAAATCGAGGAGATCCGGTTCGGGGATCGGCTCCGGGTCGAGGTCGACGTGCGTCCCGAGGTGGGCGAGGTGCCGGTGCCGTACCTCCTGCTGCAGCCGCTCGCGGAGAACGCGGTTCGCCACGGGGTGGCCCCCCGCGCAGAGGCCGGCGTCGTGCGGGTGAGCGCCGCGCTGGTGTCAGGGCCGGACGGCAACCAGGTCGAGCTGACGGTGGCCGACAGTGGACCGGGCTTCGAGACGGCGGCCCTCGAGGCCCTGACGGACGACGGCGGGGTGGGGCTCTCCAACACGAAGCGGCGGCTCGAAACCCTCTACGGCGACCGCCACGCGTTTGAGCTCGGCGTGGCGGCCGAGGGCGGGGCCCGCGTCACGATTCGCCTCCCCGTCGACCCGGAGGCGCGAACGATCGACCCCGAGGCGGCCCCGGCCGCCGCCCCGCGTGCCGAGTAGTGTTCTGCGTCATCTTCGATCTTGTTGCCATGTCGATTCGCGCCCTCATCGTAGACGACGAACCGCTGGCCCGCACGGGCGTCGCCCAGCTCCTCGAGCCGGTCGACGAGGTAACGATCGTGGGGGAGGCCGCCGACGGGGCCGAGGCCGTCCGCCAGATTGAGGAGCAGGCCCCGGATCTCGTCTTCCTCGACGTGCAGATGCCGGAGATGAGCGGCCTGGAGGTGGTGCGGGCGATTGGCGTCGACGCGATGCCGGTCACCATCTTCGTCACCGCCTACGACGAGTACGCCGTCGACGCCTTCGACGCCCACGCGCTCGACTACCTCCTTAAGCCGATCGATGAGGGCCGCTTCGAGGAGGCCCTCGATCGGGCGCGGACGCGGCTGCAAGAGGCGGAGACCGAGGCGCTTGGCCGGCGGCTGGAGGGCCTGCTCCGGCGGTACGAGGGCGACGAGGACGGCGCCGGCTCCGCCGAGCCCCTCGAACGCTTTACGGTGCGAACCCGGGACCGCATCTACTTCGTCGATCCCGACGACGTGCAGTGGATCGAGTCGGAGGGCGACTACGTGGCGCTCCACGACGGCGAGGACGCTCATCTCGTCCGGAAGACAATGAAAGAGCTGGAGGACCGGCTGCCGGCCGACCAGTTCCTCCGCGTCCACCGGTCGTACATCGTGAACATCGGCTACGTGGAGGAGCTGCGACCGCTCGACCACGGCACCTACCGGCTCCACATGGCGGCCGGGATCCCCCTGAAGACGAGCCGCGGCTACAGCGAGAACGTGGAGGCCCTCATCGAGTCCGGGGGGTAGCGCTCCGCGCAGACGACCTCCGGCAACTCGTCGATGCAGACGGCCGGCTCGTCGCACGGGTGGTATCCTCGGGCGGATGCGAGGGTAAGGAAGAGGGCCGTCGGTCGGCCGATCGGCGGCCCGTCACGCTTCCTCACTCGACTGTGCCCGTCATGTCGTACCGCCGACCGTTCGCCTGGGGACTGGTCCTCGCGCTGGGCGTGCTCTGCCTGCCCGCCTGCGAGCCCTACATGAGCATGACCGACTCGGTGCCGTCGCGGACGCGCCGGGCCGCCGCGCTGCTGCCGGACGCGCCCCAGTTCGTCGGGATGGTCGATGTCGAGACGGCCCTGCAGCAGATTGAGGGGCTGGGCGGTGGCGGGCTCGTCGACAGCCTGCGCCAGTCCGACAACCCGTACCTGCGGAGCTTCCTCGCCGCGACCGACCTGAACCTGCGAGCCGACGTGGCGGCCGTGTACGGGGCCACGACCGGCGCCGGGCCGCCCAGCGCGGTCGTGTTCGGGGACCTGACGGCCGAGCAGATGGACCGCTACCTCGCGCAGGCCCCCCCGGACGCCGGTCGGTCGACCACCTACCGGGACGTGCCGCTCTACCACCTCGCCCTTGCCCCCGACGCGCCGGACGCCGGCGACACCCTCTCGGTCGCCTTCGTGGGGGAGGGCACGATGGCCGTGGCCCGGACCCCCGAGCAGGTGACCGCCATGGTGGACCGGCACCGGGCGGCGCAGGGGGGGCTGCGGTCGAATGACGCCTACATGGCGCTCCTGAAGCGGGTGGGCCGTGGCAGCACCGCCTGGCTCGTGGGCCGCAACGTCGTCGAGACGGCCCTTCGGGACAGCGCCGAACAGGACAGCACCGTCCGGGAGGGCGCCGGTCAAGAAGGCCCCGTCCGGGACAGTGCCGCCGGGACGTCCCCACTGGGGGGAGAGGGGCGGTCGATGACGCAGGCCGGGGTGAAGGGGGTGCTCGCCGAGTGGGCCGATCGGGTCCTCGGCCTGTCCGAGGTGTCCGCCCTGGAGGGACGGGCCGACGAGCGGTTCGGCCGTCTGGCCCGTCGCCTCCGCGAGCAGGCCCTGTCGATTCGGCTCACCGACACGGCCCTCGAGGGGGAGGCCTACCTCACGATGCGGGACGAGGCGAGCGCGTCGAGCGTGGTCGACCTGGCCGAGGGGGCGGTGGCCGTCCTCAAGCTCTCCCGCGACGGGCTCGACGAGCGCCATCGCAACCTGCTCGACAACGTCGAGATCGATCGGGACGGGGCGATCGTTCACGTCCGCTTCTCACTCAAGCGCAGTCTCCTCCGCGAACAGGTGCCGGATGGGCGCCGGGCCGCCGCTCGTCGAGCGGATCCGTCGATCCATCCCGTAACTTCGACGATTCGTCGAAGTCGCAGCATCACGCGGGGGGCGGCCGCGTTGGAGGGTGCAACCTTCTCGACAGTTGGAATGTCTGCTTCCACACAGCGCCGCTGAAAGGGCCCGTCGAAGCCCCCCGGCCCCGGAACCGACACTCCGTCCTGCGCCTCGCACTTCACACTCGACGCTCCGATCGTGCGCCGTTTCGTCTTCGACGTTGTAGAGGGAGTCCGCATCGCGGTGCAGGCCATCTGGGCCAACCGGATGCGGGCCCTCCTCACCACGCTGGGGGTCATCATCGGGATCGCGGCGGTCACGCTCATGGCGACGGTCATCAACGGCCTGAACCAGGAGTTCGAGACGGCCCTTTCGCAGCTCGGGGCCGATGTGCTCTACGTCGACCAGTTTCCCTGGGGCAACAACGCCGGTGCGGAGTGGTGGCGCTTTCGGAACCGACCGGCCATTCAGCCGGCCCTGGCCCGGACGATCCAGAAGCGCTCGCGCTTCGCCGACACGGTGGCCCCGATGACCGATACGGACCGACAGGCCCAGTACAAAGGGCGCAGCCTGGAGGTTGAAATCCTCGGCACGCCGCCGGACTACGGGCGTATTCGGGACGTCGCCCTCGCGCAGGGCCGTTTCCTGACGCGGGCCGACGAGCGCGGGGGGCGCAACGTGTGCGTCGTCGGTGCCACTGTGGCCAACCACCTGCTGCCGATCGCCACGCCGCTCGGAAAGACCATCCGGATCGGCGGGGTGCCGTGCCGGATCGTGGGGGTGCAGGAGAAGGAGGGGGAGGGGCTGTTCGGGGGCACCTCGGCCGACCAACGCGTCATCATCCCCTTCAGCACCTACGACAAGCTCTTCGGTGTGAGCCGGCGGCAGGGTGTAGAGATCATGGTAAAGGTGCGGCCGGGGGGATCGATGCGCCGGGCGGAGGAGGAGCTCACCGGCATTCTGCGGGCGGCGCGGGACGTGGCGCCCGGCGAGGAGAACAACTTCGCGATCAACGATCGAGAGCAGATCCGGGCCAGCTTCTCCGGGACGAAGGCCGCCATCTACGGGGTTGGGCTGTTCCTGACCGGGCTCGCGCTCGTGGTGGGGGGCATCGGGGTGATGAACATCATGTTCGTGTCGGTGCGCGAGCGGACCAAGGAGATTGGCATCCGCAAGGCCGTGGGGGCCAAAAAGCACACCATTCTGCTCCAGTTTCTCATCGAGGCGGTCATCGTCTGCCTCCTCGGCGGCGTCATCGGACTCGGACTCTCGGCCCTCGGGGCCATGGGAATCCGTGCGCTGGGCTTTGCGGCGGCCCTCCCGATGGAGACCGTCGCCATCGCGTTCGGCATCTGCGTGGGCGTAGGCGTCCTTTTCGGCATCGCGCCGGCGTGGCAGGCCGCCACGGCCGACCCGATCGAGGCCCTCCGCTACGAGTAAGTCGCCGTCCCTTTTCATCACGGCCGCTGTGCCATGCGTTTCGTCGAAACCGTCCGGGAGGCCCTGACCGCCCTCCGGGCAAACAAGCTCCGGTCGGCGCTCACGCTTCTGGGCATGGTCATCGGGGTCTTTGCGGTGATCGCCTCCGTGACGGCCGTGGACGTGATCGACCTGTACTTCAAAAGCTCGCTCCAGATCTTTGGCCCGTCGACGTTCTCGGTCGAGCGCTACGCCGTGCGGGGCGGGGACGAGGAGCGCTACCATCCGCCCATCACGTACAACCAGGTGCGCCGGCTCGAGGACCGCCTCGACCCGACCCTGACCGTGAGCGTGCAGGAGGGCTTCGACTACAACGTGGCCGTCCGGGGCCCGCGCCGCAAGACGAACCCCAACGTCACGCTCTACGGCACCGACGAGGCCTTCCTCACCAACTTCGGCTACGAGCTGGCGGCCGGGCGCCCCCTGGCCCGGCCCGACCTGCAGAACGCCCGGCCCGTCGCCCTGCTGGGAGCGAGCGTCGCCGACGAGCTCTTCCCGGCCAGCTCGCCGCTGGGCAAGGAGGTGACCGTGGGCCGGGTCCGGCTGCGCGTCGTCGGCGTCCTCGCGCAGAAGGGCTCCTTCCTCGGCTACGACCCCGACACCCGCGTCTTTGCGCCGGTCTCCTACCTGATGAGCACCTACGGGGGCGGGGGGCGCAACTTCGGTGACGTCAGCGTGCGGGCGCCGGCCCCCGGGCAGATGGCCGCCGCCCAGGAGCAGGTGCGCCAGCACATGCGGGTGATCCGGCGGGTCGGCCCCGGCGAGCCCGACACCTTCGGGTTCGAGACCAACGACTCGATCCGCAGCACCCTCGACCAGTTCACCCGCACGCTCACGATCGGGGGGGCGCTGGTGGGCCTCATCTCGCTGCTGGCGGCCGGCGTGGGCATTATGAACATCATGCTCGTGTCCGTCACCGAGCGCACCCGGGAAATTGGCATCCGCAAGGCCGTGGGGGCCAAGTGGCGGGACATCCTCGGCCAGTTTTTGCTGGAGGCAGTCGTGCTCTGTCAGGTCGGCGGCCTCATCGGCATCGCGCTCGGGGGGCTGGGAGGGAACGCCACGGCTCTCTATTTCGACATCGCCCCCTCATTCCCGTGGGACTGGGCCTTCGTGGCGGTGGCGGGCGTGACCACGCTCGCCCTCCTCTTCGGGGGGTACCCCGCCTACAAGGCCGCCCGCCTCGACCCCATCGACTCTCTTCGGTACGAGTAATGGAACTGATGCGTCCTTCTGACTCTCTTCACAGCCACACGACCCGCGCCATGTCTCGATGCTTTGCGTTCTGTTGCCCCGGCCCGCTTCGCCGCGCCGTAGGGGCGGGGCTGGGCCTTCTCCTGGCAGTGCTAATTGGGCCCGTCTCCGACAGCCGGGCCCAGCCCCAGCAGGCCCCCACGCCGTCGGTCACCGACACGACCCAGCTGACGTTCGACGAGGCGGTTCGCATTGCCCTCGATCAGAATACCGACGTCAAGCGGGCCCAGGCCAGCGTACGGGAGGCCAGCGCGCAGGTCCAGGCCGAGTGGATGGACTTTGCCCCCGACCTGAGCCTCTCCTCGAGCACGGGCTACGACTTCGGGCGGGGCTTCAGCCAGGTAGAGGGGGAGGTCGTCACCCAGTCCCGGAACAGCTTCAACGTAAGCGCCCGCTCGGGCATCACGCTCTTCAACGGCTTCGAAAATACCGCCTCGCTCCGCCAGGCGAACAACCAGGCACGCGCCAGCGAGCTGTCCCTGGACCGGACGCGCCGTGAGGTGGCCTTTACCGTCATGGATCAGTTCATCGCGCTGCTCGAGAGCCGGGAGCAGGTCCGTGTGCGCCGGGAGCAGCTCCAGGCGCTGCGCCAGCAGCTGGAGCAGACCCAAGAGTTCGTGGATTCGGGGGCCAGTCCGGTGTCGGACCTGTATCGGCAGCAGGCCGACGTCGCCGAGGCCGAGCAGCAGCTCCTGCAGGCCCGCCGCGAGCGGGAGGTGGGGAAGACGCGGCTCATCCAGACCCTCCAGCTGAATCCACAGGCGGCCTACGACTTTCAGGTCCCCGACCTGGAGGGCGACACCCTGGGAACCGCTACGTACAACCTCTCCGCCCTAATCGACGAGGCGTTCCGGAACCGGTTGGACCTGCAGGTGGCGAAGGCCGAGCGACGGGCCGCCGAGCAGAATGTTCGGGTCGCAAAGTCCTCCTACTATCCCACCGTCTCGATTGGGGGGAGCTACCGGTCGGACTGGCTGAGCACCCGAAAGATTCAGAACCCGCAGACCGGGCGACCCGTCCGGCCAACCTTTTTTGACCAGTTGAACAACAACCGGGGCGGGGGCATCTCGCTGTCTCTGAGCATCCCGATCTTTGACCGGCTCCAGCGCAACGCGCAGGTCGAACGTGCCCAGGTGCAGGCCCAGAACGCCGAGTACAATCTTCGGGACCAGCGGCAGCAGGTGGCTCTCCAGGTGCGGCAGGCGTACCTCGACTACCGGAACGCCGTGCAGCAGCTCCAGGCGGCCCGCAAGCGCCTGAAGGCGGCCCGGCAGGCCCGGACGGCGACCCAGGAGCGGTACAACCTCGGGGCCGCCTCGATCGTGGAGCTGCGCAACGCGAATCGCGACTTCGTCGACGCGGCGAGCCAGCGGGTGCGCGCCCGTTACAACCTCCTTTTCCGGCAGAAGCAAATCGACTACCACGTCGGCCGCCTCGATCCGCGACGGCCGCTTCGGAGCACCCAGACGACGCAGTAGGCGACCCGCTCTCGTTTCTTCCCGTCTAGAATCTCTCTGTTTCCATGTCCTCCTCACGCACGACTCGCCGCATCTTGTACTGGGGGGGTGGCCTTCTCGTCCTGCTCCTTGCCGCCGGGGGAACGGCCTGGGGCCTGGGCTGGGTAGGGGGCGGCCCGTCCGGCGTCTCCGTCGAGGTCGAGACGGCCCAGCGCCGCACGCTCACGCAGACGGTGACCGCCTTCGGTCGGGCGCAGGCGGAGGTGGAGGTGACCATCAGTCCCGACGTGTCGGGCGAGATCGTGGCCCTGCCGGTGCAGGAGGGCGACGTGGTGCAGCCCGGCGATCTGCTGGCCCGCCTCCAGCCCGACGACTACCAGGCCCTGGTAGAGCGGAATAAGGCGCAGGTCCTGCAGGCGAAGGCCAACCTGTCCCGGCGCCGCGCCGACTCGGTCCAGGCCCGCCGCGTCTATGACCGGCAGAAGAAGCTGTACGAGAAGGGGGTCGTGCCGGAGAGTGACTTTCAGGACGCCCAGTCGTCGTACAAGCAGGCCGTGGCCCAGCTACGGTCGGCCCGCTACCAGGTCCAGAGTGCCCGGGCCGACCTGCAGGACGCCCGCGAACAGCTTCAGAAGACGCGCATCTACGCGCCGATGGCCGGGACCATCACGCGGCTCGAGGTGGAGAAAGGCGAACGGGTGGTTGGGACCCAGCAGCGCGCCGGGACGGAGATGATGCGCGTCTCGCGCCTCGACCGAATGGAGCTAAAGGTCGACGTCAACGAGGGGGACGTTATCAACGTCGCGGATGGAGACACCGCCCGCGTGGAGTTCGACGCGTATCCGGACCGCCGCTTCCGGGGCACGGTCACGGAGATTGCCAACTCGGCCCGGATTCAGAACGAGGGCAGCCAGAACGAAGTCACCAACTTTCCCGTCACGATCCGCATCCTCGACGACCCGAACACGGGCCCGTCGCTCACCCAGTCGGCGGGGGGGGTCTCGCGGCCGGAGGTGCCGGCGGGCTCCAGGAGTGGACCGGTGCTCCGGCCCGGCATGAGTGGCACCGTCGACATCTACACCGAAACGGTGGAGGACGCCGTGGCCGTGCCCATCCAGGCCGTTACGGTTCGCGACTTCGCCGACCTGGGGTCGGACTCGAGCGAGACGACCGGCCCGGCGGAGGAGGACCTGCGCGAGGTCGTCTTCGTCGCCGAGGCGGACAGCGCCCGCATGGTGCAGGTGACGACCGGCATCGCCG
>JBDGQP010000079.1:0-5506 GCA_042218975.1 Salinibacter sp.
TCGGAAAGAGACCATGCTTCGACCCACCCAATCTTCGTATCCTCTGTGAACCGCGTGTAGTCCAAATACTCATACTGCCGTTCGTGAAAGACCGGAAGCTCTGTTGGCGAAACTGCCTCTCGGTCCGTACGAACCTCCCGGTAGGTGCCGAGCGTGAGATCTCGGTCGTAGTAGATGCTGGCACAGTAGCGCTCGACGGTCTCCCCGATGGCGGCAGCTTTCGCATCCATCTTCGTGAGTCCGGCGCCTCCGCAATCCCCGAGAAACGGCCTGCGCGTGTAGTGACTGATGTTTGGGGTCTCCACGCTGCAAACAAAGAGGTCCGGATCGTTGGGTGCGACCCGAGATGTCCATATGTTTTTGATCACCCCCGTTTTGTCGCTGATCAGATGGCGGTCGGCCAGACGCACAGTCCGCTGGCTTTTCCTGCTACGGGTACAAATGGCGTGGGGGGTGCGGGAAATGGCTACAAATAAACTGTGCTGAAGAAGTGAACGGTATCGGAGGAACGATGCGTCGGGGCCGGGGGGACCTCAGTCCCTGGCCTGCTGCCAGTTTTTCACGCGCGGCTTCTCTTGTGCGGGCTTGCCGCAATGGGGACACCGGGGAAGTTTGAGAACCGTATCGGTTCGCGACTCCATGGTCAGGAGGTTCAGAGACACCACGTGGCCGTACGTGGCCGGATCGGTAAACGACGTAAGGAGCTTTATCACTTCGAGGGCGGCCAGATCGCAGCCTGGAATCACGTTCAGAAAATCCCAGACAAACCCATGTTCTGAGGCGTACTCTTCAAATACTTTATAGTCCTCAAAAGAGGTTAGATTGCTCTTCTTTCGCAGTTCGTAGCATTTGTAGCATGGCGTTTCGTAGGGGATCACGGTAGGGCCGATATTAAACTCGAACCCATTGAGCCGGCAGCTTGTCCACTTCGTCTCTGTGTCCAGACACCACCGGTTCACGGCCATATACACATCCGGTCGCATCTCGTAGAACGCCAGAACCACGAGGTCGGCCGACTCAATCTCCACCCTGGGCTCCGCGGTCGCGAGGTCCTCGACCTGTACGGGTGTAAACCGAACGTTTGGGCCTGCCTGTCGAATCTTTTTGGCAAGGACGGTAGTGCGCTCGTCGCCTTCGTCGTCTTCGTCGTACCAGGAGTCCGTGTAGATCTCTCTGGATGTTACCCGTTTGGCGTCAATGCCCACCAGGTCGCCGACCCCACAACGGGAGAGGCCTCGCAGAATCCGGGCGCCGATAACCCCGAGTCCAAGTATTACGACACGCGAGTCCGCAAGTCTCCGCTGAAAATCTGCCCCGTCTTCCTGGGAAAAGTTCGAAAAGGCGGCCATCTGGCCATCAAAGCGCGGCTCCTTTTCACCCAACCCTGCGGAGGTCCCTGCCTCTTTGCCCTGAACAATGACGCCGCTCGCGGCCAGCTCTCGAAGGGTTTGTATAACGAGAGACTCGTCAAACTCTTCTAACGCACCGAGGATTTCCTCAACCGTGTGGTGACCATCAAGCAAGGGAATTAGATGCTCCAGAAATCCCTCCCCCCACTCTTCACGAATGGTTACGGATCCAAGGTGTGACCGCAACTGACAGGCGTCCGGAGCATAAACGAGAGGTTTGAATTGGCTCTTGATCCGGGGGGTCTCGGGGAGATCCACAATGAAATGCGTGCGATTGCTCGTGAAGACTCGTGAGGCGGATCATCGGGGACTGGCATCATTCTGCCGATGCCAGCCGGAGAGCCGACGACGGATGCTGGTCAGGACGACGGAACCAGAGTGGGGTAGCGCGACCGGCTCCTCGCGCCCGAGTGGGAGCTCCACTCCTGAGGATTGCGGGGGGCGCGGTGCCGCACCGACCGGAGAGACAGCCCTACCTCCGATCGGCCCTGAGAGCGTACCGGGGAGCATGGCCCCCCGGACACAGCTGGAGCGACCGGACTACACTCACCAACTGCAGGAGCTGGAGGAAGAGCAAGTGGATCCACCGCACGAGCAGGAAGAACAGGCTCCAGCGGCGACAATCGCACTCTCCAGGAAGGTCATGTACTCACCGAGGTTGGAGCTGTGGGTAACGTGCTCTTCAACCGGGATCTCATAGGCGGACACAAACTCCTCCCCTAGCTTTTCCCCGATCGTCCTGTTGGTACTGATCTGTACGGCATTCGCATCGCACGTCGCTCGCAGCTCTTCCAGCCTCTCCTTTACCTGAGAGTCCCGAATTCTCGTCTCCGTCGTGATCGCGTTTTCCTGTTCGTCCATCTCAATGATGGTGTACACGACGTCGCGTCCCGTCTCCGACTGTTGAAACTCTCCCAGGACGGCGGTCATCGTAGCCGCCGCGGGATTCTCTTCCCGAAGCCAGTGCCACGTGTAGTGTCCTCCAGATCCATTCAGTTCAGATGGAATGGGAAGTGTGACCTGCAAGCTGGGACCGTCCGGGGTGCCCACCTCCAGACGTTTTGCGTTTTGCGGTTCGGAGAATTCTGCAAGCTCTCCGTTTTCGAGACCGGACAAAAACTGATCAAAGTGAGGCTCGTAGCCATCCTGTTCGGAGATCGCCTCGGCCACCGTCCGAGAAATCTCCAGGGACGCAAGTTCGAACAGCATCTCTCTGGACGGAGGCTCCAGCAGTTCAACGTTCATGGGGGACGCTTGCTTACTTTCATCCTCGTCTCCGACCACCGAACAGCCGGAGGCAAACTGGGCGGAGAACAATGCCATCGATGCCGCCCCAAGCCCCTTCACAAATCCCCGCCGGCTCGGACTACCGTCTGACTCTCGTGTCTTGTCTGGTTCGGATGCTCGGTTTGGAGAAGCCATTGGCCGACACCTCCTGGAAAGATTTGACAATTCGGTTCTTCTCCAACCTTGTCGGTCACAGACCCTTCGTCAACACCTTATTTTCAAATTAACTTTAATAAATGATAAAAAGAGTCGGGCCGACTAGGGGCTTTGGTGCCTTCAGAGATGCTGTGCTACCGAATGTCAGGTACCAGGGTGAAGCAACAGGGCAATTGCATGTTAAAGATCCTGGGGAAGATGCGCCCGGTAGTCGTCGCCGGATGGCCCCGCTTTCGTTTGTTTTTCCGTTCCCGCGTCAACCCGATCGTCCTGTTTGGCTGGAGAGGCCACAAGCCGCCGCACGACTGTCAAGTTCTCCGCCGCGTTCTGGGTTCGCACCTGCCGTGGTCTTCCGCGAAGACCACGTCTAACGTCCAGTGCGGCTCGTTCTCAATCTGCCAGTGCCGCCGGGAGGCCTCCAGGATCTTCTCGGCGTCGGCCTTGAGACTGAAGATGAGGTATCGGCGTTCGGTCTCGGTTTCGCCCTCGGCGGGGCCGGCCTCTGCCTTCTCGGCGCTTCGCTGCATCCGGTTCCGGAGGAATCGAAGCGCGGTGCCCCGATCGCGGTCCTGGACGTAGTGCTCGACGAGGGAGCGCACGACATCGCTGGTGCTTTTCCCTTCCTGCCGTGCCAGATTCTGGAGGTGGCCTTTGAGGTCGTCGTCAATCCGAACGGTCAGCTGGGCCATCGCCTGCGGAGGAACTGTTGCCTGATTGTGCACATCACGTATTACTCTGCTTCTGCTGCGCTCCTCCTCTCATTCCCGTGACTCACCTCCTACTTGCCCAGGCAGCCCCCGATTTCACCGTCGACATTCGTGGTGCTGGGGCTGATCGCCGTTGTGCTCGTGCTTTTCATCTAGGAGGTCATTCCGATGGACATAACTGCCCTTGGGGGCATCGTGGCGGTCGTGCTGCTGGAGCCGTGGACGGGCGTGGGGACGACGGACGGCATTGCCGGGTTCGCCAGCCCGGCCACCATCACCGTCCTCGCCATGTTTATTCTCAGCGAGGGCATCCGTCGCACAGGGGGGCTCCGGCAGGTGGGCAACTGGATTGTGGTGCTGGAGCTCAGCCGAATCCCACAACCAATAAAGGCCGAAATTCCCTCCACCATGCCGCTACGCAGGGCTCAGTGGCTATGATCGACAGGCTGGTTGATGGTGGACCCACCCCCAATTCCGTGAACAAAGGAGGATGGACCTCGCTTGAGGAGGCAATATCTGAAGGCCAATACATGCAAGCGGATGCGCTCCGGCGTCACGGCCCGAAGAAAGCTGAGGACTTGCAGTGAAGCCCCTGGCGGGCGCCCCCGATCGGGGGCCGCCCGCTGCTGCTGTTCGAGGCGCTGCCTATCTTGTTCGGGTCGCAGATGCTCACCACGGGCCTGTTGGGTGAGATGATCATCCGGCCGCGCATGGAGGGCCGTCGACGTACGAGGTCGCGGAGGCGACGGGCCTCGCCGACGCCGCCGCCGAGGTACTGGAGGGCGGAGGGAGACGGTCAAGGACGCGTGACGGTGTCCGGCAGGGCGTCGTAGAGCGTGCTGACGACGGCGTCGACGAGGCGTTGCTTGTGTCGGCGCCGGGTGACGAGCCGCACGTTGCGGGTGGGCGCCGGGTCGGTGAAGGGAACGACGAACGTGGACCGCTCCGCCTCGGGCATCTGGTGTGTGGCGAGCCGGGGCAGAAGCGTCATCCCGCCGCTGCTACGGACCAGACGGACCAGCGTCTCCAGGGAGCCGCTCTCGAACTGAGCGGCGGCCTGGGGGGCGGACGGGGCGCGGCCGCACACTTGGAGCACCTGGTCGCGAAAGCAGTGTCCCTCACTCAGTAGCCACAGGTCCTCGATGGAGAGGGCCGTGGGCGCCAGTGCGTCACGGTCGGCGAGGCGGTGGGACGGAGCGACGTAGCCCACGAAGGGTTCCGTGAAGAGCACACGGTCGTGGAGGTCCGGGCCCGCCTGGTTCGTGGCGATCAGGGCGGCGTCGAGGGCATCGGTGCGGAGGGCATCGAGAATCTCGGCCGTGGGCCACTCGCGGAGAACGAGGGAGACCTCGGGGAAGGCCGTTTCCAGGGCTGGCAGGAGAAGGGGGAGGAGGTAGGGCGACAGCGTGGGGAGCATGCCGAGGCGAAGGGTGCCCGTAACCCGGTCCTTCACCTCCGTGGCCGTGGTCGTGAGCCGATCCCGGGCGGCGAGCACCTCCCGGGCCTCCTCTACGATGGGCTCACCGGCGGCCGTGGGCACCACCGGTTGGTGGCTCCGGTCGATCAGCTGCACCTCCAGCTCCTCCTCCAGCCGCTGCAGTTGCCCGCTGAGGGTAGGTTGGGTCACGTCGCACGCCGCGGCCGCGTCGCCAAAGTGGCGGTGCGTGTCGAGGGCCACGAGATACTGAAGCTGCGCGAGCGTCATCGAATGGAGGGCCGGCTCTTTGATAGGGAAAAACTATCAAGAATATAGAGGTGATCGATTTGAATAATCAACTCCGGGTGCGTACCTTCTGTAATGACACTCCACTCCTCCAGCAACGCCCCCATGTCTATCTATGTCAGAAGAATACGCTACCGAGAGCACGAACGGGACCAATGGGTGCCCGGTCATGCATAACGGGTCCAACGGTTCGGTGGAGCAGCGGGACAGCAGGCCGGAGGCGA